>JAUNNO010000063.1 GCA_030531425.1 bacterium
CAATAATAATAGATATTATTGAAGACTCAAAAAAAGAGGCATTAAAAAGGAGTGCAGAAAATTATTTAAAAGCAGTAGAGTTAGCTATTGCAAAAGAAAACTTGAAAGGAGAGTTTAATCCAAATAGTTGTACTATCGAATCAGGTATAACAAAATGTGGTGACAAAACATTAAATGTAACAGTAGATGGAGAACTACCACAAAGTGGTACAATAACACTTTCTAATGGAACAATACTAAGAGATTCAACAACAACCTTAACATACAATGATAAAGATACATTAACATATGAATCCGGGAAATTAGTATTAGGTGAAGCTAAAGCTCCACAAGTACAAGAAAAATATGTATATATATGGTATGAAGGACCATCTATATCAGGCCCATCATTAAATAGTACAATTGATCCAACCAACTATTCACAAACAGTACCTACTGATAAAGATTATTATTTGAAATTCAAATTAAATAATACAAATACAGTAACAAATAGTTATGCATGCGTTAAATTTAATGATTCAGAAGTATGTATTCAAGGTGGAAATGCTGATTACTATGGTTATGCAGATAATGAAAATGACTATACAGGTAATCAAGCAATTTTTAGAGACTCACTTACACCAGATAGATGTGGACCCACTATGGGCGGATATTATTGTATGAATGAACATAATATACTTTTGGTTAACAGGAATGATGGTAGGGTTTATGCTTACCCTCAAAACGGTTGTGGATATTGTAATGTATATGCTGACGGGAGTTCTTCCTGTGCTTGTTATTAATAATATGCCAATTTAATTAAACTAAAATAATAATTTAAATTGTATAGAAATTCTATACAATTTTTATTTATTTATATAATAAAATGTGTTAAAATTAAATTGTAGAGGGTATATGGTGTTTTTATGGATGAGTTAAAAGTTTTATTATTAGAGTATTTTTCACATGATTTACGTTTTCATACAAAAGAAGAATTAAAGAAAAATTTTAATTTGAAAGGTGAAGAAAAAGATATTATATTGAATAGTGCTTTATTAAGTTTAGAAGAAGAAGGAAGTATATTTTTTGATGCAAAAAAGGGATATCGTATATTTGATAATTCACTAGGTTTTGCATTTGGAGAACTTACTATAAACAAATCTGGAACAGGTTTTGTTCATACTTCTGATGGTTATACTATATTAATTGAAAATAGTGATTTATGTGGTGCTTTAAATGGTGATATGGTAGTTGTTTCAAATATTTTAAATAAAAGAAAAGATTACTATCATGGTGAAATATATAAAATAGTAAAAAGAAAAACAGGTAATGTTATATTTGAAGTTATAGGCAATTATCCTAATTGTTCAATTGTACCTTATAATATAAATCAAAATATAAATGTAAATATAGATTATAATAAACTTAAAACGTCTATAAATGGGGATCTTATTTTAGTAAATGTTGGATGTGATTTAAAAGATGGAGAATATAAGGGTGAGGTTATAAAAACTGTAGGTCACAAGGACGATCCTGATATTGATCTTAAAGTTATATTTGAAGAAAATAATATTCCAATAGACTTTAGTGAAGAAGTAATGGAAGAAGCAATTAGAACACCTAAAAATATATCAGATGAAGAAATGAAATCTAGAGTAGATTTAAGGAGTGAAAATATATTTACAATAGATTGTGATAACACCAAAGATAGAGATGATGCGGTAGGCATTAAGAAGTTAGATAATGGAAATTATCTACTTAAAGTTAATATATCTCATGTAAGTCATTATATTAAAGAAAATTCAAAATTATTTGAAGAAGCAATTAAAAGATGTTTTTCACATTATTTAGCTAATACTTGTAATCCTATGTTCCCACATATTATATCAAATGGTATTTGTTCTTTAAATCAAGATGTAGATAGGCTAACTAGAACTGTGGAAATGGAAATAGATTCATCAGGTGAAGTTGTAAATTATAATATATATAAATCAGTTATAAATTCTAAAAAAGAAATGTCCTATAGTAATGTAAATAAAGTTTTAAATGGAGAGTATGTAGAAGGATATATGGAATACTCGTATGATTTAAAATTAATGAATGAGTTAAATTCAATACTAGAAAATGCAAGAAGAAAAAGAGATTATCTTAATTTTGATACAACTGAAGTTAAAATATTAGAAAAAGATAAAAAAATTATAGGATTTGAAAAAAATGATTTAGGCCTTGCAGGTCAAATAATAGAAAATTTTATGTTAATAGCTAACACAACAGTATATAGAAATTATGCTTGGTTTGCACTTGCTTATAGAGTTCATGAATGCCCTGATGAAGACAAAGTTAAAGAAGTAATAGATATTTTAAGATTATCTGGAATTAATATACCAAAAATTAAGAATGTAAATAATAGATCATTAAGAAATATTATAGATAATCTAGGAGATGATGAAGTATCTAGTGTTGCTTTAGAATGTTTGTTAAGATCAATGAAAAAAGCTAGATATGATACAAATAATATAGGGCATTTTGCGTTAAACTATGATATTTATGGCCACTTTACTTCGCCAATCAGAAGAGTAATAGACTTACTTACTCATACTATAATAGATAATATAGATGATTTTAATGTAGATGAGTCATCTTTTGATAAATTTGAAAAACTACTTAATTATGTTTGCAAAAGATCAAATGAAATAGAAAAGGTTAGTAAGCAAATGGAAGAAGATGCTAATGACTTAATGATGTCTAAATACATGCAAGATAAAATTGGTGAAGAGTTTGATGTAATTGTTACTGACATTGGTAAAAATTCTATGATGGTTAGAACTTCTAATTTAATTAGAGGTAAAGTAAAATTAGAAGATATCTTAGATGATAAATATTATTATGATTATGATAAAAAATGTATAATAGGTAGAAATACTAAGAAAAAATATAAAATCGGAAATAAATTAGTAGTATTAGTAAAAGATGCTAATCCTAAAATGAGGACAGTAAATTTTGAAGTGACTAATCAAAAAACAAAAAAATTGTAGGAGGATTTTATGTATTATTTTAAAAAAAATAAAGATGTAATAGAAAAATATAGTGTTGACTATGATTTAGAGAAACTTCAAACGCTCAAATTAGAGATTATAAATAAGTGCAGTAGAGTAGAAAATTTTGAATATGATGATATAAGAAATCCAAAAGATTGGGATAATTTTTTGAAAATAAGAAATTATAGTAAAACAAAAATAAAAAATAAAGAGGAATTATTTCATTATAAATTTACTAGATATGAATTTCCATATTTAGTTAAATTAATTGATGAATTAATTTATGGTAATGCACTTGCAATAGATGAAATAATAAAGCCTAATATGCAAAAGGAGGCTTTACCATTTAACCTTCTTATTCAAAATAAAATTGATGAAATAAATATTATAAGTGATGATGATAAAGATAGAAAATTGTTACAATATAAAAAATTATTAAAATTAATTGAATTAGCTAAATTAAACAAAAATCAAAAACCTATAAAAGGATATTATAAAAAAGTTAAGGATATAATAAATTTAGATAAAGTTGATGAGTTAGATATTAATTTGTTAAATGATGTTTCAAATTTTTTTGATAATACTTATGATATATATAATTTTTAAATTGACAAATAACACTCATTATGATAATATACTAACTATATTTATTGGGGTGAGAGTATGCAATTTTGCGAACATGAATATGAAATTATTAATAAATATATTAATACTAATTTTTGTAATATAAATAGTTTAAATGATGCTTTGATAAAGTTTAAAGATTTAAATGATTTTTTTTATGAATATAATATTAATGCAACACCAGATTTATTGATTGAATTAATTAATAATAATGATTTTTTTATTGAATCAATTAAATTAATATTTAATAAATACAAAAAATATATTATTGATGATAAAAGTAATGAACTATTTGATAATAAATTACTTGTTAGTATTGTTGAGATTTATTGTATGATAAATAATATAGATTTAAAACGTAATGATGATATTATTGGCAATATAGATAGTTTACCGGATAGTATAAAATTGTATTTTAAAGAAATAGCTAATCATCCGTTGTTAACACTTGAAGAAGAAAAAAAGTTAGGAATTAAAATCTTAAATGGTGATATGGCTGCTAGAGATAAATTAATTGAATGTAATTTAAAATTAGTAGTAAAATTTGCTAATAAGTATTTATATAGTGGAATGCCGTTTCAAGATATGATTCAAGATGGAAATATTGGTCTAATAAATGCTGTAGATAATTATGATCCATATAAAGGATATAAATTTTCAACATATGCATATTATTGGATAAGACAAAATATCTTAAGATCTATATCAAATAAAGGAAGAAATATTCGACTTCCAGTTCACTTGACAGAAAGATTGGATTTGTTTAAAAAGACATTATATGATTTAGAAAAAAAATTAAATAGAGAACCTTCACTAGAAGAAATTGCTGATGAAATGAAAATTCCTTTTAAAATTGCAGAACAATTATATAAATTAAGAATAGATACAATTAGTATGAGTACTACAATATCTGATGAAGGAGATACAGAATTAGGAGAATTTCTTGTTTCGGATGATCTAACTCCTGAAGAACTTTTAATAGGAAAAAGTTTACCAGAAGAAATACAAAAACTTTTTGTTAAATGCAAATTAACTAAAAGAGAAATTGATGTTTTAATGGCAAGAAACGGATTTTATAATGATGATGTAATGACATTAGAATCTGTCGGTAAAAAGTATAATATAACAAGAGAAAGAGTAAGACAAATAGAATTAAGGGCATTAAATAAAATAAGAAGTTCTAATTATATTTATGAGTTTGTAGATTATATGCAAAATCCTACAAAATCTGAAACTTACATTGAAAGCTTTAAAGAAAAAAAATTCAAAACTAAACAAAATCAGGTAGTTGAATTGAAACCTAAAAAAGGTAGATCATTATATAAATATTTTAAAGATTATACAAAAGAAGAAGTTGATTATGCATTAACTAAGCTTACAGATGAAGAGTTTGAAATAGTTTCAAAAAGATATGGTGGAGATTTTTTAGGTGCTC
>JAUNNO010000064.1 GCA_030531425.1 bacterium
TCATTTCATCATCTTTATCTTGTGACATTGCTTTTATAAAATCTAATATTCCAAGTCCTATTACTATTACTGGTATTATATATTTTAGCCATCTTACTACATTTGATATATATATTACAAGTTTTGATGAAAATCCGCATTCACCATTTTGAATATTGTAATCTTCTAAGTAAGAATTTAAATTCAAACACATGTTAAAACAGCTTCCACTATCACCATTAAAATTATCATAATTTAAATAAGTATTACATATAGACCTTAAATTTTGATAAACATCATTTGCAGCAGGTACTTTGTTTTCTGAAATTAAAGTATTATATTTATTAATTTCATCTATTAAATTACATTTACTGTGTCCATTAATCATGCCCGATTCATATAATTCATTAGATATTAAACATTTATAATACACACCAATATGCCTTGAAATTTCATCAAACTCTGCATTTAATGGAAAAAGCCCTGAAGTATTTGAATCATAAAAACTATAACAATATTTTAAATCATTTGGACATTTATTTTTTTCATCAAAATTAAAATTTTTAACATAATCATCAATTTCATAGGTTGATACATCAAAATACAAATTTTTTTTAGTATAATTAATTCTAATTATTGGGGTTACTTTTAATCCATTACTACCTTTAAATAATAAACTGCAAGAATATTCATCATCATCAGGCTCTACAAATTGTTCTTTAGAATCATCATAATAATACCACTCCTCAAAAGAAAAACCCCAACCACCATAATATGATACATAATCTTTATATTTTTTTCTATCCTTAAAATCAGCTGGTGAATGATCAGAATACCATCCATCTAAATTATAAGAAGAATTGTACCATAAGTAAAAATACATAGGGCAAGTATTATTATCTAAGAAATAATCAACAGCAGAATTTTGATATTTACAATTTTCATAATCTGTTTTTTTTTGATTATCAAACATGCACAATTTATAACTATCAGTGCCATAAGCAACATATTCGTTTGGCCCGCTATTATTGTAAAATGAAACTAAACTATGACCTAATGTAGTTGTTTCATAAGGTTTATTTGGATTTAAAACAATAGGTATTGTAATCTTCCCTTGTGACATTCCGTCTAGATCCCCATCAACTTTGAATTTTTGATCTAATTTATACACACAAGTGACATTTTTTTGTTCTTCCGCTTTTATTTTAATAACGAAACAAAATAAACTAATAAATATTAATAATAAAATAAATATTCTCTTTTTCATTTTATTACCTCATTTTTTTAAGATAAAATCTATTGTATGATTTAATTTGTTTGCTGCTTTAACAACAACTTTAACGTCATCACCTAATCTATAACCCCTTTTATTCTTTCTACCTATAAGAGAAAATGTAGTCTCATCATAGGTATAATAATCATCAGTTAAATCATCTATTCTAATTAAACCTTCTATTTTATTTGGAAGTTCTATAAAAAGTCCAAAACTTACAACTCCTGATACTATTCCACTAAATTCCTCACCTATATGTTTTTCCATATATTCTGCCATCTTCATATCGTCTACTTCTCTTTCACATTCAATAGATGCTCTTTCGCGTTCTGATGTGTGTGCTGATACTACTACTAACTTCTTATCCCAATAATCAATCGTATCTTTAGATAAATTTTTATTAAATAAGTATGTTCTAAGTAGTCTATGAACTGTTGTATCTGGATATCTTCTAATTGGTGAAGTAAAATGTGTATAACATTTACTAGCTAATCCAAAATGTCCTATATTATTTCTATCATAAACAGCTTTTTGCATACTTCTTAAAAGTAGTGAAGAAAGTATTGGATATTCTTTTTTATCACTTAATTCATTTAATAATTCTTGCATTGATTTTGGTGTTATTTTAGACATTTTTTTCACATTATAACCTAATATACTTACAAAGTTTAAAAAGTTATTTATTTTTTCTTCATTAGGTTCACCGTGAACACGATATATAAAAGGATATTCCATATAGGTTATATGATTAGCTACAGTTTCATTTGCTGCAATCATAAAATCTTCTATTAATTTTTCACCTGTACCACGTTCTCTTAATTTAACATCAATAGCCTCACCCTTATCATCTGTAATAATTTTAGCTTCATCTATATTAAAATCTATATATCCTTTTCTAATTTTATTTTTTCTTAAAATTTCAGCTAACTCTTGCATTTGTTTTAGGCTGTCAACATAAATCTCATATCCTTCTGGCACTATATTTTCTTCTAAAATACTATTAACATTTTTATAAGTCATCTGAATATTTGATTTAATTACACTTTCAAATATATCATACTCTACAATCTCACCAGATAAATCTATTTCCATAACACAACTTATAGCAAGTCTATCAACATTAGGGTTTAGGGAACATATTCCATTAGATAACTGATGGGGTAACATAGGAATTACTGTGTTTGCTAAATAAACACTAGTTCCTCTTTTATATGCTTCAGAGTCTAAAGGAGAATTCTCAGTAACATAATAACTTACATCCGCAATATGAACGCCTAATTTATAATTACCATTTGATAATTTTTCAATACTTATAGCATCATCTATATCTTTTGTATCATCACCATCAATAGTAAATATCACCTGATCTCTTAAATCAGTTCTATTTTCGTATTCAGATTCTAATACATGATCTGGAATATTTTTAAGTTGTTCTTCTACTTCTTCTGGAAACTCATCTTCTATTTCATATTTTGCTGCTATACTTAAAATATCAACACCAGGATCATCTACATGCCCTAATATTTTAATTATAGCACCTCTATATGTTTCACTATCTAATTTTCCTAAAAGTCTTACAACAACTTTATGGCCACTTACAGCATTTAATGTTTTATCCTCATCAATAACTATATCAATACTTACTTTTTTATCATCTAAATCTATTAAACATTTATTATTTTTAAAATAAACTTTACCTACTAATTGTTGAATTTTTCTTTCAACAACTTTAACAATTCTTCCTTCTAATTTTAATCCTTTTTTAGAAGTTACTTCAACTACAACCGTATCACTATCTATAGCACCATTCAAATTATTTTGACTTACAAATACATCTTCATCACCTTCTATATCAACAAAAGCATAACCTTTTTTAGTTCCAAGAAGTTTTCCTATTTTCAAATTACTTTTATCAAATAACATATATTTATCTTTTTTAGTTTTATATATTTTATTTTCATTTTCTAAAGTTTCTAATACTTTTAATAATTCCTTTAATTCATCTACAGTACTAAATCCAAGTTTTTCTTCTATAGCTGATATTTCTAATGCGCCATCCTCATTAGTCAAAATTTCTAATACCTTATCCTCCATACTATCACCAATATAATTGTATCAAATTTCTAATAAAAAGTCATTATATAGCACTTAAATATGTAATTTATAAAAATAAAAAGGAATTATAAATTAATAATTCCTATATTTTTTAACTATTCCTTTTAAAAAAATAATACATTGATACTAATATTGAACCTAAGAATGCTACTATAATATCTTTCATAGTATCATTTACTCCTGTTGTTAATACTTTTTGTGGATCAACATTAAATAGAATACTTGATACATACTCAAACATTTCCCATAAAACAGCTATAAATACAGAAAATGTTATTATAAATAATATATTAAATAAAATATTCTTATTAATTTTTAGTTTATTTAATACTATAAGAGCTAATACTCCTGTTAATATTCCAGATAAAAAGTGAGTAAATGTATCATACCAAGAAATATAATTATACATCTCACAAGTAACTCCTATAAATTGAGCTAAAAATATAAATAATATATATATAAAATGTATATTATCATTTATTTTAAATTTAAAAATAAATGATATAATATATAACAAATTAATAGTAAATACTAAAGATAAATCTTTAAGTACTAAAACAAAAGAATTATCCTTAGTAAAAACAAAATATAAACTTCCAAATAATGATACTAAAATAATTAATAAATTAATTTTCTTTATCATCCAATTCGTTCATCTCCACTTGATTTATACTATTAAATCTTTTAGTTATTTTATCTGTAGTTGTATGAATATCTTTAACATCCTTACTTACTGTTTCAATACTTCTATAAAGTTTATCCCATCTATCCTTATACCTTTTAAATTCTTCGTCTAATAATCTTAATTCATTATGTATAACTTTAGCAAATTTATCTCTTTCTATATTTTTTATTATAACTTGAATAGTTGTAAGTGTACTAATTAATGTTGTAGGACTTGTAATCCATACTCTTTTTTTATAAGCATATTCTAATATATCAGTATGATATGCATTTACTTCAGCAAATATAGCTTCTGCTGGCAAAAAAAGTATTGCTTGATCTGAAGTTACGCCCGGTATTATATATTTACTACTTATGGCATCTATATGCTTTTTCATGTCAATCTTAAACATTTTTTCTGCTTGAAGTCTTTCTTCTTTTGTGTTTTTTTTATCAACCATAATTTGATAATGTTCTAAAGGAAACTTTGAATCTATTGCTATTGCCCCAAGAGGTTCTGGTGTAAATAAAACACAGTCTGCAATAGTACCATTATCAAATGTATATTGCATTTGATATATTTTAGTATTATTATTTCCAAAAACATTTGAAAGTATGTTTTCTAAATTAACTTCTCCAAATATTCCTCTAGTTTTTTTATCAGTTAAAACTCCTTGAAGTGAAATAATATCACCTGATAGGGTATCAATTTTCTTTTGTGCTTCATCTATTTTTGATAAACGTTCTAAAACATTAGTAAAAGTTTTATTAGTTCTTTCAAAGTTTTCATCAAGTCTTTCATTTACTTTATCATTTATTAGTCTTAATCTATTATCTAGTTTCTCTGTTTGATTATTAAAATCATTAGTTAAACTATGTGAAAAATCATTTTTAAAATCACTTATTTCTTTAATTACATTTATTTCAAGTCTATTTAATTTATCATCTTTATATTTAGGTTTAATAATTATTATAACTAACATTATTAT
>JAUNNO010000012.1 GCA_030531425.1 bacterium
TGTAAATATGAATACAGCTAATGCTATAGGTAAAAATTTAATATATTTTTTCATTCATCTATGTCTACAATATCTCTCCAATTATCAGGAAAGCCTATTTTATTTAAAAAATTATTTATAGGTAAGATATTTGTTTTCCCTTCCAATAAATCTATTTCATAACCAACTTCATTTATAAATTCTCTAAATTCATCTATAGTTAACATTTGCTTCATTATTATCACAACACTAAACAAATCATTTTTACCATAATTATACTCATCATCAGTTTTATCAATATTTAAAAGATAATGATACCTAGTATCTGGTATTACTTTTTGAGTTCTATGATCATATAAAATATCTTCATGAGCACAAAGATTTCTATAATTAGATAATATAGCCAAATATATAGTTAATGTTTCAGAGTCAATATTGTAATATCCTGAAATATCTATTTGATCTGATGTATCTAATATATTATACAATTCTCCAACTATACCAAATGAAAGTACTTTAACAAGTATCCATAAAGGTATATATCCATAATTAGTTAAATAATGCATAGTTGCTGAGTGTTTGCTTCCATTAGATCTAATCTGCCTTTTGACTTTATTTATTATGTCGTGTACTTGTCTTACTTTCATAGGATCTTTAGAAAAGTTTTTAGGGTTTAAATACTCTTTTTCTTTAAATCCATATTTTTTAGATAATTGATAACTTATTAGTGATTTTATATTATTCTCTATAATAAGTAAATTTTTAAAAAATATATTTCTTACTCTCCTATCAAATAAAAACATAGCATACAATTCTTCAAATGTAGTACCAGGAATAAAATCATTATCCTTCCATGATTTTACGAAAAGATGCCTATAACCATTTAGAAAAAAGTAATTTTCTCTTAATAAAATATTTTTTGCCTTATCAATATCTAATATAACAAGTCCTCTTTTTTTTAATATATCTAGCTGTTCATCTATTGTTTTAAATGTTTTCTTATCCATCCTATTCACCATTAATATTATATATCAAACACAAAAAAAATACTAGTATTTTCTAGTATTCATATATTCCAAGTAGTTTTGATTCTTCTGTATCAGTTAAACTATCTAGGGTCCACTCATCTTCTATTTTAGTTAGTGAAAAATATATTGTATATTTAACCCTATCTTTATTTGATTTTAATAAATTTAATTTATAATTATTAAACTTAATATCGTCAAAAGAACCGTTATCATCTAAAAATTCTTGATTATTGGTTGTCTTATAACTTTCTATCTCTTTTAAAACCTTTGTATAATCATTTACTTCTATTTCAGCTTCCACTGTAGCCTTATCTCCATTAATAGTCTCTTCTTTTATTGTATATGTTAAGTCTTGATAATGTTTCTTTAAAATATCCCTATAAGTTGTTTTTTGATCTTCATCAAATAGAACTTCTTGATCTACCACCGAATCCAACTTAGATAAAACATTTGAACCTAAAGTCTGATACTCATTTAAATAGTTTTCAACTTTTTTTGTTGGAGTATTATCCATATTACTTAAAGAACATCCGCTTAATAGTAAAATAGCTACAAAAACTAATAATATTTTTTTCATATATTACCTCCAGTAATAATATGGAAGAAATATTACTTTTTATTCATCTTTTTTAAATTTATTTACAAAATCCTTAATGGTATTAGAACCATTTTCTATTATTTTATTGCCTTTTTCTTTTATCTCATCTTTATTATCATCATACCATAATTCAGTTTTATCTTTTAAGTCATTAATTGTTTGTTTGTCATTTTCTATTACTTCTTTATTAGCTTCTTTTATCTCATCTTTATTCTCATCATACCATGATTTTGCTTTTTGATATGTGTTTTTTAATTTGTTTTTTAGTGAATTTTCATCTTCTAAATCCTTTTTACTAGAATCGTCGCTTGTTTCTTCAGTTTTTTTTATTTCTTCTTTATTTTCTTGGACAGTTATTCCTTTTGTATCATTTTTTATTTCTTCTTGTTCTTCTTTTCCCTCTTGTTGAGTTTTGATTTGCTTTTCTTCAGTATCATTACCATTATAAATATTTATAGTAACATTTTTTGTAGTTTTTCCACAACCAGAACAAATTATACAAATAACTAAAACAACTAACACTTTTTTCATTAAATCACCTACAACATATGTATAATATCACTAAATATTTTATAAGTCAAACTCCTGTATTTTTACCTTTTTTATTCAATACTAATTTTCTGATCCAATCAAATGGTATAACACTAAAAGCAAATAATATCATTATTTCAAATTCAAATATACTTAATCCAGAAGTTCTAAATAATTCTCCTCCATAATAAATTAATAATATTTGTATTGTAACTATAAATAACATAATGAAAATAAACACTTTATTCTTTAATATATTAGATAATAAGTTTAATTTATTAGTTCTAGCGTTAAAACTATTAAATATATCAATAAAAATAAATAGTCCAAAGAAAGCCGTATAAAGATACTTATCTGCTCTAAATAATTGTTTTATAAATGGTAACTTTAAGAACAATATGCATATTAAAGAAGAATATATACCAGTAAAAAATATTTGATTTAACATATATTTATTAATTATTGGTGTATCTTTTTTATTAGGATACTCACTCATATATTCTATAATAGGCGGTTCAAACGAAAAAGCAAGTCCAGCTAATGTATCCATAACCATATTTATCCATAGCATCTGTATTACGGTAATAGGCATTTCTATATTTATAAAAGGGCCTATTATAGAAAGTGACAATGCACACATATTTATTGTAAGTTGCACTATTATAAATTTTCTAATACTTTTAAAAATCGTTCTTCCAAATAATATTGCTTTTGATATTGACATAAAATTATCATCAAGTATTACTATATCACTAGCCTCTTTAGAAACCTCAGTTCCACTTCCCATACTAAATCCTACATCTGCTTTTTTTAAAGCAGGGGCATCATTTACTCCATCACCTGTCATACCTACTACTAAATCCAATTCTTGACTAATACGAACTAATCTACTTTTATCTGTTGGAAGGCTTCTTGCTACTATTGATATATTCATTAATTTTGATTTTAACTCATCATCAGTTAATTTATTTAATTCTTCACTAGTTAATACTAAATCTCCTTCTTCATATATTCCAACTTCCCTTCCTATAGAAATTGCAGTATCTTTATTATCTCCTGTAATCATTATTGTCTTAATATGAGCTCCCTTAACTAATTTAACACCTTCTTTTGCTTCTTTTCTAATATCATCTTTAATTAAAAGTATTCCGACAAAATTTAAGTTTGAAATACTTTCTATACTACCAAAACTTGTAGCTAAAACAAGTACTCTTATTCCATTTTTAGTATTTGTATTTATCTTACTTTGAAGCTTAGATATACTTTCTATTTTCTTTAAAGTCCCAAACTCATCATAATAATTAACACATTTATTTAATAACATTTCTGGTGCGCCTTTTATATAATTTACATCATCTATTCTAGTAATTGAATATTTATTTTTACTATCAAAAGGTATTTCTTTTTGTTTTTTTATTTTAATATTATCATTTTTAAAAAATTTAAGTATTGATCTGTCTGTTATATTACCTCCTATTATTTTATTATCATCATAACTACTAGAATTATTACCTATACAAGACAATTTTACAATATTATAATATTTATTTTTCTTTGCAAGTTCTACTTCATTTTTATATTCATTAAGACTTCCACTAATAATCTTTTTTAATTCTAATTTTCCTTTTGTAAGAGTTCCTGTCTTATCTGTAAATAAAATATTTATATTACCACTTGTTTCTATTCCTACAAGTTTTCTAACAAGAACATTATCCTTAAGCATTCTCTTCATATTAGATGATAATACTAAAGTAATCATCATAGGTAAACCTTCTGGTACAGCTACTATTATTATAGTAACGCATAATGTTAAAGCATATAATATATGCCCTGTAATTAAAGGAAAATTAGTAACCATTTGTCTAATTAATTCTATATCAAAATTATTATTTATAACAACTACTTTAAACAAATAAGAAAAAAATACTAAAAAAGCGCCTATATAACCTATCTTACTAATAAAACCCGCTAATGATCTTAACTTAAGTTTTAAAGGTGTCTCTGGCTTTTTTTCTTGTAATTCTAAAGCTATTTTTCCATAAAAAGTATTCTCGCCTACACTAGTTACTTTCATTAAAGCACTATTACTATAAACCACACTTCCTTTGTAAACTCTATTTTTATCTTTAATAATATTATTACTTATAACAGATTCCTTATATGCTTCACTACTCTCTCCATTTAGGCTGGATTCATCTACACTAATATTTCCTTTAACTATTATTCCATCAGCAGGTATCTTATCTCCGGTTTCCAAGCTTACTATATCATCAACTACAACATCATTCATAGGTATTTCAATTTTTTTGCCATTTCTTATTACTTTACATTTTACTTTCGATACTTCATCTTGTAACTTTTGAAATGATTTTTCACTACCGTATTCTGAGATTGTTGATATTAAAGAAGCAAATAATATAGCTATTACAATTCCAATTGTCTCGTACCAGTCGAAATTTTTAAATAAAAAAATAGTTTTAATTGCTAAAGCTATTAATAATATTTTTATTATAGGATCTGCTAGTGTATCAATTAGCAAACTAAAAAAACTATTGGTTTTTGCTTTTGATACGTCATTTGTACCATATTTTTTTCTATTATCAATTACTTCTTTTTCTGTAAGCCCATTATACATTTTATCACCCATAGTAAAATATATGGATACTACATATTTTTAGAACAAAAAAAGCACTAAAGTGCCTTTATATTTTCAATATATTTATTTACGTTTACTGACCAATTTTTATCTTCTGCATATTTAGGATTAATTAACTCTGGTGTAGTTAGTCCATAACTTATATAATTTTTATATAAATTATCAATAAAAGCAGTAATACCATTATCTATTGAGTCAAAATAACTATAACTTCCACAACCAGATCCTTTTTGGCCACCTACATTATTACAACTTTTAACTAAATTACTACATTCCCACTTACATCCTGTTTCTTGTAGGATAATTGCTGTTGCCATATATGGATCTACACCACGTTCCAATGAATAAGAAGCTATTAAATAACCTTTATCCGCAATTGTTGAATTCAAGGATCTGTTTAGTTTTTCTGACAATTCATCTAAAGTCATTCCATCATAAACAATAGGATCCTCTTCTATAACTTTTTCTTGAGCATCTAAGGTAATTTCTTCTTGCTCTTCTTCTATTGGTTCAGAATCAGTTACTTCTAATTCTTGAGATACAGCTTTATCATCTATGATAACATCATTTTTTTCTTCTATATAAATATTATTAGAAGATAATTTGTTACTAGATTTATGACTTATAATATCTAAATTCAAATAAAATAAATATGCATCCAAAACAAATAACATAGAAAGTATAATACATTCTATATTTTTAAGTTTAAATTTCATTATAACACCTCTTCTTTTTTTGAAATGCAACATTATCATAACATTTTGATTAATTAATGTCAAATTCACTTGTTTTTTTAATTTTCAATTGTTTTAAACAACTATGGTAATGTTTTATAAAAACTGCATAAAATTTCCAATTACTAAATATATTCTATATATTTAGTATTATCTTTTATGATCTCCCTAGCAAAAGGAGAAATGTTATTTTTATCTACTAATAAATATACTTCATTCCTGCTCCTTGTTAAAGCTACATAAAATAGTCTTCTCTCTTCTTCATATAGATAAAAATCTTTTGAATTATTAACATATTTAAGTACTTTGTTATCTTTTATTTTATTAGGAAATCCTAGTATATCATCACTTAAATTAATAATTATAACGCAATCTTCTTCTAATCCTTTTGAAGAATGTACTGTCATATATTTTATATTAGCCCCATTATAATTTATGATAGAAGTTTTGAAATATTTATTGATATCAAAATTATTTCTTCCTAAAATAAGTATATTGTTATACTTTACAGTTACTTTATCAAGTAATTTATATAAACTATTTGAATACATTATTTTTATTGGCTTATCTATATGTTTTGAACTTGTTAATTTTTTATACATTTGCCTTTTATTTTTCATAATAAACTTACCTGCTACATTTATTAATTCCTGACTATTTCTATATGTATTATTAATTTTTAGTATTTTACTTTTTTTAAAATACTTTTTAAAATCTAAAAACATATTTAAATTACAACCACTAAATCTATATATAGACTGATAATCATCTCCCACACATACTATTTTACAATCGTTTTTATCAATTATTTGTTTAAGCAATAAATATCTAATATATGATGTATCTTGATATTCATCAACAATAATATATTTATAATTTGGAATACTATTGTTTTGTATATATAGTATTCCTTCTTTTATTAGATCATTATAATCTAGGCTTGAAGTACTTTTAAGTTCGTCTTCATATAAATTATAAATATCAATTATAATTCTAATTAAATCTTTATTAGTTTTAATTTTAAGAAAATACTTAATATCATAATTATTTGTTTTAAAAAGGTTTATAAAAGTAATTATAAGTTTTTTTAAAGCAATTAATTCCTTTGATTTTAAAATAGTTTTGTATGGTGTATCAATTTTACCAATTAGTTTTTTTACTAAAAATTTAAATTTAGAATTATACTCTATCATATAAAAATATTCGTCTGTTACATACTCTAACAAATCATTTGGAGCAAGTGAATAGTTTTTATCTTTCAATAAAAGGCGAGCTAAGGAATGGAAGGTATATACTTTTACATTATAATTGTTATTTTTATTTATATTTCTCATTAAATTATTACAAGCTTCTCTTGTAAAGGTTATGCAAAGTATTTCATCAGGTTTATAATTAAGTTGATTTATCAAATACATTACTTTACCTATCATAGTTAGACTCTTGCCACTCCCAGCACCCGCTATCAATAGTAAAGATTTAGAACTATCAATAACAGCTAGTCGTTGTTCTAAATCTAATGAATAACCATTTATATTTGAAAGTAAATCATTACTAGCTTCTAACTTTTTCTTTATCTCTTTTTTTATACCAAACACCTCATATATATTATTATATATATATAGTTTAAATCCTTTAAAAAAAATAGGTATAAACCTATTTATTTGTATTATTATAATAATTATATTCAGCTAAAGACATACTAACCCACTCTAAATCTTCTAACTGTTCAGTTGATGAATTTAAATAATATTCTATATCATAAACTAAATCATTTATATTTTTATAATTTTTTATATCAATATCATATCTTTTTAATATATCTATTTGTTCTTGCGAAATATAAATATTATTATGTTTTTCTAAAAAACTTTTTTCACTTGGCACATATTCATCATACATATTATACATCCTCAAAAATTATTTCCTGCATCTTTGGATAATCATCTTTATCGTATTTTTTTAATTTTAAATAAGCAGAACATAATAAATTAAGTAATAGCCAAGAAGCAAATATTGATGATGATAACTGCAACATAACTAACATCTTTGGATTTGAATAAGTACTAACAGTATCATTAACATTTATATTATAATTATTTACTATACCTATTATTAGACCTAGCATGGCATCAATTAAAATACCACTACATATATTTACAATTTTGTTTGGTTTTTTAATTTTGTTACTTATTATTGAAAATAACAAGTAGAAATTTATAATTAAAATGATTGATGTATATACATAAAAATTAGGAAAATAAAGTGCGGAAAATATAAAATCCGTAAAGCTGTCTAAAAACTGTAAAACATATTTATTATAGTATATTATAAGTATTAAAGCTAAAACAGTCCATATTCCTATAAAAACCCATTTACTAATATTTATACTTTTACTTTTACAAATAAAATAAAATATTAAAGCAAATATAAATATCATAGAACAAAACAAAAAAAGTGATGATGAAGAAGCAACATCAACTAATATCTTTAATTTATCTATTAATGAATAGTTGTTCATAAAATCACCTCTTAATGATTTAATATCTTTCTAAAATATATATAGTTTGTTTTGTATCACTATTTCTAGTACATGTAATTAAAGTTAATGTATTTTTATCTGTATCTCTATAAATAGGAACAGATCCTTTCTTTGGAACTTCATATATATTAACAATCTTATAATTATATTTAATATTTTTATATGTTAAATAAGCAATATCTCCAACACCTAATTTATATAATCTATTAAAATAACAATAACTGCATTCACCTGAGTGGGCCGCTAAAATTAAATTACCATTTACCTCATCTGGAAAAGTGGAACCATTAATAACCGTAATATTATAATCAACATTATTATATCTTGAATTAAGATCTAAAAAACCACTTTTTAAATTAATTTTAGGTATTTCTAATGTACCTATGAAATCATATTTAAATGAATTTTTGTTCCCGTTATTATTACCATTATCTTGACTAGGTTGTTCACTAGGTTTTTCTTCATCTTTATTATCAGGATCATCTTTTGGAATATCACTATCTTCATCTATTTCTAAAGGTGTTTCATTATCATATAGCAATATATTCATTTGAGAAAAGGTTTTCTCTTTTCTTTCTTCAAAGAAATCGAGAAAACCTATAAATACACCTGATACTATTAATAATATACCTATTAAAAGTACAAAACTATTCTTGAACTTTATTCTTTTTAACATAAGTTAATACACCTATACCTAGTGCGATATCAAACATAGCTATAGTAAGCAATAAAGCCGATCTTTTTCCTAATGTATCTGGTACAACTACTTCTTCTACTTTGTTTTCCATTTCTACTGGTGTAGTAGATCCATCTGCTTTTACCTTAAATGGTACCATTTTGCTAGACTTTACATATCCTTTTGGAGCTATTGTTTCTTCCAAATAATAGTCTCCTGCATCAAGACCTACCACAGTTGTTGAAGATTTTCCTGATACCCAAGTACATTTTTCTAAAGTTTGCTCTTTACCATCAGATTTTCTAATAGTACAAGGAATTTCTTTCTTATCTTTGTCTAATATTCTTAATGTAGCTCCCTCTAACTCTTTTCCTGTTGTGGCATCTGTTTTCTTTATAACTACTTTTGATGGTTCTGGTGCTTCTGGATTGTATGATAAATTAATACTTGCTTTTACTACTTTATCTTTAGGATTATTAGTCAATTCACATCTAGCCATACGTTGCCATTCAGACGCTTCTGTTTCAGACATAGCAGTTCCATCAGCCCATCCTGAAACTCTATATATACTACAAGTCATACTATACTCATTTGTATGATTTTTATAAGTCTGTGAAATTTCTACTTTCGCAGATACACTATCTGTTTCTTGAGCCTTAATATGTACATACAAATCATTTGCATTAGTTGTAGTTAATGGATCTTTACTAGTAGCAGAATTAGATACATATGAACCCGCATTTGCGCCCGTTAAAGAAATTGTATAATCACCCGTATGTGTTACAGTTATTTTTTGAGATACATATTCACCCAAATCTTTATTGTATTCAAATTTTGTTGGTTGAGTAAGACTTAAAGCTGTCGGAGTAGCTCCTTCTACTATTTTTGGAGAACAAGTTCTAGTAGTAGCTTTTTCTAAATCAGCATCTGTTAAATTTTTCCATATTGTTGCTTGTAAATCAGCAAATCCTTCTATAGAGAAATTTGAAGCAGTAGCTACATTAATATCTTTTGATACTGTTGGTAGTTGATAATTATGAGATGCTGCATAATCCAACACAATACAAGAAACTCCTTCATTTACCCATCCAGATGAAGCTTGATATCTTACAGATCCATGCCCATCAGTTAAATAAGAACGTCCATAATCTATACAATAAACTGGCACATTAGCATTATTAGTAACATCAACAATACCAAAAGTAGAATAACCTTGACTCGTTCCTAAAACCCATCCATAACTATCAGAATGAGACAAAACATCCATATAAGTTGGATTAGTAGCTTTTACACTACTAACAGTGCCAACAAGTCCTAATACCAAAAAAGTATTCAATAATGATTTTTTTAATTTCATTTTGATATCCTCCTCTATTTTATACACTATAATTATAAGTCATGAAAAAAATAATGTCAATTATTTTAACATTATTTTTTAATAAATTTATAAAATTAATTTATATATATTATTATTCTTGAGTTCTATTCCTTTTAACATAAATTAATACACCTATGCCAAGTGCAATATCAAGCATAGCAACAATAAGTAATAAAGTTGATCTTTTTCCTAATGTATCTGGTACAACTACTTCTTCTACTTTGTTTTCCATTTCTACTGGTGTAGTAGATCCATCTGCTTTTACCTTAAATGGTACCATTTTGCTAGACTTTACATATCCTTTTGGAGCTATTGTTTCTTCCAAATAATAGTCTCCTGCATCAAGACCTACCACAGTTGTTGAAGATTTTCCTGATACCCAAGTACATTTATCCAAATCTTCTTCCTTACCATCTGATTTTCTAATAGTACAAGGAATTTCTTTTTTATCTTTGTCTAATATTCTTAATGTAGCTCCTTCTAATTCTTTACCTGTTGTGGCATCTGTTTTCTTTATAACTGTTTTTGTCATATACTCTTTTATTTTAACTGTAGCACTTGCTCCTACAATATTTTTAACATCACGATTAGAAGATGTTGTATCACAACTAATTAATCGTTGATAATCATAACTAGATTTTCCCACTGGTATTGGTCTTACTAAATTATAAACAACACATTTCACTCCATAATCGGTATAACTTTCAACAACCACATTATCCTGATAAACCTTTATCCAAGCATGAGCATTTGTTTCCAATTTTGTAGGTATATAGTGTAAATATAGAGTAGTTGCTAAAGTCTGTGATCCAGTAATTAATTTTTCACTTTCATTTTCTGCTTTATTAGCAGATGTTGAAGCATATAAACTTTCAGAATCGGGCACAGAAGCAAGTTGTATTGTATAATTTCCAGTTAAATTGGCTCTTTGTACAGTTATAGGTTCTGATACATATTCATTAGTTTCTGAATTATATGTAAATGAAGTATTCGCCATCTTTAAACTAATAGATGGAACATTTATATTATTTTTTACAGTTATAGGTTCATTACAATTTAATCCATTTAAATAATCATCCAAAGCAACATTACCTGATTCAGAATCATGAGATTTTAATGTATCCCAAATATACCACTGCAAATCATATATTTTTTGATGATTATTAATTGCTGAAAATTGCCCTGTAGCATCTAACAATGAACCATTATAAACTTTTGCATTTTCCTCGCTTAAGTCATGTGAACCATTTTTCTTAAGATAATTTTTTACCACGCATGCAATATGTTCATTTTCAAAAGGCATAGATACTTCATATATATTATATCCTGGAATATATGTTTTTCCACCTTCTGTAAGAGAGGCTTCAGCCGGATAATGCCTATAATAATCCATACAATATAATGGTGTATTTCTATTACCAGTAATATTTATAAATCCAAAAGTACAATTTTCACCGCTAGTACAATTTTTTCCATTTTCATCTTTTCCAATCCATTTAAGAACGGACCCCTCATCAAATTGTGAATATGAAGAAGCACTTAATACAGAAATTTCTTCTGCATTTACCTTTAAATTTATTAAAAAAATTGATAAAAATAAAAACAAAAAGTTAAAAGTTTTAATTCTAAATTTCATTTTGATATCCTCCTTTATTTTATACAACACAATTATAAATCATGAAAAAAATAATGTCAATTATTTTAACATTATTTTAATAAATTTATGAATGAGTCTGGAATATCTATATCTAATTTTATTTGTTTATTTGTCTTTGGATGAGTAAATTCTAAAGTGTTTGCTACAAGAGCCATTCTTCTTATGGGATCAGACTTTATTCCATATTTTTTATCTCCCACAATAGGATTACCTATATCAGCTAGTTGTACTCTTATTTGATTTTTTCTACCAGTTATAAGATTTAGACTAAGCATTGTATATTTTTTATTTTCTAATACTTTTTCATATTCTGTTATTGCTAATTTACCATTTTTATCTTTAACTGAATATGTTATATGCGTTTTTGTCTCTTGTAAATAACTTTTTAATACTCCTTTTTTATTTTCCATTTTTCCATTTACTACAGCCACATAATTTTTTTTAAATTTATCCCAATTATTTTGCAAATAAAATTTTGTTGTTTCATCCTTGGCAAATAGTACTATTCCACTTGTATCTTTATCTAATCTATGTACTATAAATACTTTGTTATTTTTGTTTTTTTGTTTTAAATAATCAGATACATAACGAAATAATGTCCTATCTTTTTCCTTTGTTGTAGAAATTGTAAGTAAATTATGTGGTTTATTTATAGCTATAATATATTTATCTTCGTATAATATATCTAATTTTTTCTTTGACATAAACTTCACCAAAAAGATTATACCATAATAAAAAAAAATAGCAATATTAACTATTTAATTTTTCTAAAGCACTCATTAAAGCAAGTTTTCCATATTCATAGGTTAAAGATCCTTGTTGATAAGCTATATATGGACTTCTAATTGGGCCATCACAAGATATTTCTATGGATGAGCCTTGAGTAAATGAACCTGATGCCATAATTATTTTATCTTCATATCCAGGCATAGAACTTGGCATTGGTAAAACATTAGAATCTATTATAGATCCTTTTTGTATTCCTTGAACATATTTAATTAATTTATCTTTATCATTAAATATAATGTTTTGTACTATATCAGCTCTATTATCTTTATATCTAGGTTCCACAGTATAACCCATTTTTTCTAATACATAGCTTGTTAAAACAGCAGTTTTTAAAGAGGAAGCTACAACACTAGGAGCATTATAAAGACCTTGTAATATATATTTATTAATGCCAAGAGATGGCCCTACTTCTTTGCCTTCACCAGGTACTGTAAGCCTTTCACTTATCAGACTAATTAAATCTTTACTACCAACTACATAAGCACCATTAGGAGCAATACCACCACCTAAATTTTTTATTAGTGAACCTATGCATACATCCGCACCTACTTCTATAGGTTCTTTATCAGTTACAAATTCACAGTAACAATTATCTACCATAATTATTACAGATTCATTTACTTCTCTTATTTTTTTTATAACTTTTTCTAATTTATTGATATCTATACTTTTTCTTGTTGAATATCCTTTAGATCTTTGTATATATACTATCTTTACATCATTAAATTTTAATCTTTCTATTATTTTTTTATAATCAAAGTCATTATCTATTAAAGATATTTCCTCATATTTTATTCCAAATGATTTTAGGGAACTATTATTATTTTTAATACCTATTACTTCTTTTAGAGTATCATATGGAGTGCCACTTATACAAAGCATTGTATCATTTGGTCTTAAAAGTCCAAAAAGAGATACTGTTAGCCCGTGGGTTGCTGATATAAACTGGCTTCTTACTAGAGCATCTTCACTTTTAAATATACGACTATATACTTTTTCTATTACATCTCTGCCTAAATCATTATACCCATATCCTGTAGTTGAATTAAAATGGTATTCAGATACATTTTCCTTTTGAAAAGCATTTAATACTTTCATACTATTTAAAAATGAGATATTATCTATATTTTTATAAATATCTTTTAAATCATTTTCTGCTTCTTCTATTAATTTTAAATAATTATTCACACGAATCCTCCATTACTATAATAGAACCACTTTCATAATCATTTAAAGTAAGATCTAATACTTTATTTGCAACCTCAACTGGTTCTATTAATTTTTTTTGATTAATCCTAATTAATTCTGAATTTAAATAATCTATATTCATATCTCTTACAGATTCCGTATTTACAAAGTTAGGACATATTGCATATACTTTTGTATTTTTAAGTATTAATGATAATGATTTAGTTAAATTAATTAATCCTGCTTTAGATGCAGAATAATCTATATTAAACTCATTATATGTGTTTATTCCATCAGTAGATGATATATTAATTATAATACCATTATTTAATTTTTTATAAAGTTTTTGTGTAAGTATAAAAGGGCCTATTAAATTAACTTTTAAAACATTACTAAACTCAACAAATGTTTTAGATACAAAATCATTATCTAAAGAGAGCGCTGCATTATTTATAAGTATATCTATATTCTTATATTTTTTATTTATTTCATTGCAAAATAAATCTATAGAACTATCTTCTAATAAATCTAGTTTAAAGTAAGTAAAACTTACACCTTTAACTTCTATTTGTTGCTTTAACTCTTCCATTAATTCTAAACTAGTATTATATGTTCCTATTATATCATAATTATTAGAAGCTAGAGTTAACGCGATTTGCTTTCCAATTCCTTTAGCACACCCAGTAACTATTGCAATTTTTATCATGTTATCACCAGGCATATAGTATAACACAAAAAAAATAAAAAGGGAATTTACTTTTTATTTAATAATTTTACCTTACACTTAGATTCACTAACTTTATAAGTTTTATCTAAAATAGCAAACTGTTTTGCTTCTACATATTCTATTTTATCTTTTTCAAAATATATTATTAAATATATAAAACTAGGAATTACATCTGTTGATGAGTCTGTTGATACTTTACTTAACGTAGGACAAGCTATAGTAACTTCATCTTTAACTTTTGTTTTCATCATATGTCCATGGCCTGATAAAATTATTCTTTGATTCAAATCTAAATTAGGTTTACTACTATCTGTTAATTTATGAAATAAAGCTATACTATCTTTTTTTAATCTTATATTACCTTGGCCATAATTTATTGGTATAATATCATACCTGGAATTAGATATTTTCTTGGCTATATCAAGCCCATCTTTTTTTAAAGAATAAAATTCATGATTACCAAGTACTAATAAATTTAATATATTTTTATCATATGGATGCTTTTTTAATAAATATTCTAACTGTTCCATAGTAGATGGTATACTTTTTTTACTTGTAGTATAATCCCCTTCTATTATATCTCCACAATTTAATATATAATGAATGCCCTCACGATTAGCAAAATCATATACAGTATTTAAATAATTAATATTAGAATCTATATTACCTACATGTATATCCGAAACTGCCAAACATTTAAATATATCTACATCTTTTTCAAGTCCAATATTCATTATATTATAATCTTCTGCTTTTCTTGTTTTTAACAAAGTATAATTAATATCAAAATCATATATACAATTTGTTTTAATTTGATATCCTTGGTTAATTATTTGTTTAATTCTAACATATAATTGTTTTTCACTTATATTTAATATACTGCATATTTCTTTCATGCTCTTATTTTCATTAATTAAATTAAGAATTATTTTATTTGTATCTGACATTTTTACACTCCCTTTTTAGTATAACAAAAAAACGTATAAATTTAAATACGTTTTATTGCCATTTCCAATTTTTTACATCATCAATGTCCTCGCCATATTCTTTTATGTGTAATTTGTGCTCTACTAATTTATCTTTGCACCATTGTATTAATCTAGAACCTCTATTACCTAATTGAGGTAAATATTTTAAAGAGTCAATTACTAAATTATATCTATCTATTTTATTTTGAACTCTCATATCAAATGGTGTTGTTATAGTTCCCTCTTCTTGATATCCGTGTACATGTATATTTTCATTTTCTCTATTATATACTAATTGATGAATCAAAGAAGGATAACCATGGAATGCAAAAATAATTGGTTTATCTTTTGTAAATATTGAATCATAATCAAGATCGGTTAACCCATGTGGATGACGTGAATTTGATTCAAGTCTCATAAGGTCTACTACATTTACAAATCTAATCTTAAGTTCAGGGAAGTTTGTTCTAAGTATTGATGTTGCAGCTAACGCTTCAAGGGTTGGTGTATCACCAGCACATGCCATAACTAAGTCTGGTTCTTCATTTTGATCGTTACTAGCCCAATCCCAAATACCTATCCCATTAGTACAATGTTTTACAGCTTCATCCATTGTTAACCACTGTGGGCGTGGATGTTTAGATGCAACTATTACATTTATATAGTTTTTACTTTTAATACAATGATCAAAGCATGAAAGTAAACAGTTCGCATCTGGAGGTAAATACATTCTTACTATATCCGATTTTTTTGTAACTAAATGATTCAAAAAACCTGGATCTTGATGAGTATACCCATTATGGTCTTGTTGCCATACATGTGAAGTTAAAACATAATTTAGCGATGCAATTTCCTTTCTCCAAGAAAGCTCACTAGTTACTTTAAGCCATTTGGCATGTTGACTTGTCATAGAATCTACTATTCTTACAAAAGCTTCATACGAATTAAAGAAGCCATGACGACCAGTTAGTAAATATCCTTCAAGAAGACCTTCGCATGCGTGTTCTGATAACACCGAATCAATTACTCTACCATTTGATGACAAATATTCATCATAATCATATCTTGAACCGTTGAATTGTCTATTTGTTTCCTCAAATACATGATTTAACCTATTAGATAAAGCTTCATCTGGTCCAAATATTCTAAAATTTCTATTAAAATCATTTTCTTTTATTATATCTCTTACAAACTTAGATAATTCCATCATATCTTGTGCTTCTACACTTCCTGGTTTTTCAAAATCTACTTTGTAATTTCTAAAATCTGGAATTCTAAGTTCTTTTAAAAGTAATCCACCATTGCAAACAGGATTAGCGCCCATACGTCTGTTTCCTTTAGGACACATTTCTTTTATTTCATCTTTTATACTACCATCATCATTAAATAATTCATCTGGATTATAACTTTTCAACCAAGATTCAAGCATTTTTATATCATTATCAGTATCTATAGTTATTGGTACTTGATGAGCCCTAAATGTTCCTTCTATTTTTTTTCCATTAACAACTTTAGGTCCAGTCCAACCTTTTGGAGTTTGCAAAATAATCATAGGATAAAATGGCCTAAATTCAAAATCACCGTTTTTAATATCTTTTATTTGATTAATACATTTTTCAAGAGCCTCAGCCATAGCCTCATGAGACTCATAATTATCTAATTTATCATCAACATTAACAAAAAATGGAATATACCCGCATCCTAAAAAAAATGCTCGCAACTCTTCTGTTGAAATTCTTGAAAATATAGTAGGATTAGCTATTTTATATCCGTTTAAATGTAGGATAGGTAAAACAATTCCATCTGTTTTAGGATTAATAAACTTATTTAATTGCCAAGAAGTAGCTAGTGGTCCAGTTTCTGCTTCACCATCTCCTACTACACATACAGCTATTAAATCAGGATTATCTAAAACTGCTCCATATGCATGAGATAAGCTATAACCAAGTTCTCCACCTTCATTTATTGAACCAGGTGTCTCCGGCGCAACATGACTTGATATTCCCCCAGGAAAAGAAAATTGTTTAAATAATTTTTTTAAACCTTCATAATCTTCAGTTATATTAGGATACACTTCAGAATAAGTTCCTTCTATATAAGTGTTTGAAACTAAACTATTTCCACCATGACCTGGTCCTGATATATATATCATATTTAAATCATATTTATTTATTATTCTGTTTAAATGTGTATAAATAAAATTTTGACCCGGAACAGTGCCCCAGTGACCAACAATCTTTCTTTTTATATCTGATTTTTTTAATTCTGTTTTTAATAGTGGATTATCTAATAAATAAAGCTGACATGCAGATAAATAATTTGCAGTATCAAAATATTTTTTTAACTTTATTGAATCTTCCTTGGTTAAAACTTTATCCATATCTTCACCTCTTTTTATTCTGATATAATTATATAACAAAATTAATTTTATAGCAATAATAAAAAAAAAATTAACAAAAGTTAATTCTTATCTTAATTTTATATTTAAATTTTTTACTTTATCTAAATTATCAAGTTGATCTTTTAAAATTTTTTTAGTAAACTTAACAGATTCATCAAAATTTACACCTCTATCCAAAAATTCATACTTATCACTCATAAGATACCACATATTCTTATGTTTTTCTATATATTCTTCATCTAAAAAATCAATATTAACATCTTCCATTTTAATCTTATTTCTATCTATAAGCATGTTTTTAAAGAAATATAAAAGTCTATCCTTATCATATTTACCTCCACAAAGTTTATAAATATCATAGAAATCTTTTACCCTAGTATTTAATACGTCACTTTTATTATTTTCTACAACTATACATAACTTTTCAGCTAAATGTTCTTCATATGATGGAGTTAATACATAAAAATGATTATCTCCTTTGAAAATAGGATTGATTCTTTTATAATCTTTTTCATATATTGTTCTAGATAATTCTTGAAAATCTATTGAAATCGGATGTTTTATTTTTCCAAAATTAGCAACTATATTAATTTTATAGATGCCTGTTTTTGTAATTTTAGGAATATTAGTTAATTCATAATATAAATCACTATTGGAATCATACATTGCCTGATAAAGAACAATCAATGGATCATTATGATATTTTGTGGATACTAAATCAATATCTGTAATAGGTCTTATCATTTCATTTAAATGAGCTATCTCAGAAAAGCTTCCCTTTACAAATAATTCATCATAACAAAGGTTACTTATACGTTCTAGTAAAATTCTAGAAAAATATGTATTATAAGTATTTTTTATTGAAACCCCCAATCTTTTAGATTCGCGTTTTAAAAATCCTTTTAATTTTTCATCTGTATCAAAATTCACATCTACCACCTTGATAAAATATATTAACAAATTAAAAAATAATTGTAAAGCAATTTGAAAATAATTTGTATTTTTTAATTCAATTTAGTAAAATATAATAATGGAGGTACCTATGAATAATGATTTTTATAATATTATTAATAATAAAAAATGTGTTGTTATAGATTTTTGGGCTCCCTGGTGTGGGCCTTGTAAAATGTTAAAACCAATAATCGAAGAAATTGAAAAAGAATTTCAAAATATCTCTTTTGTAAAAATTAATGTTGATGAAAATGAAGAGTTGTGCAGAAAATATAAAATAATGTCTATTCCAACACTTGTTGTTTTAGAAGAAGGGAAAGAAATAAAAAGACATATTGGATTTGCAAATAAAAACGAAATAGAAAAAATGTTAGGTGATATTAATGTATGATATTATCATAATAGGCGCAGGTCCTTCAGGTTTAACTGCGGCAATATATTCTAGTATAGCAAACAAAAAAATTCTAATTTTAGAAAAAGATACCTATGGTGGTCAAATCCTAAAAGCAAATTCTATAAAAAATTATCCAGGTTTTAATAATATTACAGGATATGAATTTGCAGAAAAATTATATAATCAAGTAAAAAAATTTAATCCTGACATAATATTTGAAGAAGTAATAAAAATTAAAGACAATAAAAATTTTAAAGAAGTCATAACTAAACAATCATCATATAAAGCAAAAAGTATAATAATTGCAACAGGAGCAGAAAACAGAAAGTTAAATCTAGATAATGAAAAAAAGTTTTTAGGAAAAGGAATTTCTTATTGCGCTACTTGTGATGCAGTATTTTATAAAAATAAAATTGTAGCAGTATATGGTGGGGGAAACGCTGCTATTAGTGATGCTTTATTTTTAAGCGATATTGCAAAAGAAGTATATCTAATATACAGAAAAGATTCATTTAAAGTAGATTCAATAGATTTAAAAAAGCTGAAGAAAAAAAGTAATACTAAAATATTACTTAATTCAGTTATCACTAGTTTAAATGGAAATGATTATTTAAAAAGTATATCTATAAATAATGATGAAACAATAACTATTGATGGCCTTTTTATAGATATAGGTCACATACCAGTATCTAGTATATGCGACAACTTAATTAATATAAACGATAACGGATACATAATATCAAGTGAGAATTGCAAAACTAACGTTGAGGGAATATTTGTATCAGGAGATGTTAGGAGTAAAGATATAAGACAATTAACTACAGCATGTTCTGATGGTACTAATGCTGCAATAAATGCTTCCATATATTTAAAAAAAATAGATTAAAGTAATCTATTTTTTTATTTGATTATTACTCATTGATTCGGCTAATTCAACTTTTAAATTATTTAATTCCATTTTCAAATTACCAATTTCAGGATTTACTATATATATACTACTATTTGGTTGCAAAAAATCTTTTACTCCCATATTGTTCTTTTTTCTAATCTCAGCCGATGCTTCCTTCATATCTTCCAAATCCCCACTAGAAAGCCATGCAAGTGTAGATATATTATCGCCTGCTTTTACTTCATATGTAACCCAATAATTATTTTCTTCCAATTCTTTTATTTTATTTTCTATTTCTTTCATTTGAGTGTATATTGGATTATCATTATCTACAATAACAGGAACGTTTAATACTTCATTAGGATAAATATTAGAAGCATATAAATCATTTTCAGTCATTATTCTTTTTGCATAATCATTCACACCACCATATGAAGATTTATAATCATCTTTGTAATACTTACTTGCTATATCATATATAGTTTCCCCAGAATCTACAACTTCTTCTAACATAACTACATTTTGGTCTTTTAAAGGTATCACAGGTTCATCAGCTTTTATTCCTTTAAAAATCCCAAATCCAGAAATTACAATAGTCGCTGTTAAAGAATATGTAACAACTTTTAATAGCATTTTAGAATTTCTTTTTAATTTTGATATTTTCTCCATATTAACATTATTTATTTTCCCAGACTTAGTCGTTATAGGATAATTATTCATATCATTCACCATAATTATAATATCACATTTAATACTTTTTTACTAACATAATAATCATTTTGTTCTATATTTTACATTTTTTTACACATTATATATTAATTATTAAAAACATTTTGGTAACAATAACTTGATTTTTCCCTCCAATAAAGATTATGGAACTCATTTATAAGATTACTTGCTTTATCAAAAAATGATTTGTAATCGGTATATCCTTTTAAACTATTTATTGAAAGTACATATGGTTGTTTATCATATATTATAGCTAAATCATGTATATTTGCTGAATTCCAACCAGATTTATGAGCTATTAATATACTGTTATCATTTAACGTTATTGACCTAGCAACAGAGTTATAAAACAAGCTTAATATTTCTGTTTTAAGTTCTGGATGATTTTCTGTAAATTTATATATCTGTTTCATATAAATTGCACCATCCTTTGAAGTTCCAGAACTCCATATAGAATTTGACTTCCAAAATGTAGTAGCACCTAAATTAGACCAATATTCTCTTATATCGGTATTGTATACTCTAGAAGATAACATTTGGTAAGCTATATTATCACTTTCTACTATAGCTTTTCTGATTAATTCTTTTATAGAATATTCTGATCCTTCAGATGCATATTGTATTGATCCAGAACCTTCCACATAATAATTTATAGTATAGGTCATAACCTCATCTAGATTAATTTCACCTTTTAAATACATTTCATAAATATATATTACTACTGCAGCTTTTATTGTACTAGCTGCAAAATATGAATGATCCTCGTTATATGAAATATGAAGGCCAGTATATAAATCTTCATAAGAAAATGATACAGTCTCGCTTGAATTAGAAAATAATTCTTCTATCTCATTATATTTTTTATTCATTTCTTCAGTAAAAGCATCTTTATTTATAGGTTGTTTATAACAATCAATAAAATTATTCAAATCTGAATTATCTGTGTCATCTTCCGTTAGGGAGGTCTCATTATATTCTAGTTTTAAATCCTGTTTTGATACTTCATTTTTTTTGTTTTCATAAGCTGATAGTTTATTTTTTTGAAAATTTATTTTATAGACAAAAATCATTAAAAAAAGAATTAATAATACTAATAAATAACGTTTTATTAATAATTTTGTCATACCATTCACCTATTATAATTATATAAAATTTTTTTGTGTTTTTCAAGATGTAGAATGCAGTAAAATATTTTTACAGACAAAAAAACAATCTAATTAAAGATTGCTTATTTCCTAATGGGGCGAGTATAGGGATTCGAACCCTAGCATAACGGAACCACAATCCGCCGTGTTAACCCCTTCACCATACTCGCCATTTGCCATACATATTTGTAAGCATTAAAACTTACAAAACATATTTTAACAAATTATAATAATTTTGTCTATAGTTTTTTTTATATTTAATAAAATTAGACATAAACCTATACACTAAAATACTAATTTCATAATATAAAACGAGGAGGAAAGAATGAATAACTACCCTAATTTTAAAAATTATTATCCATATAACAATATGAATAATAACACCAATTTAAATTATAATATGTATAACAAAAATGATATAAATACATATGAAATGCAAGATAATTCTAAAAACGCTGAATCATTATATGATCCTTATAATGGATTTATAAGAGGTAATTTATTTAAAAGTTTATTTGACCCATATAAAATAAAAGAGCCATATGATGTTAAGCCTATGAACGAGCAAGCAAAACTTTTAACTAATATAGATGCATTATGTTTTGCGATGACTGATTTAAATCTTTATTTAGATATTTACCCTGATAGTAGAGATGCAATTAATTTATTTAATCAATATAGAGAGGAAAAGAAAAATTTAACTGATGAATACGAGTCAAAATATGGACCAATATCACTAGATAGTAAAAGTTTAAATTCTTATCCTTGGAGCTGGGACAATATGCCTTGGCCTTGGGATAATTAGGAGGTAAATATGTGGAAATATGAAAAAAAATTACAATACCCTGTAAATATTAAAAATAAAGATTTAAATATGGCTAAAGCATTACTAGCTCAATACGGTGGACCAGACGGGGAATTTGCAGCAGCTATGCGTTATTTAAATCAAAGATATACTATGCCTGATGAAAAAGGTTATGCACTACTTAATGACATTGGAACAGAAGAATTAGCTCATGTTGAAATGATTGCTGCTATGGTAGGCCAATTAATGAAAGGAGCATCTCCAAATGAATTAAAAGCTGCAGGTCTTACTCCACAATATGTAGAACATGACCATGCACTATTTCCTGTTGATGCATTTGGAGTTCCATATACCTCAGCTTACATAGAAGCTAGTGGTGATTGGAACGCCGATCTTATAAGTGATATGGCAGCAGAACAAAGAGCAAGAATAACTTATGAACATCTTATGGATTTAACTAATGATCCTGACTTACTTGCACCGCTTTCGTTTTTAAGGCAAAGAGAAGTAGTTCATTATAATAGGTTTAAACAGTTAAGAAATTATTATGCTAAAATGTTTAAAGAAAGTAAAAATGTTTAATACTTTCTTTTTTTACAAAAAAAATGAGTAAATCTCATTTTAAATTTTATTTTCTATTAGATGAATATTATCTAAAAGTATTCCAGTTCCTTCTACTACGCAAGTTAAAGGGCTTTCTGCAATAAATACGGGAACCTTTAATTCATGCGATAACAACTCATCAAATCCGTGAACTAAAGCTCCTCCACCTGTTATTACTATTCCTTTATCTATTATATCGGCAGCAAGTTCAGGAGGAGTTTGTTCTAATACATTTTTAGCAGCATGTATTATTGTATAAACACTTTCTCTTAAAGCCTCTTCTACTTCTTCACTACAAAGAGTTATAGTATGAGGTAGTCCAGTTACTAAATCCCTACCTTTTACTTCCATTTTTTCATTTCTACTCTCTGGATATACAGAACCTATTTCTAGTTTTATATCTTCAGCAGTTCTATCTCCTACTAAAAGTTTATATTTATCTTTAATATACTTAATAATATCATTATCAAATGTATTTCCAGCTATTTTAATTGAATCACTATTTACTATATCTCCAAGTGATAATATTGCAATATCAGTAGTACCACCACCTATATCTATAACCATATTTCCACTTGGTTTAGATATATCAAGTCCTGCACCTATTGCAGCGACTTTTGGTTCTTCTTCTAAAAATACTTTTCTTGCTCCAGTTCTTTCTGCGGCTTCCTTTATGGCATTTTTTTCTACTTGAGTTATATTAGAAGGGCAGCAAATTAAAATTCTAGGTCTAGACAAAAAACTTTTTCCATTAATTTTTTTAATAAAACTATTAAGCATCATCTCAGTAATTTCAAAATCCGCAATAACGCCATCTTTCATAGGTCTTATAGCAGTTACCTTACCTGGAGTTCTACCAAACATTTCTTTTGCCTTTTTTCCTACTGCCAAAAGTTTTTTAGTATCAGAATCTATAGCAACAATACTTGGTTCATTTAAAACAATACCTTGACCTTTAATATAAATTAATACATTAGCTGTACCCAAATCTATTCCTATATCTTTAGCAAACATAATTCCACCCTCCATCTTTATATATTATACCATAATTAACCAATTATTAAGCCATTTTTTTATATTTTTTTTTAGTAGATTCGCCACCTCTTATATGTCTTATATCTATATGATGTTTTAATATGCTATCAACTTCGCAAAACATTTGATAATCAATATTTACTAGTCTTTCATGTAAATCTTTATGAACTGTACTTTTAGAAACTTTAAACACTTCAGCAATCTGTCTTATAGTCTTTCTTGTCTTAATTATATAATTAGCCTCATCAATAACTCTATTAATTATTAAAGAACTCATTCCCCACCCCTTAATAAATTATATAAATTTTATATTTCTTTATACGTAAAAAGGGCTATGCCCCTAATTCATTAATAGATTTATTGAAATAATTTTCTGGATTTACACAAACACCATTTAATATTAATTCAAAATATAAATGATTATCTAATTCTTTAGATATATTTGATGTAGAACTTTTAGCTAAAATTTGACCCCCTACTACTTGGTCACCTTCCTTTACAGTTATATCAGAAACGCTTTCATATACACTAGTTATTCCATTATCATGTTCTATAGTAATTACATTACCAAGAGTTGTATCTTCCCTTACTTCTTTTACTGTTCCGGATAAAACCGCAACTACATCAAATGCTTCACCACTTGAATATGAAACTCCACTACTTTGAATATAAGTATCTTCATAATATATTAAAGATTTTTCTTGTTGTTCAGCTTCTGCTTGGTAGTCATAAAAATTCTTTACTATAACTATATTATCATCTACATACGGTCTTACTAAAATAGGATCAGTATTAACTACTTTAACCTCTTCATTAAAGTCAAGTATTCCTTTAGATACATATTCATCTTCTATTTTTGCTTTAGATGATTCTCTTAAAGATGCTCCAAGAAGCGCTACGCCGCCTACAAGTAGTCCGAATGCTACTGCATAAAGTCCATATACAACTGATTTTTTTAATTGCCTTTTCATTTTATTCACCTCAGTATAATTGTGAACAAAATTAAGTATTTTATACATGATTTAAAATTTTTTTATTTCAATTCCTGTATAATAGTGTTTTAGGATTTCATCATATGTATATCCTTCAAGTGCCATACCCTGAGCTCCATACTGACTCATTCCAACTCCATGACCATAACCTTTATTTTTTATAATTACTTTATTCTCATCTTTTACTATTTCAAAATATGTTGATTTTAATTTCAATTTAGAACAAACTTCCTTACTAGTAAATTCTATATTATTAATTTTTATTTTCTTTATTCTACCTGTTTTTGTTTTATCAATAACTTCAACATTCAAATTATCATCATATTTTAAATTTAATAAATTATAAAATTCATTTAATGAAAAAGTAGCACTTGTATTATAGGCAGGAGATATTTTATCCCAAGAGCTATCTACACTTCTTAAGTACTCTATTTTATTTGAAAAAACATCTTCACTATCTTCAGTTACTCCAGGGCTGGTGGAGAAGAAAAGTGCTTCTGCTACTTTACCTTTATATGATATATATTCTCCTTTAGTAGATAAAACTGCTTTTTTTATTTTATTAATATTATTAGTATAATCATCTTCCCAAACATTCATTAAATAAGTTCTATCCAAATAAACTTGATTTAATACAGTGTCAACTACATCATAATCATTATTTATATTTCTTTGTTTTTGAATCATTACATATGATCTAGCAGCTACTGCCTGAGCTTTTAGTGCTTCTAATTCAAATTCTATAGGCATTTCTCCTGCTACTACGCCAACTACATATTCTTCTATAGCAACACGAGCAATATTATTAGTATCTTCATCCTTTACTCTAATTATACTATTACTAGAAAAATTAAAGGTAATCTCATCATCTCTTATAAAAATAGTAACTATTATATATGGAATTAAAATAATTAAGCAAGAAAAAAATAGTATTTTTTTTATCAAGAAATCATCTCCTAAAAAAACATACTACTTATATTATTTTACAACTTATAAAAAATTCATATAAAAAATTAGATACTAAATATGTAAATGATATAGCAAGTATTAAATACATCATTCTAGCTTGAAATACTCTTGATTGTTTAAATATTTTATTTAGATCTAAACCATCCATTACAAATATTACAAAGGGAAGTATTATTGCATACAAAATAGCTTTAATCCCTACCATTTTCGTATTCCTCTATTTGCAATACTCTGGCTCTATATACTGGATCCGTTGTGTTTTCTTTAGAATCAATATATGCATCTATTATCTGTTTATTAAGTTCTATAGGTAAATTACCAGATAAAGCTATTATATTTATAAAATCATTTACCTTACCATGTATTGCTTCTTCTACAGTATTAATTTTACCACATCTTACACCTTTTACTTTATTACAAGCAACCGATATTCCAATAGCACTTCCACATATAGCAATTCCAAAATCGACTTCTTTTTTAGAAACAGCTTCACCTAATATAAAACCATATTTAGTATAATCTACTCTTTTCTTAGAATCAGTTCCATAGTCTATTACATTATATCCTTTAAGGATCAAATATTTTGTCAAAATTTGTTTAGTTTCAAAGCCTCTATGATCGCTAGCTATTCCTATTTTCATTTTTTTCTCCTTTTTATATCAAATAAATTTTTTAAATTACCATTAAAGTAATTTATTGCTCCATATATACCAAAACTGCATACTCCATATAATAATAATATTGGTATTTGTATTAATCTATTATCCAAATCTGTTGGAACAAATAGTTTTAATATCATTATTACTAATTCAAATACTACCCAAGAAATAATAAGAGATGGTAATCTTTTCTTTGTATCAGTAAAATTAAATCCATATTTTTTATGTAATACAACTAAAGATATTATAGTGGAAGTTAAATATCCTATAATAGCTGCCAAAACAGCTCCATAACTTACTTCATAACCTAATTTATTTACAAGTAACATCATAGGTACATCTAATACAGTATTAATTATTAATCCTATAAATACCGTAGTTATTACTAATTTATATTTGCTTAAACCCTGTAATGTATTTACAACTATTGAATATAATCCACCAAATAAAGCATAGAAAACAAATACTTTATAAATTAATGGCCCATAATAACTATCTCCATAAAACAGTGTCCATACACTTTCTGATAAAAATGATAAAAATAAAGTACAAGGAACAAGCACAATTAATATACATTGTAAAGCTTTATTAAATTTATTATCCACATCTTTTTTATCTTTTTTAGTATAACTACTTACTATATTAGGTATCAAACTTGTAGTAAGGCCTGTTATTACTGCAAGTAATATATTATTTAATTTAACCCCCCATGTTGTAAATATACTAAGTACAGATTCTACTTTATCTATTGGGTAATGTAAAATATCACTCATAGTTCTAGATATTAATATCATATCTACTGTATTATATAAATTATATATTAAACTAATTACTATAAATGGTACTGAATATGTTATAATCTTTTTTATAATTTCTTTTTTTGTTATTACTTTTTTATCTTTTTTTGTATCAATTTTTAATAATTTTGTTTTATTTATTTTTATTTTTAGATAAATATAAGCAATTAATCCGCCAAAAAAAGCACCACTTACTGATATTCCTACCGCTGTTTTTAAATCACTTTTAAATACTTTTAATGCAAGATAGCTTCCTATAAGTATTACAGCTACTCTTACTACTTGTTCTATTATTTGACTTATGCTTGTAGGTGAAATAAATTTGTGCCCCTGTAAAAAACCTTTAGTAACACTTAAAAATGGTATTACAAGTATAGCAAATGATACACATCTTATTACAAATGCTATATCAGAAATAGAGTTACCACCTTCAGCATTACCTATAATTAATTTACCTATTTGAGGGGCAAAAATAAACAAAAGAATAAATATAATTATAGATATAATAGATATAATTTTTAAAGAAATATTATAAGTATCTTTAACAGCTTTGTTATAACCTAATGATTCATATTCACTTGTAAGTTTACTTATTGCAAAAGGAAATCCAGCACTTGATATAGATAAAAACAACATATATATATTATATGCATACCCATATAAAGCACCACCAGACTCACCTATTATAGCGTTAAATGGTATTACATAAATAAGACCTATGATTTTAACTATTACAATACCTAAAGTAGCCACAATAGCGCCTTCCATAAAAGAATTTTTCTTCATTGATTTAGTTTTCATGTTTCACCTCTACTATGTTTATTATACTATCTTTTTTTATATTTAACAAGAAAAAAGCAAGATACCTTGCTTTAAGTAATTCTATTATATCTTTATTTTCAGTTATTATAATATCGTTATTTAATATTCTTCAAACATAACTTTTTAAAATAACTCTTTAATATAAACCCCGCAACAATAAATATTATAGGTAAAACTATTAATACCCAACCTATTATAGAATAATCACATCCAAAACATGACCCATCAATACTTACTGGTTTAATTGTGCATGAAACTAGTGGCAATGCAAAAATAAATAATCCCATAATACCAATTATTTTTAAAAAATTTGATAAAAATAATATTATGTCAGTTTTTTCAATTTGATTAGAAAGATTTTTTCCACAAATACTACAATAATGTGGAATTTTATTATCATATTTATGATTACATATATTACATACTTTCATTTTTCTAATCATTCCTTTCCTCTTCGCTACCGCTCGTTCAAGCCACAA
>JAUNNO010000065.1 GCA_030531425.1 bacterium
CATTATTTAAACTATCTTCAAATACTTTAATAAATTCTTTAGGCATAAATGGTTTTATACTATTATCCTTAGCATTATATTCTACTTTGGCTAAAGAAAATGTTTTTAAAAAATTTATAAAATGTATTGATATAGGAATTTTTTCCATAAATAATTTTTTCCCATTATTATCTATTATTAATTTTAATTGTTCCAATTCTACATCTTTGATTATTTTAATATAACTTTTCAATATTTTGTCTAAATTTTTAGTTATATATTCTATTATATTTTTTTTAGGCTTATTATTTAGATTTTTAATTTTAAATAAATTTATATAGTCTTTATCTACGAAAATTTGAGTAACTGCTAATTTAGTTAATTCAGAATTTTTAAAACTAGCTAAATATTCATTCATAGTTTCATTACTAACTTTTTTATTATTTGTATTTAAATATTCATCTCTTATTATTTCTTCTATATCAAACATCATAATACACTTCCTTTAAATCTAATTATTTTATATGAAACACTCTTTTATGCCGTTTTCATTTATATTTTAACACGTTTTGTAAAAAAGAAAATATTTTCACTTTAAATTAATATACATTAATCTAACAAAAGTCTAATAGTATCACCTTCATAAACACTAATCCCAGAAGATGGTGATTGATATTTTACAATATCCCCATTACCAGTATATTCCACTTTAAAATTTTTTAAAGCCTTAGTAGCATCTTTAACACTCATTCCTACTACATTAGGTACCTCATAATATTGTCTATCTGTATATAAATATTCTCTTTCAATAGCATTATCCCTTTTTTCTATATCAAGTATATCTATAGTGCTTAAAAGTACATTCTTAGCAATTGGAGCAGCTACAGTCCCTCCATATTGGGTTATACCTTTAGCATTATCAACTGCAATATAAACTATTACTTGTGGATCATCTGCAGGAAGAAATCCTATAAAACTTGTTATATAATTACCACTTAAATATGCTCCATTAACCGCCTTTTGGGCTGTTCCTGTTTTTCCACCAACTCTATATCCACCTATATAAGCATTATGACCTGTACCCCTTGCTACTACTGATTCTAATGCATATCTTACTTTCTCAGATGTATCTTTACTTATTACTCTTCTTACCTTTGTGGGATTATTTTCAAGTATTACACTATTAGTCTCTGGTTCATTTAAACTTTTCACTATATATGGTTTATATAAAATACCACCATTAATAGCAGCTGATACTGCTGTTATTTGTTGTATCGGAGTTACACTTACCCCTTGACCGAAAGCTGTTGTAGCAAGCTCCAAGTCACCTATTTTTTCCGTATCGAAAAGTATACCCTTTGATTCTCCATTTAAATCTATTCCTGTTTTAGTACCAAATCCGAAAAGATTTATATATTTAAATAACTTATCCTTTCCTAACTTTAATCCTAAATTAACAAATCCAGGATTGCTGGGGGTTAAGCAAGAGATACTTTTGGGCAAAAAAGCTGTCATCTAAAGGGATTGAGCCAGTACACAAAGAGAGGTTGGGATTTTTTTGGTCATCTTGATTGTCATTTTCTTCCGAATTCTTCCTATCATCTATCTCAATTTCGATACTTGGACTTTTAAAATTTAATATCATTTGTAGTTTTACATGTTTTCTATCTGATTTTATTTTACTAACAAAAACTTTATCTACAAACAAATTAAAATATCTTCCTATATTATTTTTTATATCCATTTTTGGAGTTATCTTATTTTTTATTTCTTCTACTATTCTTCCATAGTATGAAACATTATCTTTACTACTTTCCAATTTTACTAATTCATTTTTTAGATTTCTAATATCGTTTGTTATTTTTTTGTTTTTTTCAATAAAGTCTTCATCACTTATCATCTTCTTTAGGGATAAATCTAATAATCTTTCTTTATATAATTCTTGTTCTTTAATTTTTATTTCTAGTGATGAAGTATCTTCTTCTTTGTTGCTATTTTCAATTAATTTTTTATAATCTTCAATTATATTGTTAAGAAGTTCATCTTTGTTTTCAATAAATCTTTCTAACATTGAAGTAAAAATTATATCTAAATGCTTTTCATAAAGTCGTGGTGTTTCACAGCCTTTTATACCATGTCTTAAAAATTCATTGCATTGCCATACTGGATTATTCTTTCTTTTACCACTACCACTTCTTATGAAAGTTGTATTATGTTCAGCACAAAATATTTTTGAAGTATAACTTTTTCTTTCTATATATGATTCTTGATTCAGAACATTTTTATTCCATACTTTTTTTCTTCTATTATGAATTTCATTTGCTTTATTCCATATTTCTTCAGAAACGATTTGAGGAATATTTCCTTTTTCATCTTTATACATAACCCACTCTTCTCTTGGCTTCGCAACTTTTTTATGAGTTTTATAACTTTCTACTTCACTTAAATTTGCTGTATACCATCCTTTATATCTCGGATTTATAATCATTTTCTTTAAAGTTGTATCACTAAACACTTTCCCTTTTCTTGTAAATATTCCTTTTTCTGCTAATATTTCTCCTATTCTTGCAAATCCATATTCTTCTGATGAGTATAAAGAAAAAATCATTTTAACAACTTCGGCTTCGTCTTCATTAATATATAGTTTGCCATCTTTTTTTGTATATCCATATATACCTCCACCACCAACTTTTCCATCTTTAATACTTCTTCTTATTCCAAACTTAACTCTTTCTGATAGTTTTCTAACTTCATCTTGTGCCATACTTGCCATTAAGGTTAACCTAAACTCGCTATCTGGATATATGGTGTTGATATTATCTGATAAAAAGAAGACAATTACACCATAACTTAATAATAGTTCGGTATATTTTATACTATCTATTGTATTACGAGCAAATCTTGATATTTCTTTGGTAATAATCATATCAAACTTTCCTAGTCTTGCATCTTCAATCATTCGTAAGAAGTCATCTCTTTTATGGACTTGTGTTCCTGATATTCCTTCGTCTTCATAACTTCCTACATGATTCCATTTTTCAACACTAGATATCATATCATTAAAATAATTCGCTTGATTTTGTAATGAATTAAGTTGTTCTTCTTTATCAGTAGATACACGGTCATAATTAACAACTCTTAAATTCATATCATATATACTCTTGCCAAGAGTTAATTCTTTTCTTGCATTTATAATATTCATAATCTTACCCCTCCTCTTCAAAAATCATTTTTTATACTCTAATAAAATTTTATCCATTTTTTTGATTAATAGTTTTTGCATTTTGTCATATATCTCAAAAGATATAGTTTTATCTTCTAGTAGTTCTTTATTGAAATACATTCTTAATTTTAATAAAAGGTACTCTTTCGGTAATTCTTTGGTTTCAGTATACAAGTTTGTCTCATCTATGAAGTCCACAGAAATTCCTCCTCTCATTAAAAATATTAAGTTTAATTGAAAAAAAGAACTCAATATTGAGTTCTAAATTTCTTTATTATTTGAAACTCAATATTTTCTTAATGAGAAAGAGTACCATAAATCACTACTAGAAGATATTAAGTTTTCAAATAACAGTTTTAGTATTTAAGATACTATTTTTTAAAATCTTGTATTGCTTTAGCAATATCGAAACCACTTCTATCTGATGCAAAAGGCATCATACTAATTTCTTCATTGAAATAGGTTTCATTATCATATCTTATTATTAATTCCGATATGACATCTAATTTTTCATTATAATTTAATTTAGAAAATTTACTTGCTAATTCCATATCAATAGTTTTATTTTCTATTCCCATAACATTTCCATATTCTAAATATGCTTCTGTACTGTTTACTAATTTGTTATATACCATAACATTGAAGTATAAGAATACATCAAAGAAATCTGGTGGAAAGCCAATACTTTCCGCATTGAAAATTTCCAAATCATCTTTTTCATATAAATCTGGATTCATTTGATTTTTATCATTTATCTGATTATTATTTAATAAATCAAATACATATAAAATAAATCTTACTTTATGAGTGCTATTTAACTCATCTATTTTATCAAATAAATCAATTACCTTTTCACTTGTGTTTGTAATATACATAAAATCATTCCTCCTATTTAAATACAATTTTTTATTTCGTCAAACATTTTTTCAGTTAATGGCTCACTAACATAATCTGCGAGTCTAATCGTTGATAAGTTTTCTATGCTATTCAACATATTATTTACCAGCATAAATGCTTCCATACTTTGTGGATCATCCTCTATTGTTGCCTCAATAATATCCTTTATAGTTATTGTTATCCAATCCAATAACCGATAATTTAGTATAATTCTTTCTTTCATAGAACACTCCTTTCTTATAAGTAGAATAAAGCCATTTTAAGAGGTTTTATTTTTTTGTACTTATATCTATTCAACCCCTTTAATCAGATTTGACACAGATTAAATTAGATATGTTTAATGGCATTTTTCTTCGTTCTATTTATCACTTAAAAAAATTAATTTTGCAAGAGGTTTTTTGAAAAAAATTAATTTTTTTTAAATATCAAAAAAAAGAGAGTGTTCTCTCTTTACATAATTAAACTTGCTGTTCATTGATTATTATTCTCTGCAGGGAATTTATAAATATCATATTCCGAGTCATATTCAAAACCTAATTTTTGGGCTAATCTTACTGAATTAGTGTTTGATGCATCCCAACTTATTTTTTTATTTCTACTTAAGCACTCAATAATTAGTTTAGATGCCATAGCAGTAGCAATTCCTTTTCTACGATACTCCTCTTTTACTTTTATATTAACTTCAATTCCATCTTTATAAAATATATTAGATGAAGCAACACCAATTATTTCATTATTATATATGCAACAAAAACCTATACCATAATTTTTATAATCATCTGTTATATTTATAAATTTTTCTTCTTTTATTTTATTGGCTAAATATTCATCTATTTGTAAAATTTCAAATTTTTT
>JAUNNO010000066.1:0-2219 GCA_030531425.1 bacterium
GTTATTAAAAATATCCATTCTAATGGTTTCATAAAAATATAAGTTATGTCTGCGGCAAATTTCGTTCTAATTATTTTTGAAAGAGGAAAACCATATTTATCATAAATGTATCTAACTAATTTATGAAATTTTGGAGTTTTCTCTTGAATTAAGTCTTCAAATGCATTTGCAATACAAAGCTGTCTATTTACTATTATTTTTTTCCCATGTCTAATTCCAACTCTAATAGGTTTCACTAATTTTTTATGTCCTCTTAATGATACTGTACATAAATAATGTCCATCATATTCTATAGGAGGTGGAGATACCATTTTAGATAAATTCCAATCACTTGTTTCTAAAAATGCTCTTATTGCTTCATCTGGCCTTTGTCCAAATAATACTAAAATGCACATTACAATTGCTGTAACAGGTACTGATAAAATAATTCCTATAATTGGCCAATTGTCTATATTATAAAGTATTTTACTACAAAAATTCAAAAACTTATTATTATACTCTTTAGCTTTCAATTTTTTCTCTTTATATAAAGCCATAACATCTAGTATTGCTCTTATTGTACATAATATATAATTTATTGGATATAATAGTAAATATGGAAGTCCCAAAAATGCATTATTCCATAAATTAATTGAAAAAATTTGAATTAAAATCATTACCATATAAATTGAACACATTATTGTTCCTGCAATTGCAAAAACTATTATAAGCGGAGGTAAGTCTATTTTCTTAATTCTTAATAGCCAATATGAAAGAATTCCTATTAAAATTATTACGAGCACTGTAGGATAGCTCCACGAAGCAATTGGGCTATGTACAGTAATATCCATACCACCCAAGTATAAAGATTGGTTGTAATCTTTAAATCCACATACTAAAAATAATATTATTGTAAATGCTGGTCCTAATGTAAATGTTAATATATTAAAAAGTCTTTCATTTTTCCTTTTTTTACTAAATAAATAATTAATATTAACATATGTTATAACTAAGGGAACAACTAGCAATGCAAAACCTAAAAAATAATAAAACATATTATCTCCTTTTTTTACTTATTTTAATGAATATTGAAGAACATATGATAATTATACTAATTATTATATTAGTATAAAAATTAAATGCATCAATATCTTTTCTAAATATAAAAGCTATAATTCTAATTATACTAAAAGTAATTATTATATTAAAAAAACTACTCTTTTGGATTTTTTCATATATATATAATAGTAATGTTACAATGCTTTCAACAAGCTGTATTGGAACTTTTACTATGCCAGCACAACAACCATTATAAAAACAACCTATCTTCCAAATTGAATATAACAAAATATCATTTATTAATATAGTTTTTATGACATCTTCTGTACTTAAATTCTCTATTTTACAAAATAATGTTTCTGACAATATAACTGCTAATATACCACCATAAAACATATATCCATTAGTAATAAAGCTCAAAGAATAAAAATCTTCATAATATTTAAAATTAATTATCATATCTAAAGCTTTACAACCTAATACCATAAATAAGCTATTAATCAAAGCTATTGATAATGATAATTTAAATTTTAATGTTTTTTTTAATTCAAAATAGTTAATTATAAAATTTATAATTAAACCTATTATAACTATGCAAACATAAAAAAACATTTTATTTTCCTTCCATATATTCTTTAAATGTTTTATCTGTTTTTGGTGTTATTAAAATTGGTTTATCATTATAGATAATAAATATCTCAACATAATATTGTTTTGAAATACTTAAAGCTTTGTTATAAAGCTTTTCAGTTTTTTCATTATTTATTATATTGGTTTTAAATGTTATATATATACTACCATTATAAATATTAGAAGTATTTGATTTATCAGAATAATTTTTCATATATTCTTTATCAAGATAACTCTTTAAATCTTTAATTGCATTAAGGTGGTTTTCAAGTTCGTTTTCAAGTTCATAATCAAAAGGATAATAATATGAAAGTGGATAAAACTCAAAGTTTTTAAATTTTAATTTAATATATATCTTTGTATTATTTGATATATCTGTTAACTTCTCTATTATATTAATGTTTTTTGATATATCTTTTTCTATATATTCATCAATATTAATCTTAATATAATCTAATCTCTCATTATTTAATGATACATTATATTTTTTGTCCAACAAAAGCTCTTTTATAATAGGAAGCATTTCTACTTTTTTATTATATATCTCTCTT
>JAUNNO010000066.1:2229-4840 GCA_030531425.1 bacterium
AACTTGTAGATTTATGGTTATCAAATTTTCCGTTTACTTCTTTAATCTCTACTTCATTAATAGTAAGATTTCTCCAATGTGTTATATATGAATACAAATCTTTGTTATTTTTCCATGTTACTTTAAAGACATATTCTTTAATATTTTTATCGTGTCCACATTCAATACTAGTACCATCTATTATATGTTCTTTACTTTTATAATTATCATAATAATATTCTAAAGAAAATTCATCATCATAATTATTTTTTAGATACTGCTCACATTCATTTTTAGCCAAATTAATAACTTTATTATTCACATACTTTTTAAAAAACTTTATTCCAAATGAGAATAATATTATAATAAATAACACAATAAAGAAATATAAAATTAATCCTCTATTTTCTTTTCTTCTTCTTTCTTCTTCTATTCCGTTCTTTTTCATATATATCTCCTTAATCTGCAATATATTCTATTATTTTAACATAGCCTTTTATATTATCAATATCAGTTATTTTTGTATCTAGTGTAATATCACACATTTCATGTAATACATATCCATAATTAGATTGCAAATGTCTTCCCATTCCTAAATAAGTTTCTGTTTCATTATTTACATTCATTTTAATAGGATATTTAAACTTATCATAATAGCATGCAACAATTATATATCCTTTGCCGTTATTGTCAACTAAATAATATTCAATTCCAGGTCCATCTACTCTATATGTATTTAATAACCATAAACTTATTTCATCTTTTGCCTTCTTTCTATCACATACTTCAATAGAATTTGCATTTATTTGTAAAACGCCATTTTTTTCCAGTCCTTTTTCGCCTTCAACATAAATTATATCTCCTATATTTATATCTTTAATACTAATCTTTACTTTAATTGAATATTCAACATTGTTACCTTCAAATCCTATTTCAATTGTACTATCAGTTATTTTTTGAACCATATTAGAAGTAGTTACATTTGTTATATTACTTATCTCATTTGTATTATTTTTTTCAAAGGTATCAACTATATTATAATAAATACATTTTGTATTAGTTACTTTACTTACAACTAAAAGGTTTACTGTATAAAAATCATTTTTATTTCCAAATTCATACTTAACATTTCCAATATTTACTTTAATGTTTTCATAGTCATATCTAGATATTGTGATTATTACATTCTGCTTATCAAAATCTATGTTTGGTATTTCTTCATCTATCTTAAATTTAAGTGAATCTAGCATATTCAAAAAATCCATATTATCTTCTTCAGCATATTCTATTACTGTTTGAAAAACTCCATCTCTTTTTAATGTAATTCCATAATTTGATGAAAAATCTTCTAACTTTTCACTTGATATATAACTTTTACTGTAAAAATCATATTTTTCAAATCTTCTTTCATAAAATTTTAGCTTTTTTACGATTTTTTCTTTATTATCAAAATGAGTAGAAATAACTTGTCCAGAATCTGTAAAGCGCTTTATAGCACCAACTTCATTTTCATCTAAGAAGAATACATAGTTCTTACTTTTAGTATTATAATCAAATTCAATAAAACTGCCATTTTCTTGCATTTTTGCTATTTCATCTTCAGAATATACTTTTCCTTCAATTTTATTAGTAACTCTATTATACATTTCAGAATAAATATAAGAAAAAACATTTCCACTATATTGATCTAAAATCAAATATTCATTATTATCATTTTTATATATTATTCTATTAGGAATTGGTAAGATTTCTTCCATCTCTTCACTGCTTAAATTTGGAATCACTATATTTTTAGTTTCTTCTTTATAAATAAAATAAATACTTAAAGCAATTAATAAAAGTAAAGCTAAGCATATTCCTATTGTTATAAAACCTCTATTTTTTCTATATAATCCTACACCTATAATAATAAGTATTAATAACAAAACAAATATATTGATAATTAACATATTTACTTCTCCTAAATAAATTTTCAATAATACAATTTTACTATAACATAAATAAATAATTTTTCCAAGAACAAAAGGTAACATTATGATAATTTCAAAAGACATAATTTTTTGGAAATGTCACCGTCTTTGTTCGATGCACTAAATTTTACATAGTAAAATTTGTGTGCAACTTTGCCAAAGGCTTTTTTTATATAAATAAGTTAAACAGTAATCCCCAGCTATGATGTGCGCGTTATAAAACTTATAGTTTTGCACATACAACGTGGGATTAACAATATTCGAGAGAGGCACGCGAACCTAAACTAAAAATATGGCAGTAGAGTGTTTTTTGTTCAGAGAATATTATAAAGTATGAAAATATGTATAATCCTCTATTAATTCTAATACTACTATTAATATAATCAATAATATTTCAATCAATAACAATTCCATTGTAAATTTAGATCTTTTATTATGACTTTTTTCTCTACTATTATCTTTAGAGTATTCATCTCTTTTTATTATATTAATAATTCTAAATATTAGTATAATTGCTATAATTAGAAATACTAATTTAAATAATAGTATAATAAAAAAGCCTAAATTTCCATAAATTAAATCAAAATCTAAATTAATAACTAAATCTATAAAAACCATACAATTAGGTAAATACTTTATTATTTGTATAATAATATTAGTAA
>JAUNNO010000067.1 GCA_030531425.1 bacterium
TTACCTCCTAAATAATTATATGCTCTATATTTACTATATTTACAAAATATGTTATTATTAAAATAGGGAGGAACATATGAGATGTAGTAAATGTGGGAATTTAATAGACGATGGTGAAGTCTTGTGCCAAGATTGTAAGTTGGATTTGAAAAAATCATCTTCAAGGAAAGAAGTTAGACAGTTAGAAGAACTAATTGAAGAAAACAAAAAGTTAAATGATCTAGAGATTACAAAAGAATTACCAGATTTGGAAATTTTACAAGAAAAAAATGATGATGATTTAATTGATGATACTAATATTATAGAAGATGATAAACCAAATACAAGAGAAGATAGATTAGAAAAAAAATTAATAAATGAAGAAGTTTTACAAGAAGATGAAAAAAAATTAACTTCAGAATCAGAAGAAAGTGGATTTGAAGATTTAAAACCTAAGAAAGGTAAGAAAAAAATAGTTATAATAATAATTTTAATTTGTTTGGTTTTAGTAATTGGAATTTTAAGTTTTGTTTTTCTTTTTAATAAAAAAGATAAAAAAATAGAAGAAGAAAAAATAGATTATGAGGTTGTAATAAATGAATATGGTAAATCATTAGAAAATATTTTAAAGACTTATTTAAAAGATAATAATAATTCACTTCCTTCTTTTGATGTTGTGAGTGCAAATTCTAACTATAAAAAACATGATGTTGTATGTTCTATTCATAATTTATATAATGATGGATCAGTTTATTTGGATAAATGCTTAGTAGATGGTAAAAAAGTTAATTATTCATATGGTGTTCTTAAAGAAGAACAAAAAGATAAAATAAAAATAGAAATTTATAAAAATCAAGATGAGTATTCATCTTCAAATACAGGATCTAAAGTAGGAGAAGTAATCTGTATAACAGATAATTGCAAATATATCAAGGCTTTTGATAAGTATGTAATATTAAATGAAAATAATAGTTACTATTTATATAATTATTTAACTGATGAGTTAGTATTTGGACCATTTAATGTTGATTCAAGATATACTAATTATGAATATGCATTAAGTTATAATAATGTTTTATATGGCATTTATCATAATGATGGTAATACTAATAATATTTATTCTTTACTTACTAGTAAAAACTTTAAAGGTTTAAAAGGATCATTAACCGTAGAAGAGTTTTTATATAATCCAAAAGTATTATATAAATATGGATATGTTGTTTTAAAAAATGGAAGTTCAAATAACTTTGTAAATCTAAAAACAGGTAATGTAAGTTATACAATTGAAGGAGAAATATCTAACTTTATAGAAGATGAAAAGGTAGTATATATATTAAATTCTGTAGGTAATAATAAGTATAGGATATACAATAGTAACGGTAAAGAATTATTTGATGGAATTGAAGTAAATAGTTTTAAAAATTTTAAAGATATTATAATTATTTCAACTGGGACTAAATATAAAATTTACGATAAAAATTTGAATTTAAAATTATCAAGTAAAAAATATGATAAAGTCCTTGGAATATATGAAGATTTTGAAGTTGTATTAGATGAAGGATATTTAAAAATAATTGATTCAAAAGATAGTGAGTTAGCTAAGTTTGAAGAAAAATGGGATGATAAAAAATATAGGTTTCATGAGTCGATATCAGGATGGTATACTGAAAATGGTAAAAATGGAATTTATCTAGTTATAGAAAATAAAAATATTCCTTATGGCACCGATGGAAGTGGAATTGAATTTTATTATATTCCATCAACAAAAGAACAAGGCACAATATTAACCAAAGGAGTAGGTGGTTATGCTAAACCAGTGTTGTATTTATATCCAGAAGAGAAAACTAATATAAGTGTTAAGTTTTCACGTCCTGACTTATTAACTACAACGTATCCTAAATTCAAAGATAGCTGGAGTGTAGTTGCTTATCCAAATGGAGATTTATATGATTCAAATGGTAAATATTATTATGCATTGTATTGGGAAGAAGAAAAAAATCATACTGTAGATTTTAGTTATGGATTTTATGTAACAGATAAATCAGCTATAAGTTTCTTAGAAGATAAATTAAGTATAATTGGACTTAATGATAAAGAAAAAAATGAATTTATAATGTATTGGTTACCAATACTCGAAAAAAATAAAAAAAGTTTAGTTTATTTTGAATTAACAGAAGAAAGAAATAAATATAACAATCTTATAATAAATCCTGTACCAGATTCAATATTAAGAGTAGCTATGCATGTTAAAAAAACAAATAAAAAAACTAGTATAAAAGAACAAGTTTTAACTAGCTTTAATAGAATTGGTTTTACTGCTGTTGAGTGGGGCGGAGTTGTTTATTAGTTATAAGTAAAATGAATCAATTTCTGCATATGTACTTTTATTATTATCATGAATATAGAATATACTCTTACAAGCAGTAATTATATTAGTATTATCAGAATAATTTATTATGTCTGATAAAGATAATACACCTATAGTATTATCTTTTTCTTTTACTAATAATCTTTTTACTTTGTATTTAGACATTAAATTTAGTGCTTCTTCAATATTAGCATTTATGTCTATATATATTGTATTATTATTTATATATGATTTAACACTATCATTTATACTATTTAGATTTGGAATACTAAGGCATATATCTCTATCTGTAATTACGCCTATATATTTTCCATTATCTTTAATTGGTACAAATCCAATGTTGTTTTTTTTCATAATTTCAGATACGTCTTTAATAGAATCGTTTATATTAGAAAATATAATTTTTTTACTCATAATATCTTTAATCATTATATCACCATTTATATTATTGATTAAAATATAATTTATATTCATAAAATTAAATATGAGAATGCATTTGAAAAGAAAAAGAAAGCACAAAAGTAAATTGATTAATAAAATTTTAATTATCGCAATATTAATTTTTATATGTGTTATTTTAATTTTTAATAAATTAAACAATAAAGCTTCTAAACTATTTATGGAATATTCAAAAATAGAAACGAAAAAAATAGCTTCTATGATTATAACAAGTACAATAACCGAACAAGTTGCAAATGATATTTCTATGGACGATTTATTTACAACTACAAAAGATAGTAATAATAATATTAAAAATATAGATTTTAAATCTAGTGAGGCAAATAAATTATTAGTTAAAGCTTCAAAAAAAGTAGAAGAAAATTTAAAATATTTAGAAGAAGGAAAAATTGATAAGTTATCCGTTAATTTAGATAATTATAATATAAAAAATGGAGTAGTATTTGAAGTACCTAGTGGCCTTTTATTTAATAATTCTATTTTATATAATATATTTCCTCATATTCCGGTAAAATTAGAGCTTATTGGAAACACAGTATGTAATCTTAAAACTGATATAAAAAATTATGGTATAAATAATGCTTTTATAACAGTTAGTATAGAGGTTTTAGTAGATATAAAAATAATTATGCCATTTACATCAAAAGTAGATAATTTTAAAGTAGATATACCTATAATCATGAAAATAATTGAAGGAAGTGTACCCAGTTATTATTTGAATGGGTATTTGGATACTATTACTGAATAAAACTAGATTAAAAGAATAAAATTTGATATAATAAATAAGGTGATTGTATGAATGAATTAATTAATTTAGATCCAACTTTTACTCTTTCAAGTTTTAAATCTAAAGTAGATAATATTTTTGTAATGTTACATATGGCTTTAATGACAGATAATATGAAAAGAGTAGACCATTTTATAAATGATGATGTATATAATATTTATAATAATAGACTTATAGAGTTAAATAACAATAATGAAAGACAGATGTTTGATGAATTAAATGTCAAATCTACAGATATAGAAAATGTTGAAATAAAAGATGATAAGTATGTAATTACAGTTAATTTAGTATCTAGATATATGAATTATATAGTAGATAAAAATACTGGAGATTATAAAAGGGGAAATAATACCTCAAGAGTAGAAAGACAAAATATATTAACTTTTGAAAAAAAAAGAAATGCTAAAATTCAGCAAGTAGTTAGATTTTGCCCTAATTGTGGTCATCCTTTAGATGTTAATAAATCTGGATATTGTGAGTTTTGTCACAGTATTTATAATCAAGAAGATTATGATTGGGTATTAACTGATATAAAAACATGGTAAAAAAAATTAGAAATTGATTCTAATTTTTTTATTTTCTAATTCCAAAAGATAATATTTTAGGTATTTCTTTATCTTTATTAATTTTTTTAAAACAATTTATTATTTCTGATTTACTGATTTTATCATATGGATGCTTATCTAAAAAGTTTTTGCTATCAATATAATCTCTAAAAGAAATATTTAAATCTTCTAAATCATTTTCATTTAAAAATGTAAAACAAGTTCTAAGTAGAGCTTTTCTTAGAATTGACTCAATATATTTATTGATAGAATTATAATCAATGTCACATATATTTAATAAAAAAGCTATTTGGTAATTCGCAATATCTTTTATATTGTTTTTTTTGAAAATATTATATTCATGCCTTGAAATATTATTTATATCAGAAACAAATCCTGATGTAATATATAATGGATTAAAAAGTTCAAATTTGTTTTCTATTATATCTTGTTCTAAATTTTTTGAAATAAAAGCAATGTCATATATTGATTTTATTAATTTATTTTTTACATTTTTATTTTTTTCTTGGTTAATATATATTTTTAAA
>JAUNNO010000013.1 GCA_030531425.1 bacterium
TCAGGGGGAAAAAGGAATTGGTGATTTTTTAACATATTTTTCATTAACATAGTTTTATCACTATCCTAATTTCTCATAAATAGCCCTATTTTACCTATTTTTGACTATGAGGTTGTTCCCCATTTGTTCCCGAGACTAAAAAAACGTCATTAATTTGACGTCATTTATTATATAAATTTTATTGTAAAATAAGTAAATAATATGTTAGGAACTGATAGCTTAAATATAAACTTATTTTCATCAATTTTTGATACCCATAACGAAGAAAAATTCCTATAAATATCATCTTCATTATTTCTTGGCAATTCAAAATCTAAAAATTCAGAAAGTTCTTCATTTGGTTTTTTCATAAATGATTCACTACCATGAAGTAAATTTGTTATATCAGTTGGTATCTTAGATAATGTATTTAAATAATCAATACCAATCTTTAAATCAAATGAAATCCAAGCTTCGTTACCATCTTTATCTTTTCCATTTAATTCTATACTTAACGCTGGTTCTTTAATGACATCAGACTTTTTTCCATCTTTATATATTGTTGATTCAATATTATCTATACTGTATATAAGATTTACGTCATATATATCTTTACCATCAATTTCAAATACATATTCATCTACTTTTAATTTTTGTTCAATTTCTTTTTTAGAATATTCTTTTTTTGAAAATTTTGCTATAGGCATAGTATCCCCTAACTTTCTAATACAATTATATCATTATTTATTCTTCTTGAAATTAATTCTTAATATTTTTGTATCCTTATTTTCATTTGGTTCTATCGGCTCATCATATTTATTATCAAAAGCTATTGAAGAAACAATTCTCATTAATGTTTTATAGTAAAAATTATCTTGAGGTGTAGATATAAGCATTTCTTCAAAGAACTCATCTTCCATTTCTTCTTTTATTGTATTTATCTGGAATTCATCTAAATAATCATATTTAGATATTTTATCCATTATTCCAAGTTTTTTACCTATATAATATAGTATGTTTGTTTCTGAGAATGAAGCATTTTCTCCTATTTGTTCCATATATTCATGTACCTTATCAAAAATAGTATTATATTTTATTCTTTCATTAGTAACATTATATTTATCCCAATTTTTTTGAACTACTTGGATTCTTGATTTTAAATTTGACATTAATTCTATGTTTGTACTTAAATATGATGATAACATTGGATCATAACAAGAAATAAAGCTTAACATATAATTATTGATTCCACGTTTATCAATATCTTCTGCTGATTTAAATTGTTCATGCAACATACTTTCTAAATCTATATCATATTCCTTAAAAATTTCATCAATAAGACTTCTAGCATAAAAATCTAAAATGATTTTACTACTATTATAAGAATCATAAATAATTAAAAATCCCATGCCTATTTCATTGGAAGCATAATCATCATTTACTTCAATTTTTGCCATTTCTATTTGTACTCTTTTAGCAGTAAGCATAGCCTCACTCAAAATTTTGTATTTAGATTGTTTTTCTTTATCTTGTTCTGTTAACTTACTCATGATAATTATAAGTTCCATTTCTTCTAATTCGTTTTCAGTATTATCTAAATAATAATCTGCAACATTGCATATAAAGTCAATCTTATTTTTGAATTTTAATACTAAATATTTTACAAATTCATAATCTTTTTTTATGTTATCTCCACACAAATTATAAAACTTTTCATCATTACTTAAACTTATTACGGACATCATAAAGTCCCTATTTTCTTCTAATTCTTCTATACTATAATTTTCTATATCATTTCCATTAATGTAATCTATTATTAATTTTTTATTTATTTTTTCCATTTTTTATTCCCCCATTCTACATTAATTCTTTCAACTGTTTGGCATAACCAGGATGTCTTAAAGTTCTTAAAGCCTTTGCCTCTTTTTGTCTAATTCTTTCTCTTGTTAATCCCTGTTCTTTAGCAATTTCTTCAAATGTATGACGTTCATTATCTAAAAGTCCATATCTCTTTATTAATATTTCTTTATGAGAATCACTAAGATGGCTATTCATAACAATATCAACTATTTGTTTTCTAGAGTAATCATTAATAATTGTTTCAGTTGTATCTTCTACTACAATGCTGTTAATATCTGGTCTTATGTATTCAAATCCATTGCTAATTAAAATATGCTTTAATTTATCTATATTCGTTTTTGATATTTCTATGGTTGATTCATCTAATTCAAAAGATTCTATTATCCCATCAAAAATCTCACATAAATTATAAATTTCATAGTAGTCAATATGCTCTGGATAATAATACATTCTCCAAAATATATTCTTATATTTTTCTGATTTTTTTAAATATTCAATAAATTTTAAACAATTAAAATTATATTCAGTTTCTTTTATTTTCATATAATCTACTAATAATTGAACAAATAAATCAAGATTAAAATTTAAATCTTCCATTGAATATTTTTGTATTCCTAAACCATCGCATAATTTATTATAATAATCACCATCGAACATTTCTGTAAAACTATTAATTTGAAGTAACTTACCAGAATTAATTTTATTAATCCATATTTCATTACAAACACTTATTACGTCGTTCATATCGTATGTTGAACTATTTAAATAGGCTAATCCCTTTGTAGAAATAAAATTTGTAACAACATATAATGTTCCCATTATTAATTCATTCATATAGTTATTTTTAGTAGTAGATTCTACTGATTTTTTATAAAGTGCTCTTGCTTCATTTATATTTAATTCTTGATAACACGAAAGACTATTTTTCCATCCTTTGAGAATTTCTAAATTATTCCCCATTTTATTCAACCTCTATTATGCTCTTGTTCTAACTTTATTTTTCTTAAAACTTAATGTAATATCTCCCAATGTTGGTGCTCCAGCAATTATTTGTTGTTTTATATCTTCCATATTATCTGAACCATTGTATCCAAATCCTTTATCTGATAATAGTTTAATGAAATCATCAAATACTACTACATATTCATCAAAGTTTGAAGGATAAATGATGTCAGGATCATCATCAAATTTTTCATCATTAAGTGAGCAATAAAATCCATTGATTTTTACAACAACAAGTTTTGGTATTGGATTTGCATTAGATTTTATTATTGTATGCTCATCAACATCTTTTTCTCTTATTATTAAACTAAATAATGGTTTTAATTTTATTTCATCATATTTAATACCTTTTGATGAAAAGTATTTAATTACATTTTCAAAATAGTTTTCAATATTTTGAATAGCTCCAATTGTATTAATTCTTTGTTCAACTTCATATAGTGATAATACTCCTGAACTTCCAAATGCATCTTCAATTACAACTTTTGTTTCTAATTTCCTTTTTAAGCTTTTTAATTCTTCTTTTGTCATAATAATCATTCCCCCTTATCTTGTTAAAGTTTTTACTTTAACTTTTCTTGGCGTATATAATGTATAAAAATAATTATCGCCAGATTCTTCATAATTTTGACTCAATTCAAATTTCATAAATAATTCTGATAATGTTTTTAATTTTTGTTGCTTATCATTATCAAAATTTTTACCACACATTGATACAGAAATTGGCTCTCCTATTTGTAAAATTTTAAGCATTAAATCTAAATCTTGAGTAGTATATGGATTATAAGTATAAAATAAATTGCCACCTTGAAGTTCTTTTATACCTAATTTACTCACTACTAAAGGTTGGTTTTCAAATATTATTAATTCTGATTTTTTTTCACCATATGAAGATATTGAATGCGATTTATCAAGAATAATTGAATCCAATAATCCTTTTCCCATTTCATAGCTATAATCATCATCAATTGGTATACCTATAAAATCATAATAATTTTTTAATTCTAATAATATTTTTTGATATTCTTTTAGCCAAGTTAAAAACCCATTATCTAATTCTTTTAAGTTTGTTATTCCATCTGCCTCGTGGAATTGTTTTAACAATTTTAACAAATATATTTTTTCCATTATTATCACCCCCTATTTTTGGGCAGCCATCAAATATATCATAAAAAAAAATAAATGTCAAATTATTCGCATTTATTTTTTATATCTATTAATTTTTTATTTCTTTAATCCACTATTATTCGGAATAATAATGCCTTTATCAGTTTTTGCTAAGGCTTGGTTTTCTAATTCATTTTTAAAATTTTCAGCAAATTCTTTTAATATTTCCATATATGGATATAAATTCATTCCACCAGGGCCACCAAAATCTAAGTATAAGCTTAGAAACATTTGTTCTTGTTGCTCAGGACTAAAATATAATGTTGTTCCATTGCCACCACCTGGGTTTTCCACTCCTATTATAGGAATTGGGGATTGGCCATTAAACATAGCTCTAAATTTACCAATATTATTTTTTTTACTACCATCAGCAGCAGGTATAATTCTTTTACTTGTACCAACTTGTGATGATCTTAATCTTCTTATATCTCCAGGTTTTTTTGTATATCCATTAAAAATATAATCTCCTCTTGCTATTTCTATTTTCTTTCCAGAATCTGTATCAATCGTTACTTTTTCTTTTTTTAAAGTGTCAAAATCACTTTTTGAAATTCTTACCTGTTGTATTTCTTTATTATCTCTTCCTTTTCCTTTATCACTTCTAATGAAATATCCATTATCGGCAACACCTGATATAACGGAAACATCCTGATATGGACCACTATTAATAAAAGCTCTGGTCTTTAAATCTATTTTGTCATAAGGCAATAATTCTGATTCAGTATCCGGTTTTAATTGAGTTTCAATAATTTTGCTAGTATTATCTTGATTTTCAACTTTTTTTAATCGATTTTTCATTTGTAAACACAATATATCTTTATTAGTTTGAATATCTTTGATAATTTTTTCTAAGATTTCCATTGGGCCTACATATCTATCGTCAGGTATATTTAAAACTTTCTTTAATTCAGCATTTCCTTTTACCTGAGATTGAGTTATTCCTAAAATGTGTAATAAGTTTTCTTCTAAAAATTGTAATGCTAATTTTGTTCCATCCCCTAATAAAACATTAATATCCTTATTATAATAAACATCATAGTATAAATTTACACAATCTATCAATCTCTTTAAAATATCATTTAAATAAGCTTCTTGATCATTTTCACTATAATAAAACGATTCTGTTTTATCATGTTGAACTTGGCCAGCACCATCTTTAGATAATAGCAATCCTAATTTTTCATTTGACAAGCTTAAACTCTCATAATATTCTTTCTTTTTATATAAATATCCAATAAGTATATTTCTTATTTCAGAATTGTTTTTTAAAATATTAAAGCTTATAGGTGCATAATTGCTTAAAACCGTTAACACTTCATTAGGAGTCATATTTATTAACATTGAATCAATTGATATTTGACCATTTTCTTTTAATTCATTTTCTATATAACCATATATATTATTAAATTTATCATAAAATTGTTTATACTCATTACCCATTTTCTTTTACCTCCAATATATTTCTTATATAAATATTATATCATAAATTTTATACTTATCTTTCTTAAAAAGAACACTTGCAAAAAATTTCCTATTTTTATACCGTAAATATTGTTAAAAACTCGTAAACGCTAGACTTAAACGGGTATTTTAGTGGCTGGGGTGGAAAAAGGAATTGGTAATTTTTTAACATATTTTGCATTACAATTGTTTTATCATTATCTTAATTTCTTATAAATAGCCTTATTTTACTTATTTTTGACTATGAGGTTATTCCCCATTTGTTCCCAAGAAAAAGGATGAGCTATCAAAACTCATCAAAAAATTATTTCATTTCTTTTATTTTACTTTCTATATAATTAATTTCATCGTCTGTTAAATTATATTTCTTATATAATTGAAGATCAATTTCATGTATATCTTTATTCCAATCAATATCAGATTTATCTGTAAAATCTTGCAATGGAACAAATTTATATACAGGCTGATATATAGCTCTTGAAGATTTCATAACACCAACCATTACACGCAAAAATTTTGTTGCCATATATTTTTGTAGATTTTTTGCTTCAATCTCATTATCAAAATTACCAAATGTTATTAATGCTCCTGAACAAATACTATTTGGGGCACCTATGTATGATTTTCCAATAATTGATACTTGTTTAGAATCCATTAAAGTTCCAGCAGCTCCATTCATTTTTGATGAAAATACTTTCCACTTATCAATTAAATCTTCATTTCTATTAACAATGTTTCTATTAGTATATTTTAATGTGTCATTTGCACATCGTATACTCATATTATGATCTTTGTTTTTTTCATCAAAAACAACACGATTTAATTCTTGATTAGTTTCAGGAACTTTAAAAGGATTTCTTCCTGTTGTTATTGTTTTTAACGATACAAAATCATCTCTCTTGTAAACTTTATTCAAAATTTCTACAAGTATATTTAGATGTATAATTTCATCCATATCATCTTCAAATAACGGTCTATTTGATGTATCTGTTTTTCCATTAACTATTTCTGTAAAATCAACATTACCTTCATAATCACAATCATATAAAAAATAATTAACACTACCTATATTTTCATTTGGGAAAACTTCTTTATTATCTCCATAGTTTACTATTGTCCTTATATGATTATTTTCTCTGATAAATTTTCTTAAAGGTGGAAATGATGCATCTTGACCTTCACCCGTAAACCATCTTGAAGGTGTTATAAATGTCATATATTTAGGTTGTAAACTTATTCCCATAGTCATAAATATAGGATAAAGCTGTTTTGCTAGCGAACCATTAGAATTAGGATTACCAACATTCTCCTGATATGGTGGATTACCAACGATTATATCAAAATTCATTTTACCATCTCCTTCCTTATAAAAAATATTATTTTCTAATTCTATATCAGAAAACTTTTTGTTCTGGAATAAGTATTTGTTTATCTGGTTATAATTAATATTACCATTTTCATCTTTAATATCCAATAAATTATATGTTGTGAATTTTGTTGCTATATTATCAACATTTATATTTAATATTTCATAAACTTTTCTTGTAAATTCATAAGCAATACTTGATGTTGGTATTGAATATATTATATCACTTATTTTATTTATTGTTATACCTTCACTAATTAATTTTTCATATATTGAAATTGAAAATTCAGCCATTTTACTTGCTATATCTAATATTTTTCCACCACTCAAACAAATCTCTTTTAATTTATCTATTTCTATTTGATCTATCATTTTCTCACATACTGCAAGCGGAGTCACCACTTCTGATTGAGACCATTTACCAAATTTTTTCATAACGATTGTTGCTCGCTCAATTGGTGTTAGTTTTGGATCATTAGATAATTGATTAATGTTTTGAATCTTATAATCCAATTGACTCAATTTAAACAAATCCATATTTTGTTTCATTAATTGTAATATCTCTTTACTTATGCCTAGATTTTTTGCGATTCTATTATTAGTTTCATTATTAAGAGATTCTATTATCTGAGATAATGATATAACATTATCAGTAGTTAAAAACGCATAAAATAATATTCTAGAAAAATAAGTTCTTATTTTCTTCTCATAATTTATAATCGCATCATTTACTGGTTCTTCAGCTGAATTTTTATTATCTCTATTAAGTTCTTCACCATCATTAGCATCATTTGCAGAAGATATATCTAAATCTTCTCCATCTGTATCATCATACGCATCAAAATTAAACCCTAAATTTGAACCTAACTCAGCTTGCTTTTCGATTATTCCTTTTATTATTTCATTATCAAGCAAATGCAAATCAACAGGGATATCATTAACCTCATCCATAACTCCCCTATTCCTAGAATAATTACTAACGGCATCCATTATATTTTTAGGTTCAATTTCAACTATTTTATTTTTATTAATTGTAATAATTGGGGATATTCTTAATTCATTTTTTAATCTCTTTTCTAATTCTGAATTTCCTCCTTCTTCTATATTAACATTATATATTCTAGATTTAGTTTCTTGTAAGACAAACATTCTGTATGGATCAAAATCAACTAATAATGTTTGTGGCTTCATATTAAGCTTGATAACATTTTTATCATCATCAATGTACTCTTTTATGTATTGATTTTGTAATCTAAATATTGCTTGATCATACTCTTGAGGTGATGATGTATCCTTTAGATAGATCATTGTATCCCATTGTTCAACAGTCGATCCTGTAAGCATTCTATTAACAGTTAATGTCAAAGTTTTAATATTTTCCTCTTCACATTTTTTTATAGCATTTTTTATTTTCGATACAGTATTATACTCATTTGAAATATCTGTACCAGAAATATTTATTATTTTATAATCTTTCAGATTCTTAAATTTGTCTTTGTTATTATTGATTAATTCTTCTAATGCATCACAAGAAGCACAATATGGTAAGACGCAAACAATATGTCTACACATTTTACCTTCTTTTATCTTATTATAATTTAAAAATCCAAGAACATTCTCATCACTTTTACTACCATCTATTACTTCAAAAAGTTCTAAAACTTCCTCTTCATTTTCAAATTTCTTGTGGAGTCCATCAACTGATTTAACAATTGATTTAGGTTTTAACAAAGCAGAAAAAGCATATGTATAACCATTTGTTTTATATTCTTCTAATTTTTGTTTTGCCTTTTTGCTAGGATTAAATGCAAATCTAACCATTTGTGGAAAACCAAAATATGGATTTTTCCATTCGTTTGAATTATCATCTAATATGTTTTCTTCATCCCATTTTTCTTGTTCTTTTACGATATCAGAAAATTGGCAAAAAGAAATAATATCTTCTTTTTCAAATTCGCTTCCCATTAAAATACGATATGGGGTTCCTGATAAATGAAGTGTAGTGTCAACATCAAAGGCTTTTATGTTTTCATCAAGTACATCTAATTTATCTATTTCTGATTCATATTTATCTCTTATATCACTGATGTATTTAGTATTTTCTAGCACTCTTCCATAACTATCTGCTCTAGCGCCAAAATGAGTTTCATCAACTATTAATAAATCTATTTTATTTTTAAAAATGTTTTTATGTCTATCTTTTATTAAATTGCCTTGTAAATCTTGCAATGTTAAAAACACTGCAACTCTTTCACCCTTATTAAATCTATCTTTTATTTCATTATTATTTCTTGTTAATTCATCAGCTGATACAAAAGAATAGCCTTCAAAGTTTTTTGGTTGTTCTACAGTCTTTTTCCATTCAATCTTAACATCAGCTTTAGCAGAAACGATTACAACCAACTTTGCTTTCATTTTTTTTGCACACATCATTGCAGTGAATGATTTACCAAATCTCATTACGGCATACATTAATAAATTCTTTCTATTGTTTTCTCTTGCCTTAATGAAATTATCTATTGCTTCTTGTTGATTTGGTCGTGGTTTCCATTCTTCATCTTCCCTTTTGAATTGAAATATTTCTGGAAGACTTGTTCGAGCATCATAGAACTGATATTTGTTATCATTCTCTTCATAACTTTTCTTTATATCTTTGATTGCCTCTTTTACATCATCACTTGTTGCATTTTCAAAAAATTCATTTGAATAGTAAATTCCTTCTTCAAGCATGCTTTCTATTAATCTTGTTTTGCCTAATTCTTCTTCTATAAATTTATGAACAGCATAATCTCTAAAGAAAACAGCCTCGTTTATAATTGCCTTTTCTTTATATTCTTCTTCAAGATCAGGAAAATATTTTTTCCATTCATTCAATCTGACAGAAACAGGTCTATATGTATCCCCTACTTTTAAGTAATTTGGTATTGTATTAGTGCTAAATGCATATATGTATGGATCCACTCTACCAACAATTATTTGATCTAATATTTCTTTCCCTTCCATATTTACTTCATACCCTTCTTTAATAACGTTGTAAATTTAATTTTTCTATTAGTTTCCCAATTCATTATTTTACAATATACTCCATTGTGCTTTTTATTATCCCCATCTTTGCAACCTTCACATACTTGCTCTGTTGTTACATCACCAAATAATGTCATTTGTGTGATTTTTTGATTTCTACAACTATTAGGAATTACATATTTCAATCCATCCATTTGCCATATATTCCAGCTAATTATTTCTGATATATCTTTAACTAATTCTATATCAGGCTTCTTATTAAATTTCTTACGATAATAATCTATGTATGTATATAAAAGATTTTCTCTTGCCAGCAACACATTATCACCCTGCCAATCAAATCCATATACACTTTTCATGGCAATAGTTGCCCATTCTATCCATTCTTCGTAATCATCAACATTTTCAGAAACAACTCTTAATTTTCTATCTAAAAGTCCGATTCTATCTTCTATTTTAATTGTTTTTCCTGTAACTGTATCATAACGGCTTACCAAATATGGGGCTTCGCCACATGAAATTTCTAACCTCTTGCTTTTAACATAATCTTCCCATGATTTATTTAAGAATTTAATCTTATTATAGTTAGTATTCCATTGCTTATTATTTGATATATTAAATACTCCTGTTTCTCCAAACCAAGCATCATCTGCTAAGTTATTTTGCTCATTACATATCCATGATGGAGTAAAAACTTCAGCGTTGTTTCTAATTCTTAATTCTTTTTCTTCTTTTGTTTTTTTAGATCTTGGCTTTATTAGTTCTTTAAATACTCCTGTTACTTTATTAATGGTAATTTCCGAATTAAAATCAAAACCAGAGCCATTTTTTTCATAATCAGATGTAGCCCAAATAATATTTTTACCACTGCTATTATCTTTTAACAAAATATTCAGCAATTCAATATCTATTGATAACAATCTGTTTTCCTTTACATCTACTAATTCGTTAAACATTTGATCCTCCCCTGAATTACTTTTAATTCATATCAACAATATCATCTATTTTACAATCCAATATTTTACAAATCTTAACTAATGTTTCCATTTTTACCATTTCGTCTTTTCCCATTTTTGCCATTTCGTTGGTTGTTATTTCTGCCATTTCACAAAGTTTAGATTTTTTTATATCCTTATCTATTAATAATTTCCATAATTTTTTATAACTTACTGCCATATTCATATCCTCCATCTATTCTCATCATAATTTAATGATACCATTTTGCGATATTTTTTTCAATATATTCTTGAATATTTCAATTTTAATTTGAAATATACTTGTATTATTTATTATTTAGAGTGATTAATACAACAACTTGGAGGTGACTTATGATTAGACCATCAACTGATGAGGATATCACTGATGAAGAATTTGAAAAAGTTTTAAAGCCTTTTATTGATAATTATGATGACTTTATTGTCAATTATATTATGCCTGAAGTTATTGCTTACTACATGGCTAATTCTTATTATAGAAATGCTATGTATGAAACAACATTTATTCAGGAATATAATTCAGCAAAGGATCTAATTAATTTGTTTGGTGAAGATTTTGAATTTGTTAAAGCACAAGTAATTAAACTTTTAAGAATCAAATATGCTTTAGAAGTTATCAGTGAAGATCCTTTAGATTTTAAGAAGATTGAGTATTAATAATACTCTTTTTTTCAATTAAAAAGATTACCATTTTCTGGTAATCTATAATATATTTTCCAAAAAAACTCACGTAAAATCTATTTTGGTGTGAACGTAGGTGGGCTGTCGGTGGAGAAAAACATTATTTTTTTGAATTGGCACCCTCGGGGGGACTATTCTTTTTCTTGAATTATTTGTTTTAATTCTTCACAACTTATTATTCCATCTTCTGCTAATCTATGATGGTAAGAACATAAACATATTAAATTATTATCATCAAGTCTTTTAGAGAAATCTTCTTCTATTGGAATGATGTGATGTATTTGCACATGGTTATGGTTATACTTAAAGTTTGTATCATGCTTTTCTTTTAAACATACTTGACATAGAAACATATCTCTCACTCTGATTTGAGTTCTTTTTATTCTCCAATCATAACTATTCCTAAATGATACAGCTTTTGTATCTATTTTTTTGTTATATAACCTTTTACACATTTTATCTTCTTCATGGATTCCACCACATACAGAACACGTTCTTAACATAGTATTCCCTCAAAAAGATATAAATGTCTAAATTCTTCCATCTCTATATTATTCTTTATATAAGCAATTATTTCTTGTTGCATATATTTATGAACATTCTTTTTTTCTAAACTTTCTAATACTGCATCATATGCCTCAAATTCTTTTTTATCTACTTCTTCTCTTGTACCATAAACTCCCTGCCTAAAATATCCATTATCTTTCATTATGTTTACTATTTTAAATATTCTTCCTGTTAAGCAATCCTCTATTTCATAATTTATTTCTGCGAATGTTGGCATAAATTTGTTTTTCAATATTAGCTTATCAATTGCATTTGAAATCAATTCATAATCGTATTTACCATAATAATCATAAAATAATTTTATATATTCTGCTTTTTCAGATTTTTGAATTTTTTTGAAATAATAAGGATATGCATAATTCATTTTTTTAATTAATTCTAGAAGTTGAGGTTTAGAAAGATTAAAGGGTGTTAATAATGCTTGCAAATTCATCTATATCATCTCCTCTATTTCTTTTTTCTTCATCTATTTCTTTATTCTTATTTCTATTTTCTTTTCTTTTTTCTTTTTCTTTATCTTCTTCTATATATGGTGGACATTCTGCTGGACATTTGTCTACCTTATTTTTTTCTTTAGCTCTTTCTCTTTGTTCTTTTTTCTTTTTAGCACCCTCAGTTTGATTCGTAGTCATTTCTATTGCCTCTTCAATAAAATAATAATCATCTATCTTAGTTAATAATTTTATATCTTCTAATATTTTAAATCCTTTATCAATAATATTTTTATCATGCATTGTTTTTAAAGCTAATTCATCAATTGAATAAGGTTCTATTTTATCTCCAATTATTTTTACTAATTTCCCCTCTTTATTTGCAGTTAATCCAATTAATTGTTGATATAAAAAGTTTATTTCATATCCATCTTCTTGATGAATTAAATATTGTATGTCATCCCTGTAAGGATATGTTATTGGTGTTTTAGTAAAATAGTTTTTTTCTTTTCTATATTCGCTCATTTGTTATTCCATTCATTGGTGGCTTAGGAATATTAAAGTATTCTAAAACCATATCCATAGGAACTAATCCATTTTGCACCTTTAACTTACCATTATAAAAACTTTCACTAATAACATTCTGCACTTCTCTAGCTTTATTTCTTCCAATTGCACCTATATTCATAATATCTTTAATACTCGCCCATTGATATTGAGCTATTTCATATACTTGTTCTTTTGTTAATATTTGTTTTCTTTTAGTCATTAAAAAAATTCCTCCTTTATTGTATTTTTATATAATGCCTCCTTAACTTTTTTTACTTCTCGAACTCTAAGTTAATATTAATTCTTGATCTTCATTTGAATATTCAAAATTGCTAAATTTAACATTATACAATTTTAACATTCTGTTTAATAAATCAATGTTAGGTTTTGTTTTTTTGTTCTCATAACTTCGCAGTGTTACAGAACTTATACCTAACCTATAGCTTGCTTCTTTTATTGTAAATCCAGCATTTACTCGCAAAGCCCTAAGTGTTATTTTCAATTGTTTCACCTCCTCTATTTTCATCTCAATTATAGACTATTAATTTTTATTTGTAAATAGGTGTTTAACATTTTTTACATTTTTCTTTCCAAAAGTGCTTGACTATTTAACATTTTTATTCTAATATGATATTGGAGGTAGCAAAAAATGAATAAATTAGAAATGAGAAAAATATTTGCTAATAACTTTATTGCATTATTAGATTTAAAGAAAAAGACAAGAAAAGATATTTCTGATGATCTAAAAATTAATTATGCTAAAGTTTGTGATTGGTCTAGAGCTAGAACATATCCAAATGAGGTTGAACTTGGAAGATTGGCACGTTATTTTGATTCCACTATTGAACAATTAACAAATGGGAAAGCTATTATTAATGAAAATAGTTTTGATACAGAACAAGCTACTCAAAAAAAGAAAGTATCAGTAATTGATATTAGTAATGATGAATGGATAATTCATCCTGTTGATTATGAGTGGGTTTCTGTTAAACATTTAATTTCAGGAAACGGATATTTAATATTTGATGTTGCTGACGACTTGATGGAACCAAAATATTCTAAAGGCGATACTGTTATGGTTAGATTCTTAGACAACAAAGTTGTTAAACAAGATGGAGACTATTTAATAAAATTTAAAGACTATGGTGATAATTGGATATTTATTCACATTTATGTAAAAAAAGACGGATACTTGGTATCTCCTCTTAATAACAACAATTCAAAATCATTACTACCTAAGTTTTATACAAAGGAAGAATTTATTAATAATGCTATTCAACCACATATAGCAGTTAGAGTTAGTAAAAATATTTAAGCAAAATAAAAATCTCGTACTGCGAATACGAGATCAATAGAAATACCGTTTGCTAGAGTTCGAGAAAACTTTTCACAAGGAAACATTATATAAAAATACAATGAATTTGGAATTTCTAATTCTATTATACCATTTTTATATATTTTTACAACTTTTTAACGGTATTTCCTTAAAAGAAAGGAAAATATCATGAGTGTATATAAAGATAATAATAGGCCTACAAATGATGGTAAGGTTTGGTTCTTTAAAACTCAATATGAAGATTTAGATGGAATTCATAAGACTAAAAAGTCTGGTAGATTTGCAACTAAAAAGGAAGCTGAAGAAGCCGAATTCAATTTCAAATTAAAACTTCATGAACATGAGAATCAAAATGATATGACATTTGGAAAAATGTTTCAATTATTTATAGACTTCAAAAAGAAACGTGTAAGAGCTAATACTTTATATGGTTACATTAATAAACGGCCATATTTAGAACCATTATTTAATATTAAACTTAAAGACTTTAACTATGCTCAATTTGAAAGATGGCATGATTATATCGATTCAACACATTTAGCAACAAGAACTAAAAATGATATTTATAAATTACTTAAAACTGTATTAAATTTTGCTACTACATGGTATGAATTTAGTTTTACTAAAGTATATCCTAAAATGACTAATTTTAATAATCCTAATGAAATGCCTAAAGAACAATTATGTTTCACTTATGAAGAGTTTAAACAATTCTTATCTGTAGAAAATGATATTCGATGGATATGCATATTTGAAATATTATATTACTGTGGATTAAGACGTGGTGAGATTCGTGGTTTGCAATGGAAAGATATTGATTTTAATAAAAGAACATTAAGTGTTAGTAAACAAATTACAGATCGTAATGGCTCTATCAAAAATACCGAATTTTCGCTACCAAAAACCCAAAGTAGTATAAGAACCTTAAAGATGCCTCAAAAGCTCACAGAAGACCTTAAAATGGCCAAGAGCGAGGCTAAAAAGTTAATAGGATTTAACAATGATTTCTTTGTAGCTGGTAATATGCTACCTATCTGCAGTAATACCCTAACCCAACATAAAAATAATAACTGTGCATTAGCAGGGGTTAAACAAATAAGATTACATGACTTTAGGCATTCTTGTGCATCATTACTTATTAACAAAGGTGCTAATATACAAGTTGTAGCAAAATACTTAGGTCATACTAAAATTGAAGAAACATTAAAAACCTATGCTCACCTATTCTTAAGTTCACTTGATGAAATAGTAGATGTAATTGACAAATTAGAAGATGATAAAACCGATGATTAATTTTCATCGGTATTTTCATCAGATTCAAAAGCGTCAATATATCCCAGCAAAAAATATTGTGTCCTAAATAATTGTTCTAAAATATTTGAATCATCAAATTTAATTTTGTTTTTTTGAAATGCTGCTTTATCAATTAAATAAAAATCACTTATTGGCATTCTATTACTATTGACTACTATATTTGAACCATACTTTTCCTTATGATTATAATAATATTTTTCAAATTTTTCATGATTTTCATCATTAATTGATGTCATAATTTTAGGTTCAAAAATCTTTATTGTTGTTAGTTTTTCATATAATCTAGCTTCTATAAAATTTTTACACAAGTCTTTCTTAAATACGACAGAATATATATCTCTAAACAATCCTTCCATAAATAAAATACTATTTATTGATACAACATTTGATTCAGGAGAACTTGCTAAAATAATTCTTGATCTAAAGCTTCCATCGGGTAATATTTCCATAAAATTTGCAAGTCTAGCAGGAGCAAGCATATTATAATGAGAATTTTCAATTTTGGAATCACCTATTGTAATACAAATTGAATTACCAACTCTTGAAATACTAAAACTGTTATTTGTTTTTTTTATTATTTCCGAAATTTCTTCATAATTTACATTTAAAATTCTATTATATATCTTTTTAGCATTTTTAAAAGTGATAGAAAACCCTAAATCTATATAACCACATAGATTATTAATATTTTCATTAATATCAGGAATATATAATTTATTTTCTATCTTTTTTATATTTTCTTTTCTTTTATCAAGTAATCGATTAATTGATGAACTATCTTTAATAGGAAACGAGCTTGAAGAAACCCTTTCGTATATGATTCCTTTATTTGTAATATATAGAGGCATTGTTCCTTCTTCAATTTTTATAACAAAAATTTTTGTATTATTTTTTGTTAATTTTTTTATATCAAATATCGGAACAGGACTCATTAAATTTCTTATTGAATTATTTATTTTTTCTTCTGTCCAATCTTTACAACCGGTTATTATCTTATTATCTTCTATGCCAAGAAAAATATATCCTCCAAACGTGTTAGAAAAGGCACAAATTTCTTTAATTAAATCTTTCGTACTTATATCATTATTTTTTAATTCAACAAAAAAGCTTTCTTCTTCATCGAAATCACTTAAGAACTTTTCAACATCACTAAATTTAAGTTCCAAAAACTCTTTCCCATTTATCAAAATCATATATTACCTCCTAAATTATTATTAGTTTTTTTGCTTACATAATCAATTATTACTAATCCATAGCTTATCAAGAAATCTTTTTGTTCATCTGTATAATTTTTTCTTTTACTTAAATCATCCTTTGTGGAATGTCTAAAACATTCTAATTTATTTCTATAATCCTTTACTACTTCATCCGATAGATAGCCTTCAGTATCTGAATAATCTAAGACAATAAATTTATCACTTTTTTTATGAGGCTTTAAAAGATATTCTATACTGTTACAAATTGCTTCAAGTTGCTCATCAAATGTCATATTATTAAACTCTGCACTTCTTGTAGATACATTTTTTAAAGTTCTCGCAACATCATCAGATATTTCATGTTTATCCTTTTTTATAAATTTAAGATTTTCAACAAAAACACTTCTATCAGCCCAAGCAACTTTACCACTGTACCCATCTCTCTCAATAATCTTCTTTCTTACTTTATCATATGATAAATCCCATCTTTCAGTAGGCCTTTCTAAAAAAGTTGGAAATTCTTCTATATAATAGCCTATATCATTTAAGTAGTTACATAAATATATAAAATTATTATCATTTTCTGTATCTATCATAGGATTTTTGGAATTATAAGGTTGTATAAGCTCTTTAAATTTTTCAATAGCATCCTGTTCATCATAAATCCATAATTCATCAAAATCACCCTTCCAAGTAAGTAAATCTTGAAATTTATGAACATAATACTCATGTTTATAATATGTTTGACAAAAATAAGATCTTAATTCTATCATTATATCCTCCTTATAAAAGAAAAAAATCTATTATTAAAAATAGATTTCTATGTTTCAATTATATCATTTTTTTGCCTAATAATCAGTTCTTTTTACTTATTTTTTTAAAAACTTGTTCCCGAGTTGTTCCCGACGAAATATTTTGCTTTTCTTAATCTTCATAAACCCTTATAAACACTGGGCTAAATCACTTTCAAAATTTACAATTGTTTTTACAGGGGGAAAAGAGCAAGATACTTTTAAATCTTGCAAAGGTATAAATTGACTTCTTATATAATTTATTTACTCTTTAGTAAGATACTTTTTTAAATGCAGTATTTATTATATAAAAAACAGAAACATTTTTTGTTCCTGTTTTATATGGATTTTATTTAAATCGTTTCTTCGCTTTTTTTAATCTAAATTTACACATTTATTAATAATTTCTTCAAGCTCTGAATAATTATCTATATTATCTAACAATTCTTCTGTATCTTGTTTTGCTTTAAGTAAAATATTGAAATCTTCCTTTAAATTAGCAACATTAAAGCTCATATCTCCAGATTGTCTTACTCCAAATAGATCTCCACTACCTCTAAGCTTAAAATCTTCTTCACTTATTTTAAATCCGTCAGATGTTTTGGTCATAACTTCAAGTCTATCAGCTTCCCTGTCTGAAATAAGTATACAATAACTTTGTAAATCTCCTCTACCTACTCTACCCCTTAACTGATGTAACTGTGAAAGTCCAAATCTGTAAGCATCAAATATAACCATTGTAGTAGCATTTTTAATATCTACTCCAACTTCTATGACTGTTGTACTAATAAGTATTGTAATATCACCTGATTTAAAAGAATTCATTACTTTATCTTTTTCATCTTTTGACATTTTTCCATGCATTACACCTATTTTACACACTTTGGAAAAAGCTCTTGACATTTCACTTTCTAATTTACTTACATTTTCTAAATCTATTTTATCAGATTCTTCTATTAAAGGGGCTATTACATATATTTGATGTTTTTGTTTAATTTCTTCATACATTAAAGATAGCACATCTTTTATATCTTTAGGATGTTTTAGATATGTTTTAACCTCTTTCCTACCACTAGGCATAGTTTTAATACTAGATACGTCCATATCTCCATATATTGTAAGCGCATAAGTTCTAGGAATTGGTGTTGCTGATAAATATAATATATCTGGTGTTATTCCTTTATTTTTTAAATTACTTCTTTGATTAACACCAAAACGATGTTGTTCATCTGTTATAACAAGTCCTAAATTATTATAAATAACATCACTTGAAAATAAAGCATGTGTACCAACAATAATATCTATTTCTTTATTTTGCAATTTTTTTATTATTTCTTTTTTTTCTTTTGCCTTTAAAGTACCTGTTAATAATTCAATATTAATATTATAATTTTTAAATATGCTTTTTAAATTAATTAAATGTTGATTAGCCAAAACTTCCGTAGGAGCCATTAAAGCACCTTGATAGCCACTTAAATAATTTATATACAAAGCTATTATAGCTACTATTGTTTTACCTGATCCGACATCTCCTTGAATAAGTCTATTCATAGAAATTTCACTATTTAAATCATCTAATATTTTATCAACACACCTAGCTTGATCAACAGTTAAATCAAACGGTAATCCTTCTATAAATTTGTCAATATCATTTTTGCTAATATTTCTTTTTAAACCAATTTTATTTTTTTTATTCTTTTTTAAACTATTCATTTTTAACATAAATAAAAATAATTCTTCATACTTTAAATATGCTTGCGCTCTTTTTAAATCCAATATATTTTTTGGATTATGTATACTTTTTACAGCTTCCATTTTATTTATAAGCCTATATTTATTTTTTAAATATTCTGGTACATATTCCATTACTTCAAAACTATCAACATTATTTATAATCTTTCTTATTTGATTACTAGAAATTCCAGAAAAGCTATGATAAATAGGCTCTATTACATCAACATCTGATAGTTTTGAAAATCTAATATCATTAGCTACAATAGTATTATGAACTTTATCAAATTTACCTATTAAAGTTATAACCACTCCTGGTAATATTTTACTTTTTAAATAACCTCTATTAAATATAACTACATTTATTAAATATTTTCCAGTGTTTATTTTAAATGACATCTTATTCATTTTTTTATTAAAATAAAATACCACTGCACTACTTTCTACAATACCATCTATTATTATTTTATCATCTTGGTATAACTCATCTATATTACTTCTTTTAATTATATCATACCTAAAAGGATAATAACTTACTAAATCACTAATAGTCATTATCCCATTATTCTCAAATATTTTTGCTGTTTTTTCTCCTATACCTTTTAAACTCCTTATATCCATAAAACTACCCTATAAAATTAAATATTCCAAAAGATATTGCCATCATTATAAGTCCAGCAAGTAAAACGCCAAAACTAACAGCAATCACTGTTTTTTTAAAATCTAAATCAAGTATACTAGATGCAAGAGTTCCAGTCCAAGCACCTGTTCCAGGAAGAGGAATTCCTACAAATAAAAATAATGCAAAATATAATCCCCTTCCTGCTTTAGATTCTAATTTTTTACCAGCAGTTTCTCCTTTTTTTAAACACCAGCAAAAAAATTTACCAATTATTTTTTTATTACTACCCCAATTAAGAACTTTTCTTGCAAAAAGATATATAATTGGAACAGGTAACATATTTCCTATCATACATATTATAAATGATAATAATTTATCTAAATCCATACCTACTGCAACAGGTATAGCACCTCTTAATTCTACTATTGGAACCATTGATACAAAAAATATAATTAAATATTTTATAAACATTTTATCACCTACATAATTATAGCATTTTTAAAATTTTATGTAAATTAAAATAAATTTTATTTTTTTATTAAAAACGCTTGACAAAGATACTTTTTTTGATTATTATAGTAAGTACCAATTCGGAAATTAGGCGAATTGGTGCTAGTATCACACTAGCCAACCCCTTTTTATTCTTTTATAGAAACTGCTCAGGGGGCAGTTTCTTTTTTTGTATAAAATAAAACTATTAACAAATTATTCTTGTTAATAGTTTTAATTATATATATTAAATTATATTTTATAATTTTGTAATATTTCTTTTTTTAAAATTTCTTTATTTTCCGTGCTTGTAAAAGCTGCTTCTATTGCATTTAAATTAATTCTCAAAAAATCTTCTTTAGTAAAATTAAAATTATCTACTAATTTTTGATATTCTTCTGATAAAGTTATATTTGATACTGTATTATTATCTGTACTAACCGTAACTAAAACACCTAAATCCATTAATTTTTTTATTGGATGATCTTTGTATGATTTTATTACATCTGTTTGAACATTACTTGTGGGACATACTTCTAGTGTTATATTGTTATCTATTAATTTTTTTATACATTCATTACTTTCAATTGCTCTTATACCATGTCCTAATCTTTTTGCACCAAATTCTATTGCTTTATTTATACTAGACGCACCATCTGCTTCTCCTGAATGTATTGTATATTTTAGCCCTTTACTATTAGCATATAAAAACAAATCTTTGTATTTTGAAGTGTTATAGTTAGCCTCATCACCCACTAAATCTACAGGTAAATTATATTTATACGCAATATCTATTACTTTCATATTTTGATTTTGTTCAAAATCTCTTCTCATACATAATATAAGCTTGGTTTTTATTTTATCGCTTTTAATTGAATCAAGTACAGTTTCAACTACTTCATTTAATGATAATCCACCCCTTATATGATCTAATGGTGAAAATCTTATTTCTGCATATATAACATTATCACTAATTAAATCTTCTATTAATTCTTTAGTAATTATTTCTAAATTTTCTTTTGTTTGCATAAGCTTTATAGGTATATCAAACATTGTTAAGTATTCTTTCAAATCTTCACATTTTTCATTTGCTTTTAAATTAACACTATATCCTAAAATATTTTTTGCAGTTTTCTCTCTTACTGATCCATCTAAATGCAAATGAAGTTCTATCTTTTTTAAATTTTTTACATTCATATAATTATCCTTTCAGTAATATTATACAATATTTCAAAAAAAGAAAAAAGACTATTTTTATAAACAGTCTTAATTGTCTTAACCTATTTATTTTTTACTAAATATTCATTTAATTCATTAACATTTTCAAAAGTTTCAGGTTCCATTTTTGTAGAAAAGGAAATAGGAACTATTGAATCTTCAGTATAATTATTTTTTACACCTAATAAAACATTTGAATCATTTGAGCCTATACCTGATTGAGTTGATAAAACTTCTTCAAACGAAAATTCATTTGAATTAGTTAAATTTAATTTTAAAAGTCTTGTATTTCTGATACGATTACCTTTTTCTATGTTTGGCATCCCATTTTTACAAATGTCTTCTTTTGCAGTTAAAGTACAATCATATAAATAATAATAATTCCCTAGATTGCTTCCAAATAATGTAAAATTACATTTTCTTTGAAAAAGATTATCATTATAAAAAATATTTGCATTTTCAGAATATGAATCTGGTACAATAAAATTACAATATCTATTAAAGAAACCACTTGCCATAGACATAGTTTCTACATCGCGAATATTTTCAAAATTTTCATCATCATCATTATTAAATAAACTACTAAAAGTTGTTACACTCCTAATTACATATAATACTTCTGGAATAGATTCTAATTTACCATTATATCCCATTTGTGAATCAGACTTAATATAATCACTATTTATCATATATAAATAATTTGCTTCTTCATCATTCCTACTACCTTTTATACTAGCTAATTGTCTTGGGAACACACAATTCTTTGCATCAGAATCTTTAACAATTGTATATGATGATTTATCAACTATCAATCCTTTTGATTCATCATTTGTAGCACATCCAGTTGACGTAACTAACACTGTACCTAAAGCTAAAGTAGCAATTATTTTTTTCCAATAAACTTTTATTTTCATATATAATCCCCCTTGATTGAATTATTATAGCATATTTTTTTTAAAAGTCAAATTATTAAAATTTAAAAAATTATAAATTATTAAATTAAAAAATAGAGAATTCAGATTGCTCTATTTTTATATTAATAATTATTGTGCTTTTACTATTTCATATGTATCTTTACATATCATAATTTCTTCATCAGTAGGAAGTACATATACATCTACACTAGAAGAATCACTACTAATTTTACCTTCTCTCTCAGTTAAGAATCTAGCTATTTTATTATTCATAACTTTATCTTCATATATGCCAATAGGATTTAATTTTCTTAATACTATTTCTCTAAATAGAGGTCCATTTTCTCCTACTCCTGCAGTAAATACAATACCATCTACAGCACCATTTAATTTTAAATAGTATTCAGCAATATATTTAGCTACTCTATCTGTATACATTTCATAAGCTAAAATAGCTTTAGCGTCTCCTTGTTCATAAAGTGTTTCTACATCTCTACAATCAGCTTTACCACAGATTCCCAAGAAACCACTTTTTTTATTTAAATCGTTAGTTACTTCGCTAACAGATCTATTTGATTCTTTGCAAACATATTCAATTATAGAAGGATCAATGGCTCCAGAACGAGTTCCCATCATAAGTCCATCTAAAGGAGTTATACCCATAGTAGTATCAAAACAAACGCCATCTTTAATGCAAGCAATTGAAGATCCACTTCCTATATGACAAATTATTAAATTTGGATTTTCTTTATTTAATTTTTCTTTCATTTTTGAAGTTATATATTTATGACTTGTTCCATGAAAACCATATTTTCTAACTCCATATTCTTTATACCAATCATATGGTACTGGATATATATAATTTACTTCTGGCATTGTTTGATGAAAAGCAGTATCAAATACGGCAACCATTGGTACATTAGGAAGTTTTTTTGATATACCTTTTATTCCAGCCAAATTTCCTGGATGATGCAGTGGTCCTAATTTAGTCAAAGATTCTATATCTTTTATAACGCTATCTGTTATAATTGTTGAATCACTATATTTTTCTCCACCATGTAATACCCTATGTCCTACACCTTTTATTTCATCTAGTGATGATACTACTTTATTTTCTAATAATTCATTAATAAGCACTTCACTAGCTTCAGAATGATCTTTAAGTGGTCTTTCTTTTCTTATTTTTTCTCCATTTATTTTAATTGTCCAATAACAATCTTCTTCACCTATTTTTTCAATATACCCATTTATTAAAACTTTTTCTTCAGGCATTTCATATAATTGAAATTTTAATGATGAACTACCTGCATTTACACATAATATTTTCATGTTTCCTCCTAATTATTTTTTAATTTATTTTATATTCTATTATTCTTAAATTTGGAATATCAATTTTAGATAAATCTCCATCTTCTGGAATTCCTTCAAGTAAATAATGTATTACTCTACTTACTGCTGAATGTGTAACTACAAGTACATTTCTATCCTTATATCTTACTTTAATATCTTCTATAAAACTAGATACCCTATACATAAAATCTTGTATACATTCTATATTTTGAACTTTAGTATTTAATATTACATCCCAACAATCAACACTATCTACATCAGAAATATTAGCGCCTTCATTAAGACCCCAAGATCTTTCTTTTATTCTATCATCTGTATTAATATTTATAGAACCGGTTAATATTTTAGCAGTATCTAAAGCCCTTTTTAAAGGGCTAGAAATTACAACATCAATATATAATGATTCTACTATTTTTTTTAAAGACTTAGCTTCTTCAATCCCTTTTTCTGATAATGGAATATCCGTTATACCTTGTACTTTGTTATATTTATTCCAAATAGTTTCTCCATGTCTTACGACATATAAATTCATTTATTTTTTATCCTTCATAAGTGGGAATAATACAACATCCCTTACTGATGGTTCGTCAAACATTAACATCATTAATCTATCAATTCCAAATCCAAGTCCTGAAATTGGAGGCATACCTTGTTCCATAGATGTTAGATAATCTTCATCTAAATCCATAGTCTCATCATCGCCTTGTTCTTTTGCCTTTAATTGATCTTCAAAAGAAGCTCTCTGTTGTAATGGATTTACAAGTTCTGAATAAGCATTACATAATTCAGTACCACAAGCTACTACTTGGAATACATCAGTTCTAGTTTGATCTTCATCATTTCTTCTAGCAAGTGGTTTTAATACAGCTGGATAATTATATATTACTGTAGGTTCAACTATATTTTCTCTAATTTTTTTCTTATATACGTAGTCAATTATTTGACCTACTGATTTATAATCTTCTAAATCATTATAAGTAAATAAATTAGCTTCTACTATTTTATCTTTTAATAAATCTGCATCTGTTATAGTTAAAGCATTAAATCCTAAAACTTTTTCTAATTCATTACAATAATCAATTCTATTCCATTCATCTTTTGAAAAATCGACTGTCTTACCTTGATAAGTTATAACTTCAGTTCCAACAACACTTTTCAATGCTTCTTTAATAAATTTTGTAAAGAATTTAATATTATCTTCATAATTCCAATAAGCAACATACCATTCTACTTGAGTAAATTCTTGTAAATGTTGTGGATCCATTCCTTCATTTCTAAAACATTTAGCAACTTCATATACTCTATCAAATCCACCTGCTATACACTCTTTTAAATAACACTCAGGAGCAATTCTTAAGTTACAATCTAAATCTAATGCATTATGGTGTGTAAAAAATGGTTTAGCAGTTGCTCCACTTACAGCTGTTTGAATTATAGGAGTCTCAACCTCTAAAAAACCAGCCCCATCTAAATACTTATGTAAAAATGAATAAAACTTACTTCTTCCTAAAAATACTTTTCTTGAATCTTCGTTAGATATTAAATCAGTATATCTTTCTCTATACTTAATCTCTGTATCAGATAATCCATGGAATTTTTCAGGAAGTGGTCTTAGTGCCTTTCCTAAAAATTTCAAACTTTTAGCAAGTAATGTTTTCTCTCCTGTTTGTGTAGTTATAATTTCTCCTGTAGCGCCAATAAAGTCTCCTACATCTACTAGTTTTTTAAAGAATTCATAATCAGATTCATTTGTTGTATCTGCTTTCATTTGAATTTGAATATCACTTTCTAAATCTCTAATACGTACAAAACTTAATTTACCCATTTTTCTTAAGAATACTATTCTACCACAAATACTAACATCACTAGTACCATCAGATAGGCTTCTAGCTTCTAATATTGTATTAGTCCTTTCAAATTTTTCTGGATATGGATTAGTATACTTTCTTATCTCCTCTAACTTGTCTCTTCTTACCTTTTCTTGTTCTGTTAATTCTTTCATTCTATCACCCCGATGTAAATATAATATCATAAAACCTTAAATAAATATAGAGTTTTCAAACTTATTTTATTAAATATACCTTTAAAATATATTAATTAATTGAAAAAATCGTATAAAGTAATACCTATACGATTTAATTATTTCTTAATTCATTGGTAAAGTTATAACTGGGCGTACGCCACTGAAGCTCGCAATGTCAACGAAGTTGTTGTTCACAAAGCCGCTGCTGCTGCCATTGAAGGCAAAGTAGGTATAAGTAGGATTAGAAGCCAAGGTCCAGTATCCGGATATTCCTGGAATGCTGTTTTCTGGTTTATATGATTGATCCATCATCCAACTACTTAAATCTAAATAATCATATAAACAACTATTTGTTCCATTTGCAGCAGATACTTCACTATATTTTGGTAATCTTGCTTTTAAGTTTGTAAGTTCAAAGTCAATAACATAATTTCCACTCTTATCTTTTATTTTTGTTACACCTGATGTTGTTTCAATTCCTGTGTATCCATAATCTCCTACATTTTCATTATCTGTATAATTTAAATTTATATTTGGAATTTTAGTCCAACTCTTTGTTGCATTATATAAATATGTTAATGCAGTTACTGGCCCATATTCATTATTAGAACAAATTCCCGCCATCGAACACCTCATATCTTCTTCATTTATTGTTCCTCCTGATGATACATAATCTTCTTTTGATATCCATGCAACTAATCCTTTATTTGTTTCATCTGCAAGACCATAATCTGAATCTGAATTATAGTATACATTTCTATCTAATATTAAGTTTACATTGGATCCTTCCTTGCTTAATACATAGAATGTATAATTCTTTTCATCATTTACTTGGCATGTTGCCTTTTCTCCTACATCTATAGTGTCATTTACATTTGCATCTTCTACTTTACAAATATTTGCTAAATCTATATAGCTTACTGTTTTTATTACTAGTTTACCGGACTCATATGTTAATGTCCCTGCACTATATTTTAGACTTGTTGATGTATCTCTTAGAATTGTTCCATCTGTTAGTGTTATTGTTCCACTTTCTGGTAGTTCTCCATCTACTGTTACATTTAATGTTTTAGAGCCACAAGTTACACTTCCTGATGTTATAGTACAACTATTTGGATTAAACTCTCCATTCAAGTTCTCTTTTGCAATAGCTAACTCTACTGCTTTTAAATAATTTTCTGCACTCCTTTTTAATGCCTCTTTCTTTGAGTCTTCAATAATATCTATTATTATTGGTGTAGCAATTAGAGCTATTATGGCTAGTATTACTA
>JAUNNO010000068.1 GCA_030531425.1 bacterium
TCCACAAGAACCAGCACCTATAATCATAGTATTAATTTTTTTATTAGAATTTTGGATTTTTAAATAAATTGATCTAGAAATCCTATATGAAAATCTTGTTCCACATATAAATACAATCATTAAAAGCCATCTTATAAAGAAGTAACTTCTAGGTATCATAATATTTAAAAAATTATGATATATAAAAGATATTATCTCAATAATAAGACATCCTATAATTACATTAATAAGTTCAATAATAGATGCATAACTCCAAACACTAGTGTATAATTTTAAGCAACTAAAGATAACTAACATAATAATTATATCTATAAATAAATAAAAGTAAAAATTACAAAGATATATTTTAGGTATAATATTAAAATCAAATCTAATCCATAGAGCTAAAAAAGATGATAAAAATATTAAAACAATATCAAGAACTATAAATAATAAAATTTTACCTATTTTTTTTTTACACAAATTTTTTATTTTTTTCATATACAACATCAATCCGATTCTATAAATTAATTATTTCAAATATATAAAAGCGCAAAAAAAGCATTTTTTATCTAGATGATAATTCTATTGCTGAAATAATGCCATTTATATTTATATAATTTCTTGTATAATCACTACTCATAATTTTACTGCTCCAAACTACCCTCTTTATTTATCCTCTAATAATATTTTACTATAAATAAAATGTTAAAACAAGTAAAAAAGAGAATTTTAACTAATTCTCTTTTAAAAGTTTTAAAATATTATTTTTTGCTGTAGTTATTGTTGATAAGTCTGGCTCCATAACATATACTTCTCTATTTGGTGATGAATATGTTTTTTTCATATCATCTGTACCATTTAAATTATATGAATCAAACTTCCAATTAGGCATTTTATCTAATTCATAATTTATTAATTGTATAATATTTTTTTGTGTTATATTAGTTTCAAAACTATTAGACATAGATTTTAATATATTAAAATATTTTAATATAATTGTTTTTGATGTTAAACTTTTATTTATTATAGCTTTTAATACATTTTGTTGATTAACAACTCTTTTTCTATCTCCTTCTTTATATAAGAATCTTTCTCTTGCATAAGCTAGTGTACATCTTCCATCTAGATGAATATTACCTTGTTCATATTTACAATTTTTATCTATTTGTGATGTAAATTTAGTATCATTATATATGTCAATTCCATCTATTGCGTCTACTACATTTTTAAGACTTGTATAATTTAGTCTAATATAGTAATCAATATCTATTCCCATAAAAGATTCTATCGTACTTATGGATTTATCTATTCCATAAAATCCTGCATAAGCTAATCTATCTTTATAACCTAAATCTTTTAAATCTACATAATAATCTGTTGGTATTGATGTAAGTAAAACTTTATTAGTATTTAAATTAACAGTAACAAGCATATTTAAAGCACTTTTTGCTGTTGTAGATATATCTCCTTCTATATCTGTACTACTTATATATACTGTAAATGAATCTTCAACCTTTTTATTATTAGGTACTTTGTTTCTTGGTATTTTTATTATAATTTTATCAAGTATTCTTGTATCAGTTTTAAAATTAGAATATGCTTCACTCATTATTTCATAATGTGATGAACTAATTAATAAAGCATCTATATCCCCATTTAACAATCTATCTACACCATCATAATAACTATCAAATAATTTTGATTTATATTTAATCTTTTCTTTTAATTTTTCTATTGCTTTTTTATAATTACTAATATTATTAGTATAAGTTCCTAAATTCTTATTTTCAATACTTTTTATTGTATCGTAAATAGAATCTGTTTTAACTATTATATAATAATTATCTATCTGATAATCTTTAATAAATACGTGATCTATAAAGCTAAAAGTTTCAAGTAAATATATAAATAATAAAAGTATAACTATTATATTCATACTAGCTAAAGCTGTAAAAATTCCTCTAATCCAGCCTTTTATTTCTTTTTTTATTATGAGTATACCAAATATAATTAAAATAATAGCTGTTATAAAAGCTAAAACTACTACATATTTACTAGGTACAACACCAAGTGACAATACATAAATTACAAAAGATACTAACATAATTAAAAATATGACATAAATTATTTTAGATATTAAATGTAATTTAGTTGACTTATTTTTCTTCTTCATAAAACCCACTTCCTTTTATTTTATACAAATCTAGTATACAATAAATAGATTATTTTTTCAACAAAAAAGGAAAATAAATTTCCTTTAAGTTCTATGGCTTTATTAATGATCCGTTTTTTAATAAATTAAGTAGTTTAGTGTTTTCAGTACTTGTTCCTTTGTAATTATTAATTCCATTTATACTAGCTATTTTACCTCTATAATCATATGTAGATAATTCACCTATACTTTTTAATGCATCAACTATTGATAAACTATTACCTGTATATTTCTTAAAATAATTTAATTTGTTTGGTACTTTTAATGCTTGACCTACTTTTATTAAATTTTTATTTTGTATATTATTTAGTCTTACTAACTCATCTACAGTAGTTGAATACTTTTTAGCTATATTAGTTAAATTATCATTTTTTACAACTTTATATGTTGTAGTATTAGTGGTATCTTCATTTTGTGTACTAGATCTTATCCAATTATATCCTCCACTATTTAAAATTGTTGTACTATTATCTAAAAATAAAGCCTTATGTACATCATACTGATTATTTATACACCAATTACCAGAAGAGTTTTCATACCAACCATTACCTGTAAATTTACCTTTTCCTACACTTAAATGTATATGATTTCCAGTAGCATTTCCTTTAGTTCCTTCTTGATAATAAACTTCTCCTTGTTTTATTATTTTACCTACATATAAATCTCTTACATCATTATCATGCATTGTCATAATTGTCATATAATCTATTGTGCCATCTGCATACATTACTTTCTCATTACTTTGAAGCCATACTACATTAACTTTATCATATATTCTTTTTATTGTTCCTGTAAATGGAGCTTTTAAATTAGATATTCCTTGATCTTTAAACGAAATATCTATAGCTTTATCTCCTTGATGTGAAAAATTATTGAGTGCTTTTTGTGATACATTTAAATAATCAATTAATAGTATTGCCTTCTGCATCATCCACCTCCTTTTCTTTTAATTTTTGTACTAATGAATTTACCTCTTCATAGGTTGCAGTAGCACGAGCTACATCTACTTTGCATTCTGCAATCATATAACATACAGATGATGCTATTGTTCCTATTATACCTGCAACAATTCCTGCAGTCCCACCCATTTTAGTAAATACAACTGTTATTGATACTATATTTGTTAATAATGCAACCCAAAATTTTCTTGATTTAAATTTTTCTATCATAACCATCCTCCAATATATTTTATTAAGGTTATATAATATTGAAAATTATATTCAAACAAAAAAAGAATAAATTAAATTACTCTTTTACTTTTTATAAAATTTATATAAATAATGAGGAAACTAAGACCTAGAGTATATCCCGCTATAACATCTGTAAAATAATGTACTCCTAAATACATTCTACTAAGTCCTACCATAAATATAACTAGACTTAAAATTATAATTAAAATATATTTTAATTTTTTATTTAAATTTGATTTATATATAAAATATATTATAAGTCCATAAAATGTAAATGCAGTTAAACTATGTCCTGATGGAAAACTATAACCTGATTGAGTTATCAAATTTATTCCTATAGGTCTTTGTCTTAAACAAATATTTTTTATAATTATTTGTAATATAGTAGTAATAATTAAATCAATAGATAAAAATAAACCGTAATACTTATTTTTCAATATTAATAATACTAAAAGTGTAATTGATATAACTGCATACGTACTTGCCATATGTGTAAATAATTTTACAATAACACTTAATTTATCATTAATTAATTTAGATATAAAACTATACACAAAACTATCTAAGTACATATCTTTTTTATTTATAACTAATATAAATAATATTATAAATAATGTAAAAGGTATAATAGCTACTATCCATTTTAAATACTTTTTCATGCGTCATCCTCTAATAAAAATATTTTATTTATATATTTATAAACTATATTATTCTTTAATATTAAGAATATTACACTAAAACCTGATATATTTAATATTAAATCATCTATATCACAAGATCCAGACATAGTTATAAACTGTAAAAATTCTATTGTAATTATATAAATAAGCATAATTATAAGATAATTAAAATATTTTTTATTCTTAAAAATTAATGGTAAAAATATAGAGTATGGCATAAATATTAAAAAATTACCAATCACATTAATAAAAAGGCTTCTTAATGTTACAATATTTTTGGCATACCCTTTAATAAATAAATTAATTGTTTTAAAAGGAATCATATTAAAATAATGATTAGAATAATAATTAAATAAACTTTTATTCCATCTTATTATAATTAAACCTTGTCTTCCATATATTTCATCAAACAAGGTTAGAGAAAATATTAACATGGTATATAAAAGTAGATATATTATTAAGTTTATTTTTAATATTCTTTTATTATATTTTAATTTTTT
>JAUNNO010000069.1 GCA_030531425.1 bacterium
AAAAAAAAAAAAAAAAAACAAGTAATTTTTTCAGAAATCATGAAAAAGTGCTTGTTCTTTACAATTTTTAATTAAAATTAATATTACCAAATTATTTTAATTCTTTTATTTTTTCTAATACAAAATAACTACATTCATAACTACATAAGTTTTTTATATAATCATCTTTAAATTTAATATCATTTGATTTATTACAAATTTTATTTAATTTATTACAGAATCCTTTTAATCTAAGTTTTCCATAGGACCAATCTCCTATTATATAATCATATGGTTCAAAATAATCTGTATATTTTTCTTTAAATACTTCTTCATCAAACCCATCTTTATATTCTTCAATTAAATTATATTTTTTATCTTCTACTGTTATCATTAATACTCCTTCTTGAAAGCTCCACTTATTTGTTTATATTTATATATATTAGATCCTGAATTCCAAGTCATATATCCACCAGTTAAGCCGTTATCATATAAAGCTTTTATCTCATCTGATACTTTAGATGCATCATAGGCTACACTAGGTTCTTTAACTGAATCATATGCTTGAATCCAAGTTCTAACACTAGCAGGTGTTGGAATTTGCTTTTGTTTGTCAGCAACAGTTTTACCCCAAGCACTTAATAATTTATATGGAACAGTCCAAACAACCTCGCTAATACCATATTCGTGTGCATTAAAATGATCTGGATATGGCATACCACTAATTGCATCAGCTATATTAGATATTGCAGGCCAAAACTGACCGTAGGCAGTAACATAATCTGATGCAGACTCTCCAAATACATCAATAGATACATAAGCATTTAATGCATGCAACTCATCTGTAGCATACATAACAAATCCTTGTAAAGCTTCTGCTTTAGATTCATTATATGTATTATTTAAATTAATTGTACCAGAATTTTCTAATGCAGTTGTTCTATCTGGGAATCTTACATAGTCAAATTGAATTTCATTAAATCCAATTTCACTTACTGCTTCTTTTGCAAGTTCTACACTAAATTCCCATACATATCTATTATATGCACTAGGCCAATAAGATCCATTATGACTAAATGGAGCTCCATCACGAGATGAAATTGCTACTTCTTTATGATCTTCTACAAAATAAGAATCTTTAAATGTAGTTATTCTTCCTATTAAATATAATCCAGCATCTTTAGCTTTTTTGATATATGCTTTATAATCTTCAAAAGAATTTAATGCTTTAGCATAATTTGTAGGTGAATATTCTTTCATAATATTAGAATTATATGCAGGAGATGTATTATCTTTTATATCAATAACTAAAGCATTTATATTATTTTCTTTAGCAAAAGAAATATACTCATCTATATTACTAACAACCGCACTATTTAAATAAAGTGCCCTAACTTCATCTGGCATAACATTATCTTCGAATTTTGGCTTTTCATATGGATAATAATCTAGCTTACTAGCAGTTCCACCTCCTAGTGTATCACCCATTTTATTCATATATTCTAAAATACCATTTTCATTATAATATAAACTTGCTTCATCTTGAGTTTTTACCAAGTATTTACCATATACATAACCTATGGTATCATTATATTTTATCTTATACTTATTTACAACACCAGACTCATCTATTTTATCATAACCTATTATGTCTAATTTTTCACCTTTAGCTATATGAGATAATATTTTAGATGAAACATCATCTTTATAAACCGTTAAAGGTGTTCTTACATATAACTCTTTTTCTTTTACAATACCATCTTTATTAGTTGTTAAATCATCTTCATTAATCATATAAAATTTATCATTATATTTTACTTTAACATAAATTTTATCTTCCCTTTTTTCTTTAAATTTATAGACTGTTAATTTTGTTCCTCTTTTTATATTTAGTGCTTCTTTATATTCTAAATCATATAAAGGAATTTCTAAAGTTTCACTTGCTGCATAACTTGTATTTATAACAGTATCTTTTTCTTTAAATAAAAATTTATATCCAAGTATGAAAGATATTATTAAGCAAACAATAATAAATACAAATATTTTTACATTTTTTTTTAATTTTCTTTTTTCCTTCATACTTCTCACCAATTATAGTATAACACAAATATTTATATTTTACACCAATTTTTATTTTGTTTTTTTGAATAACTTTTTTATATAGTCATATATTTTATTAGAAATGAGGGTTGTTATGGATAAATTAGAAATTATTAAAAGTATATCTGAGCGTACTGGTGGAGATTTATATTTAGGTGTTGTTGGAGCTGTACGTACAGGTAAATCTACTTTTATAAAAAAATTTATAGAAAATTTAGTAGTTCCCAATATAGATGATGAATATGAGAAAAAAAGATGTCTAGATGAAATTCCACAATCAGCTCAAGGTAAAATGATTATGACAACAGAACCTAAGTTTGTTCCTAGTAATGCAGCTAAAGTTAATATAGATAGTTTTAGCTGTAATATAAGGCTTATAGATTGCGTTGGATATGTTATTGATGGAGCTAAAGGTTATGAGGATGAAAATGGTCCTAGAATGGTTAAAACTCCTTGGTATGATGAAGAAATTCCATTTGTAGAGGCTGCTGAAATAGGTACAGAAAAAGTTATTAAGGAACACTCTAGTATTGGTATTGTAATTACTTGTGATGGGTCTTTTGGTGAAATAACTAGAAATAACTATATAGATGCTGAAAAAAGAATTGTAAATGAATTAAAAGATATAGGAAAACCTTTTATAGTTGTTCTTAATTCAGCACATCCAACACTACCTGAAACAGAAAGATTAGCTGAAAAATTAAATAATGAATATGATGTTCCTGTAATTCCTTTATCAGTTGAAAATATGAATGAAAAGGAAATATATAGTGTACTTAGAGAATCATTATATGAATTTCCTGTTACCGAAGTTAAAATTAATATGCCAGATTGGATAGCTTGTCTAAATCCTGATAATTATATAAAATTAGAATACATAACTAAAATAAAAGAAAGTGTTGTTGAAGTTGATAAATTAAGAGATATTGATAATATAACTAAACACTTTGAAAATTCACAATATATAAGTAAATCTTATATATCAGATATAGATACTTCTACAGGAGTTGTAACAATAAATTTAGAAGCACCTAATTATTTATATGATGAAGTATTAAAAGAAACTATGGGTATTAGTATTAATAGTAAAGCAGATCTTCTTATGTTATTTCAAAACTATAATGAAGCTAAAACTGAGTATGATCAAATTAAAGGAGCACTTCAAATGGTTAGAACAACAGGTTATGGCGTTGCATCACCAACTTTAAGCGATATGAAATTAGAAACCCCTGAAGTAATAAAACAAGGTTCAAGATATGGAATAAAACTTAAAGCTGTAGCTCCTTCCATACATATGATTAGAGTTGATGTAGAATCTACTTTTGAACCTATAATAGGTACTGAACTTCAAAGTAAACAATTAATAGATTATCTTATGAAAGATAAAGATACAGATCCTACTGCTATATGGAAAAGTGAAATATTTGGAAGAAGTATCGATAATATAGTTAAAGAAGGTATACAAGCAAAATTATCTCTTACTCCAGAAGCGGCTAGATATAAATTACAACAAACTTTAACAAAATTAGTTAATAAAGGATCAGGTAATTTATTTGCTATAGTAATATAAAAAAGCTTTTTAGCTTTTTTATTCATATATAGGTATTGTTATTGTAACTTTTGTACCCTTCATATATTCTGATTCATAATTTATTTTACCATTATGTGCTTCTACGATTTCACTAATTAATGATACTCCAAGACCAGATCCTCTTTTTTTTGTTGTAAAAAATGGTTCTCTTATTTTTGATAATGTATCTTTAGTCATACCTAATCCATTATCTTCTATTGTTAATATATATCTATTCCCTTTAATTTTTGAATTTATATTTATAATACCCCTGTCTTCTATTGCTTCTATGCTATTTTTTATTATATTTATAATAACTTGACTTAATCTATTATAATCTCCATTTATAAATATTTCATCATCTATTAAATTTAAATTAAGTTTTATATTATTATTTTTTAACAGTGGATGTAGTTTTTCTATAGTATCTTCAATTAACATATTAAAATCCATAATATCCATATCTAAATTATTTTTATTTATAAGTAAAAAATCCTGAAGTAAAGAAAGTAATCTTTCTATTTCTGATTTTATTATTGGTATATATCTTTCAACTTGAGACTTATCATATACATTAATCATATCTAAATAACCTTTACATACTGCTATAGGATTTTTTATTTCATGAGTTATTTTAAATAATGATAATCTTATTTGTTTTTCTTTTCTCAACTCTTTTAATGTTAAATTTGTATTTATTATATTTTTACCCGTTTCAAAAATAAAACATAATATATTAGTTATTAAAAAATAACAAATTATAATCTGAAATATATTATTTAAATTATAATAATCAGCATTATACTTTTTTATCCATATAATATAGTTTAAACTATTAAATAAAATAAATATTTCAATAAATAATATATTTTTTATATTAAATTTTTTCTTAAACAAATAAAATATATTTATAA
>JAUNNO010000014.1 GCA_030531425.1 bacterium
GTTATTGTTATTATTTGAAGATGATCCACCACTATATCCACCACTACTTGATGGTACATAATGAGGAATTATTGTAAATGCATCATTAGATAATTTAATTCCATCTATACTACTATCTATACATTTTGCATTTATAACTTCTGGTTGAATTTCTGGTTTATAATTAACTTTAAGTGTTAAAGTATTTTCATTACCAACAATAACAGCTTTTGGATATGTTGCTAAATAATTATAAATTTTATCCAACTCTTCTTGTGATAAATCATAATGTGAAGTTAAATCCACACATCTTTTATAACGTATTAGTTCTTCATAAGTTTCAGGTTCTTTATTCATTTTTTCAACTCCTTATCCAAATAATAAAATTCTATATTTTGAAATGGCAAATTAATTGCTTGTATATGATAATATGCGTTATTTTTTTGTTTTAAATAATGATAATCTCTAAGGGATGATGTTGTAAAAAATATATTATTCGGTTTGTCAAAAGAATATTCTGTTTTATAATGATCGATCATATTTTTTAAATCATAGATATAATATTCTTTATTTTTCTTACCATTATCTAACATACCCTTATATATTTGATGAGTGGCAATGTGTCTTTGTTTTGTCCTATTTTCATCTCCATAAGTCACCAAATTCCCACTTAGTAGCATTATGTATAATGAATTATTCTCTGGATAATCACACATCTCTTTAATTAAATTTTTTTTCATCCATATTTCAATCTTACTATCTGGAGTTATATATATAATATCTCTAGATTTTTTTATAATCTGTGAAGCTAATGGATATTCCTGATTATCAATTTTCAAAATGAAACTCTTATCATCATATATATATTTTAAGTTCTTATCTTGTTCAATAAGTTCTTCCAAAGATAAATAATCATTTTGCTTTTTGTTTGGTAGATATTTATCTTTATCTTCTAATCGCATTTTTTTTACATATTCATAAACAAATTCATCATTATATTCATCTTTTAATAAATTTCTATCTTTATACATAACTTGTTGTAACCTACAAGTATAGCTCTTATTTGATTTGTAATTATTCTTTACAAATGGACAACCTGTCTTACAAATATATAAATAACCACATTTTGTACATTCTTCATTCAATGATTGCTTATTGTGATTAAGAAATATTTTACTTTTAGCTGTAGTTAATATTTCTTCAACTGAATTTTTATATATGTTTCCATAATAGTAATCTGGATTTTTTTGACCTCTTACACAAGAATATATATCACCATTTTTTTCAAGTAAGAAAAACTTTTCTCCACAATTATCACAATTCGTACAATATTCTGGTCCAAATTCATCAAACCAAGGACCATTAACACCATAATCTAAATCGGTTCCATCAAATTCTTTATGCATTCTTTTATAAAATTCAACTTGCTCTTTTTCTGTCATGTGATGGAGTATACCATTTGAATTATAGTCAAAACCAATCATAAAATTAAAATCATTCATATCAAGACAAGTATTTTTATGTAAAAATTTAATATCGTCTATTATTTTATCAATATATTTATAATGTTCCTTAAAGATTGTAGCTGATACTTTCCTTTTATTAGGGATATCTTTTAATAAGTCTATATTATCAAGTATTCTTTTTAAAGTCTTTTGATTCCCTTTAGTAATTCTATACTCATCATGTAATGATAAGGGTAAATCCAAGCTCCCAGATATAGAAACATTAAACTCTTTTATTGTATCAATATGTTTTTCTAAATTATACATATTTGTTTTTATGTGTGGATTACCTATTTTAAATCCACCATCAACAATTATTTGTTTATTGTTACTATAATAATTACTAATATATTTTATTAAATCACGGAAGTCATCTTTTGATAATGTCGTAACTTCTCCACCATGGAGAGAAATATTAAATGGTATAACATTGCTTTCTTTAAATTTTGTTATAGCATATTCCAATGTTTCTAATGGTGCATATTCAGTTTTTTCATCAATCGTATTATCTTCCAAATAACAGTATTTGCAGCACATATTGCATGCCATTGTAGGAACATACAATAAATGTATATACTTATAATCCATAAAAATCCCCCACTATCAATTATAGTATACTTTAACAGACACTTGCTTTTCTCCACTACTAACAACTTCTAGCATAATATTATTATCCAGTATATAAAATCCTTCTTTTTTGGTAAATGTGATGTTGTTAGATTTTGCAGTTTCATTATCATAAAATATGTTACTATAAAAATCATAGTATTCAGTTTCATTCATATTCATAACATTAGATAAAGTTAGACTTAAATTATCCTTAATTCTATAAGTATCATTTACATTTAAATTAATCACTTTGCTATTTTGGAATGTTTTTGACAACTCTTCCGCTCCTTCAACACTTATTAGGAACTGCATAGCGTCACGTTTTACAATTTTAACCCTGCACTTATTAAGGATTATATAGTCACGGTCTTGCATATAACCCCAACTAAGTCCATCCTTAGATCTCACTTCCAAAACAACCTGACCAGCATTGTTTGACACACGAGCATTAACTATAACGTTATATTTATTGAACACAACATAAGTATTGTTCTCAGATAAATATTCGCTTTCATCTGTGTGAATAGATGATTCCAACAAACCGTCATAAGTGACTATATTTGTAGTTTGTGAAGATGATTGCTCATCTGTTGTATCATAAGAATTATATCCAAATCTATTGACAATTGTTGGGCTTTCCTTAAATGCTCTTTCGTTTACATAAGTTCCAGAAGGAATAATTATATTATATAGACTTGAACATTGTCTAAATGCAGAAGATCCTATTTCACTTAATTTACTATTTTCACTAATTGAAACTTCTGATAATGATGAATCTCCATAAAAAGCATGCCCACCTATTCTTGTTACATTATCTGGAATTGTGATACTTTTTAAAGATGTACAATATTCAAAACTATCTCCTCTTATTTCAGTAAGATTATTTGATAATTTAACATATTCTAATGATTTTGCTCCATAGAATGATTCTCCACCTAAATATGTTAATGTATCTGGCAACTCTACTCTTTTTATAGATTTTGCGTTATAAAATGCACCTCCACCAAGATATTCTAATTGTTTTGGTATATTAACTTCTGTCAATTTATAACAATTCTTAAATGCTTGACCTCTTATTTCAATAACAGAATCAGGTAAACTTACACTCTCTAAAAATGGCATATTTGAGAAAGTATTTCCTCTTAAACTAACTACCTTTTCATTCCTATAAGTTTCAGGGATTGTGGCTGTTTTAAAGTTAGTTAAACCAAAAATATAATATCTTACGGCATAACCACCATCAACTTTTTCATATAAAATTCTAGGCGACGAAAAAATAATTAATGGTAAAACAATAGCAACAACCATACTTATTGCAAAAGTACCTTTTGAATTATCAGTAATAAATGTATTTTTTACATTCATTACAATGTTTGAAACTTTTTCTCCCGGTCTAGATTTTAATTGTTTTTTCAAATATTTAATTAAATCATATTTTCTCGTAACCTTAAAGAAAATAAATAATATCACTATTCCAACTATATAAGTGTATATTGGAAAATGAAAAAATATTAAAGTTATATACACAAAGATTAGAATAGAAAAAATAATATTTAAAATCTTTTTTCTTTTTAAAATATCATTTGGAATTAATTTATATGTTTTATCAACACCAGCTTTAGTTAATTCCCTATTGATAAATTCTTCCAACATTTTATCTTCGGTTAAACTATACATTTGATCAAAATTACTAGGTAGCACAGCAACCTTTGGTGGCGTTTGAACTGCAGCATTTGCATTTTCAGACACAACCACATTATTTCCATCAAACGGTTCACCACAACTAGAACAAGCTTTATCGGTAAGTTGTAAAATTGCACCACATTTAGCACATTTTAATTCAATACCATTTACTTGATTAGTAGGAGGCGTCATTCCCGTGTTTGTAGTTGTTCTTATAACTTGATTACTTCTTCCATTAATTTGATTTTTTGTAATTTTAGCACAAATTGGAACTACTATAGCAGCACCTATAAAAACACCAATAAAATCTGCAATTGCAATGAATGGAGTGACAAAAAAGTCACAAAATATTAAAATAGCTGCACGAATTGCAAACAAAGTCCAAAATGTTTTTTTGCTATTTTCTTTCGAAAACATATCCGCTAATGGTTTTAATACAAAAAGAGACATGTGAATAGAAACAAAAGCTTCCATACCTAAAGCAACACCAACAGGAAAATCATTATTGCCACCACTTGCAAAAACTAGTGTAGGCATAAACAATAAAGATATTATTGATAGTATATTTTTTATTTGCAAATTTATCATATATAACTGCACCTCTATTCTAAAGTAGATTGTATCATAAAATTTGATAAAATGCTACCCAATCACTAATTTTATAAAATATTAAAAATTAAAAAAGAATAGTTTTTTTATTATAATTAATCACTATTCTTTAACACCTTTTCAACTTCATTAATTAATTGTTCCTTATTTGGAATATAGTAAGTATAAGTTGATGCAAATATATTATTAGATAAGCCACCTAAAGCATATTCTAATGCAACTTTATCTTTTTCAGCACATAGTATTATACCTATTGGTTTTCCATCTTCTTCACTATTAACAACATTTTCATAATAGTTTAAATATAAATTCATTTGTCCAACATTTTCGGCTTTTAGTTTGTTCATTTTTAAATCAATAAGAACATAAGATTTTAAAAATTTGTTATAAAAAACCATATCTACATAATAATCTGTGTTATTAAGTGTTATTCTTTGTTGTGATCCAACAAACATAAATCCTTTTCCTAATTCAAGTAAGAAATCTTCAATATGCCTTATTAATTTATATTCTAAATCTTTTTCTAAAATTGGTTTAGGTTCTTTTAAACCTAAAAATTCAAATACATAAGGTTGTTTTACTATATCACTTGGTTTATTTAAAACTTGTCCTTGTTTTGATAATTCTAATACCTTTTCTTTATTTGCCTTGCCATCAGATAAGAGTAACCTCTCAAATAGTGATGTATCAAGTTGTCTTTGCAATTCTCTAACAGACCAATTTGAATTAATACATTCTTTCTCATAAAAGTTCCTTTTATCATCATCTTTTATTGTTATTAACTCAATATAATGTGACCAACTTAATGACTCGCTGATTTTATTGTAGTCAGGATAAGTATTATAAAACCATCTCATATAAGTTAAATTCGTATATGAATATCCTTTTCCTAAAAGTTTAGTTAATTCTTTAGATAAACCTTTTAAAACTTCTTTTCCATATTCTAATCTATTATTATCTTCATTTTCGTGTTTAACAATAATTCTTCCTATGTTCCAATAAACATAAGTTATAGATTTATTTATTTCCTTTGCTAATTTATTTTTTGTCTCATTAACCATATTAGTTATTTCTAAAGCCATAGTATTATTTTTTTCTAACATAAAAAATCTCCTTTCTTGAATTCTTCAGACGCGTCTGAAGAATCTTAATTTTCTAACCGCTAGTTGGAATTTTTTATAAATAGTCAGACACGTTTGACTAATTTATTAATTTTCTTATCTAATATAATTTTACCATAAAATTATCGTTCTAAATCATCATCTTTACTATAATTATTACTAAATTCATTTTGTATAACTTCTAAATCGTCATCATCAATTATTTCTTCTTCGTGTAATTCATCAATTAAATCATCATACTTATTTGAAGAAAAGAATTTATCTTGTAAGAACATAATAAACTTTTTCCATAACTCTTTAAAGTAATCTAATGCCTCTTGTAACTTATCAACCTTATCTTCTAACATATCAATAGTATCATTTGCAAAATCTAATCTATTTTCTAAATCACTAATTCTATCTTCACGAGTAGTGATTTTTTTCTTCAATTCTTTAACTTCGTTAGAATGATTTTTTAAATCTTGTTCATATTTATCAAGTATTACATTTATATCATTAGAATCTTTTAAATTAGAAGTAGTATCATTAGTTTGTTCTATATATTTTTTAATTTTATCTATATCGGTATTAGAAATAGTATAATTATTTTTATTCATCATTGTTGGCTTTAAATTATTTATAATATTATTTATCTCATTTGATTTATCTTGTAGTTTATCGGCTTTATCATTTAATTCTTTTAATTGCTTTTTATGTTTTTCTTGTTCTTTTCTAAATTTATTATAATCTCTCATATTAGCAACATTAATATCAATATTTCTACCTTCTTCTTTATCTTTAAGTGAGTAGTTAAGATTATATATTCTATTAAATGAACTAATACAATATTCTCTCATCTTATCTTGAATATTAACTAAACTAATTTTAGTAAATACATCTGATTTACCAACTTGTTTTTCCATACCATTTTTCATACCATCTTTAAATGGAACACCAACTATGTGTAAATGTGGTGATGATTCATCAAAATGAATTGTTGCATTAGCTATCTTAAAATTAGGAACAACATTTTCTAAATCTTGTGCTTGTTCTTTAAAGACATCAACCATTTTATGTTTAAACTTATCATCTTTATCAGACCAAAAATCCATATCTCCAAGTTCAATAATAATTTCACAAGCTAGATCTCTTTTATTATCATTTGAGATATGATTAAAATAATTATCTATTTTTCTATCATTTCTAGTTTGCCTTTCATTATATTTAATTCTTGATTCTTCAAATAAATCTAAATATAAGTTTTTAGTATCTTCTACAACAGAAGAAGTTCCTTTTATAGTTTTAATTAGTTCTTGCTCATCATCATATTTTCTTAAATTATGTTTATCTACTTTTGATAATTGTTGAAGATTTTGTATTGAATTATTATTAAGTGAAGTAGTTCCTGATTGATTAGACCTTGCAGTTTTTCTTGCTTTTTTAGATTTGTTTTTATCATTACCTAAATGTAGTGAATAAGATAATTCTACCATTTATTTGCACCTCCTTTTTAGAACCTACTATTTTTATATAGTAGGGTTATTTTGCTATGTCAAAATTTCTAACCCCCTATATATTTTGACATCTACTTCGTATCTATCAAAATATGGGGGGCTAAGGTTTAATCACCTTAGGAACCCATATACTTTATTTCGTAATAATGCTTGGGGCATTAAAACTACATAAAGTATTAATAAAATTGAAAGCACTGCTTTTTATTTTATCTTTGTAAATTATTCTCATAATTTATTTTTACAATCGCATAAAACAATCTATATATTTTTAAAATTATTATCTGCGATTGTTATTACTTTTTTTAGAAAAAAAGTAAGCAAAAAATATTTCATATGATAGATAACATCAAAACGAAAAGTGATTTTGTTTTGATATTTTCCCATTATTATTTTTATTTAGTTAGTCAAGAATTTCACAAGCAACTATCGTTGTTCTTGACTAACTTTATCATCTCTATTTAATATTTTTTCTCTCAATTGTTTTGCTTTCTCAATTGATTCTAATTTTTTATTTTTAGTTTCCTCATCTAATTCATAAACCCTACAATTAGTTCTTTCTGGAATTGTTGTGAAAACTTCTTCTTCATTATCTAATAAACATTTTTCATCATTACCAATATAAATAACTCCTAATTGTATTCTATCTATTTTATCCATCTTCTTATAATCTTCTATTGGAAATATTCTTACAATGTTTCTATTTTGATAATCATTAAAGAACATTACTTTATCATCATAGTAGTAAGTTGCTTCAAAATATCCTACATTATAAAATTGTCTTAATGTAAATACTATTTCACTAACTTTTTCTATTGGTAAATATTCACTAAATCTTAATTTAGTTCCAACACAACCAAGTATTGCATAATCTTTTTTATCTAGATAACCTACATCATATAAATCATTACATGGCTTACAAATACTTTCTCTAAAATTAACTTCACCAATTCTAACTTTGTTATCTGCATAATATTCTAGTTCTACATTATCTACATATCTCATAATTAAATCTGATTTTTCTTTTCTAGTATAATCTTCCCACATATAAGTATTTTCTTCATACTCTTTTGGATAAACTATTTTATTTATATAATCAATATCTCGCTTTATTAATATATCTTCTGGTGTAAATTTTAACTCATTACATACTTCACAATTTCTAATTTTATTTTCAATACTACTAATTGTTTTATCTACTATTTCTTTTTCTTCATCATATTCTTTTATTGTAAATGATCCATTAACATATGCTTTTCTAATTCTTTCTTGCTTTTGTTGTTGTTCTTTTAATTCTTTAATTAATTTTTCTTTTGGATTCTCAAGTTTAGTTTGTATCATAGGTAGTAGTGTTTGATTTACTACTGCATCATATTCTTGAATATCTTCAATAAAATTATCAAATTCTTTTTCAATATCTTTTTCTCTAATAGTTATTTTACAATCATGACATTGATAATAGTAATAAACATTTCCATTTTTCTTTCTTGTTGCATTACCACCTAATATTCTCTGACATTTAGGACATTTTAATTTTTGTAAAAATAAGTAATCTTTATCTCGTTTATAATTTCTTGAATTTCTTCTTTTTTGAACTTGGCATTCTTCCCATAACTCTTTACTAATTAATGGTTCGACTACATTTTCATAATAAGTTGGATTATTTGTTCTTTTACCGTGAACGAAATCGCCTTTATATATTTCATTTGATAATATTTTTAATATAGTAGAGTCTTTCCAGTTTGTTTTACCTAATACTTTTTCTTTATTATACAGATTACTAATTGTTTGATAAGAATTACCCTCATGATATAAATTAAATATTCTAATAATATCATCTTTAGTTGATTCATCTGGAACAAGTATTTTATCAATTCTCTTGTAACCAAATGGCGACTTGTGTGGAATATGACCAGAAGCAATAGCACCAGCTAGTCCTATTTTTGTTCTTTCGCTTGTTCTTTCTATCTCATTTTGTGAAACTGATGTAAGTATTCTTGAAATCATTTTTCCATTAGCATTAGTAGTATTAATATCATCATTAGCACAATCTAAATAAGCATCATTTTCTTCTAGAAATCTTATAATCTTTTCCCAATCAAATACACTTCTTGTAAGTCTATCTAGTTTTAATACTACAATAGTATTACATTTCTTATCTTTAATATCTTGTAATAATCTTTCAAATTCTGGTCTATAATTACCTGTTTTAGCACTTATTCCTCGTTCTTCATAAACATCATATATTTCATAACCTTTATATTCACACATAGCCCTTAATCGCTTTTCTTGTTCTGGTAAACTAAATCCTTCTCTTGCTTGATCTTCAGTACTTACACGAATATATAAACCAGCAATTTTCTTTTCATTATTCATAAATCCTCAACTCCTTATTACTAAAAAAGAGGAGACAATAGTATTTAATAAAGCCTAAATACTACTGACTCCTCTTAATAATTCAATATTATAAAATTTGGATAATTTGTGTTTATATTTCATAGATGTACCTCTCTTTCTAGAGAATACCTCTTTCATTGGTTATTTATAATATCACTTTTTATAGATTTGTCAATTCCCTGTTTAGGGAATAAGTAGTATCTTTAAGAAGTTGGTATATAATATAAATATTTAAGTTAATTGCTTTATAAATGACTCTAATTCGTTTATTTCAAGTTTGTTTGATAAATTACCTACATATATAGTTTTTGAGTAATTAAAGGCTAAAAATGTTATTCCTTTAATAATTATTCTATGGGGTTCAATATACGATAGATTAGTTCTATCTATTTTTCTTATATTACCATTTATTATTGTTGGAGTAGTATTACAAAACCTACATATAAATTCTATCTTCTTTTTTAATTCATCATCAAACTCTAATTCTTTCTTAACAATATTAATCATTTAAACCTGTCCTTTCTTCAATTAACAAAAAAAATACCAACTTCTTTTAGAAATTGATATTTTCTATATTAAATCCAAAACTTTAAAAGTCTGGACAGATTTCCCAATGGTGGCTCCAGCGGGAATTGAACCAGCGACACAAGGATTTTCAGTCCTCTGCTCTACCGACTGAGCTATGGAGCCAAAAAAAATGGCGGTTCCGACGAGAATCGAACTCGCGATCTTCTGCGTGACAGGCAGACGTGATAACCGCTACACCACGGAACCATTTTGGTTGCGGGAGATGGATTTGAACCAACGACCTCCGGGTTATGAGCCCGGCGAGCTACCAAACTGCTCCATCCCGCGATATCATACAAACTACAAATGGCGGAGAAAGAGGGATTCGAACCCCCGCGCCGTCGCCGACCTCCCGGTTTTCAAGACCGGTCCCTTCAACCAGACTTGGGTATTTCTCCAAAACACTTGACAAGAAAAATTATAACATACTATTATTACCTTGTCAACAAATTTTATTAAAATATTAATGAAAATATTCATATATAAATGAAAAAAGTAGAATAATCTACTAATATTCAAATGGTGCCTAAGGCCGGACTTGAACCGGCACGGGATTTGACTCCCGCAGGATTTTAAGTCCTGTGCGTCTACCAATTTCGCCACTCAGGCACAATGGTGTCCCGCTGGAGATTCGAACTCCAGACCCTTTGATTAAAAGTCAAATGCTCTACCGACTGAGCTAGCGGAACAAATATATGGTTGCCTCGGCTAGATTCGAACTAGCGCATGCCACAGTCAAAGTGTGGTGCCTTACCGCTTGGCTACGAGGCAATATTGCACTTAAAACTTAAGGCATAAATAAATGGTGGAAGGAGATGGAGTCGAACCATCGAACCCGAAGGAACAGATTTACAGTCTGCCGCGTTTGGCCACTTCGCTACCCTTCCAAAAGTGGTGCCGGAAATAGGACTTGAACCCACAACCTACTGATTACAAGTCAGTTGCTCTACCAATTGAGCTATTCCGGCAAAAAAATGGTGGGCGATATAGGACTCGAACCTATGACCCCTTGCTTGTAAGGCAAGTGCTCTAACCAACTGAGCTAATCGCCCAAAAAATTACTGACGTAACTAAATATACCATCTATAATTAATTTTGTCAATAGGATTTCATTTATTTTTCTATTTTTTTTAAAGAATCGTCAATCCAAATAGGTAATTTATACTCCAAAGTTTTAAATCCAAGCGGAGTTTCTTTAATTTTTTTTCTTCTTATTGCCACATTGTTTTTATATTTAATATTTTTTATACTTAATTTTAAATGTCCCAATTCTTCATCTACATCTAATATTTCTACATATATTAAATCTCCAATTTTCACAAAATCTGTTATATTTTTCACAAATCCATGTGAAATTTCCGAAATATGTATTAAACCTGTATAATAATCATCACAAGAAACAAATACTCCATAAGGTTCTATTCCGGTGACACTCCCCCTTACTATACGGCCTCGTTTAATTTTTGACATTGATACCACCTGATAAGATTATATCATAAAATTTAGTATAAAAAAAGACTTTACAAAATATATATAGTATTATATAATACGACTTGGTGATACAGATGAAAGATGTGAAGAAAAAAATATTAGACATTATTGACAAATTAAGACCATTTTTAATAAATGATGGTGGAAATATAGAATTTATAAAATATGAGAATAATATAGTATATATTAAAATGACTGGAGCATGCGCTAATTGTCAAATGCTAGATTTTACTTTAAAAGACGGTATTGCTGCTGCTATAACAAGCGAAATCCCAGAAGTTGTTGATGTTGTAAATATTGATTAGATTCTAACCATTCTATTTGTGGGATAGAATATCTATTCTTTAAATATGTATATATACTTTTTATGAAGCGTTCAAATGAATCGCTTTTTTTTGTATAAAATTCAATTCTTTCTTCACTTAACTTATCCTGAATTATTTTATCATACAAATCAAAATAATAACTTGGATAAATTAATCTAGCTAAAAACAAAATAGCTTCATCCTTATTAAAATTTATTGCATTTAAACAATTTATAACAAAATTATCTGATATTTTTTCATTTATATTATATATTTTAAAATAACTACATATATCTCTTACTCTACTATCAATAATAAATTCTTTAGGATTTAAATATTCATCAACAGTTTGTCTATATTTTATTCTTTTATGAACTACATAATAGTCTATATTATTAAAATCTATATAATCAAGTAATTCTATTGCACATTCACTAAGCCCAATATAATAATCAAAGCTGAATTTAAGTAATCTATATTTGTTACTTAATTCATTCATTTGATATTCATAATAATCTATTTTCATCATCCATTTATTCTTTAATTCTAAATCGTCTTCATTATAAACTTTTATATTAAAATTAAGTATCTCATCTATATCTATTTCTTTATCTATATTAATTTTTTTTAAAAATAATATATATGGCTTATTATTAAAAATAGTTATTATTGATGAATCTTTATTTAAAATAATTTCATGGCAATAATTACCAGATGACAAAACTTTATAATATACATTATTCAATTTATTAATATCATCTTCAAACAAAATAAATTCATATTTTTGATTTTTTATTGAAAATTCATAATTATCTTCTTTTTTTCTAAATTCATTTATTATTAATCCATAATAGTAATTTATTAAATTTTTCATATGCCTCTATTAATTTTTATGTAAAAAAAAGAATAATTTTACAATTATCCAATAATTTGTTTTATTGATTCTAATTTGTTATTTAATTCATTAATTTCAGATTCAAGTTTTTTATTTTTTTCTTGTTCTTCAAAAAATCTTGTCCTATAATCCACTATTACATCTGATTCTATCGAAGATGAATCCGATTCTAAAGTTTTGCTTTCAAACTCGGAATCGGTTTTAGACTCATTTAAAGTTGAAATATTAATTTTGAAATTATCTACTAATATTTGGTTAACCAATTTAAATTTGTTTTTACTGATAATCTTTAAAGTAGTAATCATATTAATTGGTAAATATTTTATATCTTTATCTTGCGTATTATTCTTTTTATCATTAACAATTTTTTGAATTGATGTTTGAACTGCTTTCCATTCTTCTTTATCAGAAATTTCCATTCCTATCATTCCACCAGTATCTACTGGCCCATTAACAGTATTTTGAATTTCTTTGCATACCTGAACCAAATAAAGTTGAATATATCCTTCTTCAGCAGGTTCTAGAGTTGTATATATAAAATAATATTTTGAATTATATATGTATAATAAACCTTTTACTGAATACTCTTTACCATCTTCTAAAATAATATTAACACTATCCACAATATCACCCTTATATTCTATAAAACAATTATAATATAACAAACAAAAAAAATCAATATAAAAGATGTCTAATAATAAACATCTTTTAAATAAAGGCCACAAGCCGGAGCACAAGCACCTGCATTTTTTCTATCTTTTTGTTCCATTATTTTTATTATATCCTCGCTTTTATATTTTCCCTCGCCTATTTCTATTAAAGTTCCAACAATATTTCTAACCATATATCTCATAAACCCAGTACCAAGAATAGATATTGTTATTAAATTAACATTTTTACTATCTCTTATTAAATTAGTATTAACAATTGTTCTAACATAATCATTTTTCTCTTCATCTATTTTGACAAAAGCTCTAAAATCATGAGTACCTTCTAAATATTTAAGCGCTCTTGACATTTCAGGGATATCTAATCTTTTGTTATATTGATAGATATAATCTTTTTCTATGGGGTTATAATTACCCATATTTATTTTATAAATATATTCTTTTGCTTTAACGTTAAACCTAGCATGAAAATCATCATCTACAATAGCTATTGCTTTTACATAAATATCTTTTGGTAATAGACTATTCATAGAGTTTCTTAATTTAGCACAATCTAATTCGTTAACCAAATCAAAATGAGCATGTTGACTATATGCATGAACGCCTGCATCGGTTCTACCAGAAGCCACTAGACTAACATCATTGTTAGAATTAATTTTTTTCAAAACCTTTTCAATTTCATCTTGAATAGTTTTTGCATCTGGTTGCTTTTGATAACCATTATATTTAGAACCATCATATGAAAAAGACATAAAATATCTCATACAATCACTTCCCTAAAAACAAATATCATAAAGAATAATACAAAAAATACTATTGTTATTTTTGATTTTAAATCCGATTTATTATAAATTCTTTTATAGTGATTTATAATATGTGATGTTTTTAATCTATTTACTTCATTATTAGCAAACATTAATTTAGATAGAAAATACTTAAATAAAGATATTTTTCGCAAATTTCTATATTTTTTTATTCCCTTGATATATTCATTAAAACAAGTCATATAATATAAAAAATAAAAAGCACTAGTTATATTATAAGATAATTCTTCTATATCAATTTTTAATATTTTAAAAGGGATCAGAAAAAAATATAAAACATTATTTAAATCATTAAAACTAAGTAATGAAAAAAATATAAAAATTAATAAAACAGACAATAAGTATTTATATATTAAAATAATCGTTTTAAAAAATAGTATATTTCCATTTAAAATTATATATATAAATAGAAAAAATAACAACAAAATAAAATAATTTTTTATTATATTTACACATTTTTTTACTTTAAATGGCAAAATTAAACATAAAATTAATAATAATACGGAAATAAATAGTATTAAAAATATATTTTTTGTACTTAAAATTATGATGTATAAAATTGCAAACACGATACTCTTACACAAAGTAGATAAGTTAAAAATTTTATCAGACACTTCTATATATATCCTTTATAAGATCATTTATATTATCTCTGTGCAGCAATTTTATTCCTGTATTACTTAATACTATATTTCTAAATTCTAAAGTTTTAGGTATACTAATATTTATTTTATTTATTAATTTTTTGTTTTCATATATTTCATATTTATTTTTAAAATGTATTACCTTCTTATTTAAATATATTACTTCATCAATTACTCTAAGCAAAAAATCAGAATTGCTTGAGTAAATAAAAATTATTTTATCTTTTCTTTTTTCATTTTTCAATAATTTAATAAGTGTATCTACAGATTTAGGATCTAAATCAAGTGTTGGATTATCAAGTATCAATATTTTTTTGTCTGAAGCAAACATTATTGAAATCAATATCTTCTTTATTTCTCCCAAACTAAGTTCACAATAATTTTTTTCAAGAATATTTTTAGAAATCTTAAAGCTAATCAAAACATCAATTAATTTTTCCATATCCAAATCAGTTAATGAAATTTTAATATCTTCAATAACTTTGCAACTAAATAATTCATTATATAATTCTTCTTTTAAATAAAACTTATTTTCATAATAATTTATGCTTTTTTTATTACCACCATTGTTTATTAAAATTTTTCCTTCATAATCATCAATCAATCCATAAATTAAATCTAAAAAGGATTTTTTTATATCATCGTTCTTTGAAATTATTCCAACAATTTTACCTGATTTAATATTAAATGATATATCTTTTAATTTTTCTTTATAAGAAACATTTTCAAATTTTATTTCCATATTTCATCAACTACTTCTTTACTTTCATATTTTATATTTTTTATTAACCCATATGATTTAAGTTTATATGATAAATTAATATTAAATGGTAATTTTAAATTATTATTCAAAAAATATTTTTCATCTTCTAATATATATTTTAAATTTCCTTTATATATAATTTTTCCATTATTTAATAGAATTACATCATTTGCTAAAAACAATTCCTCCATATCATGCGTTGAAAAAATAACCGTTAAATCTTTTTGATTTTTTATATAAGAAAATATATTTTTCTTAGTTTTCAAATCAATATAACTAAATAAATTATCAACAAGTAATAATTTAGGTTTTGTTTCAATTCCCATGACAAGTTTAACAATTGATTTTGAATTTAAAGATAAATCATTTATTTTTTTATGTAACAAATAATCTACATTTAATTTTTTAGTTATATTATAAATCATTGATTTAGCCTGATGTTTAGTAATACCTAAATTTATAAGTGGATATAATAAATTATCAAAAACACTATCATATAAAAATTTATAATCTGATAATACTATAGATATATCACCAATATTTTTTTTATTAACTCTCTTTTTATTAAATGTTATATATCCTTGGTAATCAATTAGCCCAAAAATAGATTTTAAAAGTAATGTTTTACCACTTCCATTACTTCCAATTAGAACATTAATTGAACCTTTTTTCACTGAAAAAGAAATATCTTTTAAAATGCTTTTATACTTAATATTTTCAAGCTTTAATATTTCTTCCATAATATCACCAGGTATTTATTATATTATATATTTATTTTAATGTAAAGAAGTTTATATTTTTTTTTATTTTGTTAATAATAAGCTTAGGTGAGTCGTTATGCTTGATAATAATATAGAAAAAGTATTTGAAACAATAAAAGAAAAAAGTGGATTTAGTAGTGATATTGTAACAAGAATAATTGAAAACAAGAACTATAAAATTGGTTATATTTTTTTAGAAGGTGTAAGTAGTGATGATAAAATAAGCGATTTTATAAATAAGGCTTTAATAAAACTAGACAAAAAAAAGTTGTTTAAAAATTTTTTGAAAGCAGTTGAAAATAATATATTTAACAGCAATATAAATTCCTGTACTACTTATGAAGACTTGTTTTATTATATAGCAAGTGGTTTTACTGCTATATTACTGGAAGGATATAATAAAGCTATAGTAGTTGAGACAAGATCAAAATTAGATAGAGGAGTTGTTGAATCTACAAGTGAAACAATTATAAGAGGGCCTAAAGATAGTTTTACAGAAAATAATAGTATAAATTTAGGATTAATCAGAAAAAGAATAAAAGATGAAAATTTGTGGTTTAAAGAAACTAAAGTTGGAAGAAGAACAAAATCTAAAGTAACTGTTGCGTTTATAAAAGATGTTGCCAAAGACTCTAGTGTTCAAAAAATATTATCTGATTTAAAAAAAATAGACATTGATGGAATTTTAGATAGCGGGTATATTAGGGAATTATTAGAAAAGAAGCAAAAGTCATTGTTTCCAAAAATCATAAGTACTGAAAGGCCTGATTTAGCCTGTTCTGCTTTGTTAGATGGGAAAATTGTAATACTAGTGGAAAATACTCCATTTGTTTTAATTTATCCTGCTGTCTTAATAGATTTTATTAAGTCTCCTGAAGATAATTATCAAAAACCATTTAATGTATCCTTTAGCAGAATACTTAGATTTATTTGTTTTTATTTGGCTTTAATTACTCCAGCACTTTATATAGCTCTTATGACATTTAATCAAGAAATAATACCGGACCAGTTACTTATATCTCTAGCAGTTCAAAGAGAGGGAGTACCTTTTCCAACTGCTATTGAAGTATTTCTTTTCCTTATTACATTTGAAGTTTTAAGGGAAGCAGATGTCCATGCTACAAGTTTTTCTGGTAGCGCAATGAACGTTGTTGGAGCACTTATTTTAGGTGATGCAGCGGTTGCAGCAGGAATAGTGTCTCCAATAGTAATAATAGTAGTAGCTACAACCTCAATATCAGAGCTCGTATTTTATGATATAGATATTATTGATGCGATTAGGGAATGGCGAATACTATTTATATTATCTGCTACTTTTATGGGAATAATTGGGCTTATTGTAGTATTTATTATATTCATATCTAAATTATCTAGTATAGAATGTCTTGGAACTCCATATCTTACTCCATTTAGTCCATTAAAAATTAAAGATTTAAAAAACAGTTTAATTAGAATGAATAGAAAAAAATTAAAAAATAGACCTTCTTATTTAACTAATAATACTAAAAGAATAGGTGAAATCTATGAAAAAAATAATAATTAGTATCATATTAATTTTAACTTTAACAGGTTGTTGGAATTATAAGGAGTTAAATGACTATTCAATAGTAACAGGAATTGCTATTGATAAAGTTGATGAGAATAAATATGAAGTTAGTACTCTTATATCTAATTCTCCTAAAAATAATTCTCAAAATGGATCTAATGAATCTCAAATAGTAATATATAGTGGAAAAGGTAATTCTATTGTTAATGCATTAAAAGAAATTGGCCTAATCTCTCCTAAAGAATTATATTTAGGTAGTTTTTCTATACTTGTTATATCTGAAGATATTGCGAAAGATGGAATTAATAACGTAATAGATTTTTTCTTTAGATATTCCAATTCTAGAAAGAATTTTGATATAGTTATAGCCAAAGATGCAAAAGCTAAAGATGCTATTAAAATAATGTCTCCACTTACTAATTTCCCTTCTCAAAACATTTCAGAAAATCTAGATTCAACTACAAAACTTCAAGGAATTATTTCTAAAACAAATTTCAACACATTGCTTGCAACCCTTTTGAGAGATGGAATTTCTCCTACAATAAACAGTATTAATATAGTAGGTAATTCTAAAGAAGGTGAAAAGAAAAAAAATTTAGAAACTAGTTCCCCTGATAATTATGTGAAACTTGGAAATCTTGGTATATTTAAAGATGATAAACTTATATCTTGGACAACTCATAATGAAAGTTTAGGAATAAATATTATAAATAACAAGATAAGCGAAATGTATTTGAAAGTTAAATACAAAGATGGATATGTAGTAATAGATACATCAAGTTTTAAATCAAATACATCTGTTTGTTTAAAAAACAATAAACCTTATGTAAATATAAAATTAAATGGAACTGCTAGAATAATTGAAGTAAAGGGAAATATAGATTTAAGTAGTATTAATGTTATACAAGATCTTGAAAAAAAATCTAATAAAAATATAAAAAAATATGCTAATGAAGCCATAGAATTAGCTAAAAAATATGAAACAGATATATTTGGTTTTGGATTAAAATTTTATCAAAAATATCCAAAATATTTTAATAAAAATAAAAAAAATTGGGATAAAAATTTAGATAAATTAAATATTAATATAACTAGCAATATAATACTTGAAAATAAAGTATCAGCTAAAAATAGTTTGGAGGGAAAAAATGGAAAAGAATAAAATAAATAATTTGGAATTAGGATCAATAATTTATTTTATATCTAGAGCTTTTTTATTAAGCGTCACATTTAATGCTGTAATAAAATATACAAAACAAGATAGTTGGTATATCCCTATTCTAAACATTATACCGGGAATTATATTTATTTTTTTCTTGATTAGCCTAATGAACTATGAACCCAATTTGCCATTAACAGAAAAATTAAAAAAGTTATTTAATAATAAAATTAGTAATATAATGCTTATATCAAGTGTTTTATTTGCAAGTTTTTTGGGAATAGTTAACTACTTAAATTTAGGAAATTTTATACAAAGTCAATTTTTAAGTAATACTCCAATACTTGCTATATCAATTATGTTTTCAATAGCAACATACTATGTATTATCTAAAGGAATTAACGCAATAACAAGAGCATCTACAATATTTTTATATATTAATATAGTTTTATTTTTACTTTCTTTTATATCTCTTATTCCACAATTTAGAATATCTAATTTAATGCCATTTTTTAATTCTTCTGTTAAAGATAATTTTAATAGTTTACTAAATTTTTATGCTTTTAATATAACTCCAATTTTTATGATTTCTATAATACCAAAATCAAGTATTAAAAATCCAAAATTAAAAAAGACTTTATTAATATCTTTTATATTTTCTGCAATAACTCTTTTCATAATGATATTCTCAACTATATCTACTTTTGGATATGAACTTTCTATATTATATGAGTATCCAGAATTTCATGTTTTAAAAAATATTTCAATAGGAGGATTATCTTCTAGAATTGAAAGTATTCTTGTAATTCAGTTATTATTTGATGTTTTTATTAGTCACGTCATTATAATCTATTTTATAGCTAATATAATAGCTAGTATATTCAAAATCAAAAAAATGAATCTTTTATATTTTATTATTATAACTATATTTGTTATAGGTGTATCGTTATTTTCAAGATTTAATATATACATAGATAATATTTTAATAAATGGTATTCCTTTAATATCTTCAATTTTCACCATAATACTAGATAGTATAATATTTATAAAAATTAAAACAAGCAAAAAGCTTGTTAACTAAATATAAAATAAACAACAAATCCTATAATCAAAAGAAGCAAAGCTATTAATAATATTATTATATATTTATTGCTTTTTTTTATATTATGATTTATATCTTTTAATTCTTCAAAATCTTTTTTTGTAAATCCAAAGCTGGAAGTATAAAATGATTTATCTATTTCATCATTATCTTCTTCATATCCACTTTTTTCTTCTTCTATTATTTTCTTTATTGATGATGCTGTCCCTACCATCGTATCTGATTTTAATTCATCTAAAAGTCCAACATCATCTTTATCTATAGTTTTTTTACTAACAATTGTATTAATTAATTCTTTTAATTCTTCTTCTTCTTTTTCTATATCTTTTTTCTTATCAGAAAAATCTAGGCTTTTAAGAACTTCTATTTGTTCTTTTTTTAGACTTCTATTTTTATCTTTAGGCTTGTTTTCAACTTTAGATAGTATATCTTTAATATCATAGGTTTTAGTATTTTCTTCTTCACTAACTGGAATATTTTCTATTTTAGATTCTGGTTTATTTATTATACTTCTATATTTTTTCTGCTTATTATAATTTTCTCTATTCTTAACTAGTTCTTGTACCTTAGATATATCTATTTCATTAGTTTTTTCTATAGTAGCTACACCTTCAATATTAGTATAATTTTCTAAATTTTTTATTTGATCATATAAGCTTTGATTTCTAGAACTACGTACCTTTTTAGAACTATCATCATTATAATACTTATCCATCCTACTAGCCATAGTATCACCTTAATAATAATATATCATACTTTTTAAAATATTTAAATATTTTCCTTGCTTTTTTAGACTATTTTATTTATAATTTATCTATAGGAGGATAATTATGAAGTTAAAAGTTGAAAAAGACAGATGTATAGGATGTGGAGCTTGTCAAGCAGTTTGTCCTGAAGTATTTGAAATAGAAGACGATGGACTAGCAGGCGTTATTGTTGATGAGGTCAAAGAAGATAATTTAGAAGATGCAATTGATGCTAAAGAAGGTTGCCCTACTAGTGCTATTGAAGAAAAATAAAGATCAAGGTTAATTGATCTTTTTCTATTCTTTCATTAATTCCAATTCATATAATTTCTTATATTCTTCATTTTCTTGTAATAATTTTTTATGAGATCCTTCTGCTAAAATTTTTCCATCACTTAAAAACAATATTCTATCACTATTTATTATTGTAGATAATCTATGAGCTATTATTAGAATGGTATAGTCTTTTTTCATGTTGTCAATAGCTTTCTTTATGCTTGATTGTGTTTCATTATCTAATGCACTTGTTGCTTCATCAAAAAGCATTATCTCTGTTTTTTGAATTAATGCGCGAGCTATGGCAAGTCTTTGTTTTTGACCACCTGATAAATTTACTCCACCTTCTCCTATTATTGTATTATATCCATCAGGTAAGCTAACTATAAAATCATGCAAACAAGCATCTTTACATGCTTTAATCATTTCACTCTCAGTTAAATCATTTTTAACTAACTTTAAATTATCTTTAATACTTAAATTAAATACATATGGATTTTGACTTATTATTGTAATATTTCCCCTTATTGAGTCTTTATCCAATTTTTTTATATCTACACCATCTATAGTAATTTCTCCTCGATCCACATCATACATTTTACATAAAAGATTGAATATTGTAGTTTTTCCTGCTCCACTTTTGCCTACAAAAGCCACTGTTTCATTAGCTTTTATTTTAAATGATAGATCTTTTAATACTTTATTTTCTCCATATGAAAAGTATACATTTTTAAATTCAAAATCACCATTAACATTATCTAAATGAAAACTTCCAAAACTCTCTTTTCCAAATTCCTCGCTATATATAATATCAAATATTCTATTAGAAGATAAATTAAAGTCTTTAATACATTCTAACAATTCACCAATATAATATATTATATTAGTAACTCTTGTTGAATAATTATGTATTACTAAAGCCGAAGCTACTTGTAAATGGCCGTCCATTATTAAATAAACTAACAATACAGTAAGTAATAAATCTTTTAAATCAATTATACTACCTCTAAGCATAATATAATTTCTATTAACCGTTTGCTGATTATATCTTGTTTTATTTACACAAGTCATTCTATCTTTTAACTCAAATAAAAAGCTAGATTCTGCATTAAGCATTTTTATGTCTTTTGAACCTCTAACTATTTCTCCAATAAAACCAGAGACTCTTTCACTCTCTTTTCTAAATATTTTATCTTTTTCATTATATTTATTAACTCTAATATATTCTATAATATATATAAGTATAGTCATTAAAATAAGATATAAAAACACTATTCTGTTTATTATAAAAATTACAACAAATATACCAATATCACATATTATTGTAGTTAAATTAGTTATAATAGAAAAAAATACATCAGATATTCTGCTTGTATCATTGGTAAGTCTTTGTATAAATACTCCAGAAGAATTATTATCTATTACCTCATTTTGCAATTTTAAAATTTGTGTCCCAAGTTCTATTTCTAAATCAGTAAACGTTTGTCTATATATTATCTGTGATGTTTTTCTTATCATGTAAGTAATTAAATTTCTTGATAATTCCATAATAAATATAATTATAGACATAAGTATTAACTGATAAAAATTACTATCAGTCAAAGCTATTATAGATTTTGCACTTAAAACAGGTACAATTATACTTACCAATATAGATAATATACTAAAAAATATAAATAAAATAATATTCTTTTTTTCTTTTCTAGCAAATTTCCAAGTAATTTTTAAATTTTTAAAAAAATTCACTATACAACACCTTCTTATTAGAAAATAAGGTTAATTCTTATCTCCATATAATTTTTTTACTTCTTTTATACTTAAAGCTCTATAATCACCTGATTTTAATCCATCAAGTGTTAAAAATGATATACTTTCTCTTTTTAACTTTTCAACTTTATAACCAATAGATTCAAACATTTTCTTAACTTGATGATTACGCCCTTCATGTATTATTAATTCTACTACACTAGAATTATTTTTTTTATCTATTTTAAGTATTTTAGATTTTGCCCTTGAAGTTTTTCTACCATCTATTATTACACCATTACATAATTTTTTTAAATCATCTTTGCTTATTAAACCATTTATCTTAGCAACATAAACTTTTTCTATATTGTTTTTAGGATGTGTTAGATAATTAGTAAGTTCTCCATCATTAGTAAGTATTATAAGACCTGTTGTATCATAATCAAGTCTGCCTACAGGATATATTCTTTTATTTGTTTTAATTAAATCTACAACAGTTTTTCTTCCCTTATCATCCTTGGCTGTCGCAACTACTCCTCTTGGTTTATTAAGAATATAATATACTTTATCTTGAGTATTCTCTATAGGATTGCCTTCAACTTCTATAAAATCGCTAAAACTAGCTTTGTATCCCATTTCACTTATAATAGTACCATTTACCTTAACTTTTCCATTACTTATTAATTCTTCTGCTTTTCTTCTAGAGCAATATCCAGATAAAGCTATAATTTTTTGTAATCGTTCCACTCAAATCACCAATGATATTATAACTTTTAAATAAAAAAAAAACAAGATTGTTTTTATTTAAATAACATATTAACAAGTATAATACTAGCTATAATACCTATTAAATCTGCAAATAATGAAGCAAAAAGACTATATCTTATTTTTTTTATACCAATACTTCCAAAATAAAGACCTATAACATATAAAGTTGTATCAGTACATCCTTGTATAACTGAACCTAGTAATCCTATAAAACTATCTGGGCCATATGTTGTAAACAAATTGTTTAAATAGGCAAGTGATGCACTGCCTGAAATTGGTCTTATAATAGCTAAAGGAAGTATTTCTGCAGGAATTATATCTTCATTTAATATAGGTTTTACAAAATTAAATATAAAATCTAAAAAGCCGCTAGTAGTAAATAAATTAATAGCTAAAATCATTCCAATAAATGTTGGAAAAAGATTATATATCATAGAAAAACTTTCTTTTACACCTTCTATGAAGGTATCATATACATCAACTTTATTTATTATTCCATAAAATATAATAAATAACACTATTAAGGGAATTATTAAATTTGATATAAAATTAATTTTTATACCTCCTAGCTAAAAATCTATCCATAAGTATTCCTGCTATAGTTGATGCAGTAGTACTTAATATACAAGCAAATACTATTGTTGTTGGTTGTATACTTTTATACATCATTCTAAGTGATATTATAGTAGTAGGAATGATAGTAAGACCGCTAGTATTTATAACAAGAAATGTTATCATAGATCTTGATGCTACTTTTTTATCTTTATTTAATTTTTGTAATGACTGCATTGCTTTAAGACCAAATGGTGTAGCTGCACTACCTAATCCAAATATATTAGCTATCATATTACTAGCAATTAAACTGAGTGCCTCATGTCCTTTAGGAATTTCAGGAAATAACTTTACTAAGAAAAATGAAAGTTTATTAGATAATTTTTTTAATAAGCCTGACTGTTCTGCTATTTTAGTTAATCCCATCCAAAGGGCTAAAACAGGAAATATTTTAAATAGCATTTCCAAACTTACTTTTGTACTGTCTACAATAGTTGTATTAACTTTATCTAAATTATTTGTTATAAATCCAAATAATATACCTATAAAAATTAAAATACTCCAAATAATATTTACCATAAATTATCTATCCATTCACTAATTTTATTTTTATGTTTTTTTAACTTTTTTTCTTTAGCAAATATTTTTTCTTCATGTATTAATTTATCAGATAAATATACTTTTATTTTGCCTATGCAATCTCCATTTTTTATTTTTCTTTTTTTCTCTAATTGATATTTAAGTAATAAATCACTAGCCTCATCATTATTCATTAAATAATTATAATTATTTTTTATATATAATGTATAATCTTCATAATACTTTTCATTCGTAATATTAATATTTCCCTTTTTTAAAATACTCATATTAGTATAATTATTAAATCCATACTCAAATAAATCTTTATGATCTTGCCAATCATTACCATCATTTAATGTAACTACTACTAAATTTATATTATCCTTACTAGCAGTAGATACTAAAGTTCTTTTAGCAATTTCAGTATATCCAGTCTTACCACCAGTAGTATACTTATATGCCCACAACAATTTGTTTTTATTATTCCATATATATGTATTTTTATTTGTAGTAAGCTTATATTTTTTAGTACTTGTTATTTTTCTATATTCATCTAATTTCATAGCATAACTTGTAAGTATTGCCATATCATATGCAGTAGAATAATTACCTTTATCTTGATCTAGTCCACTAGGATTATTAAATGTTGTATGATTCATACCTATCATATTTGCTTTCTCATTCATCATATCAACAAAATTTTTAGTATTCCCACCTACATATTTAGAAATGGATAGTGCTGCATCATTACCACTTCTAAGCATAAGTCCATATAATAAATCTCTTAGAGTAAGTATTTCTCCTTCTTTTATATATATGCCTGACCCATATGCCTTATTTACTTCATCTCCTATTATTACTTTATTATCTAACTTACCAGACTCTATAGCAATTAAGGCTGTCATTATTTTTGAAATACTAGCAACACTTCTCACATCATTTATATTTTTTTCGTATAATATCCTATTAGAATCAGTATCCATTAAAATTGCACTTGTAGCACTTACTTCTAAGGCATTAATAGATATAGGTATCAAAATTAATAATAACAATAATATTTTTTTCATTGCTTCACCTAAAAAAGTATATGAAAAAAAGGACTAGTTTAGTCCTATTCCAATATATAATTTAAATACTTCATATTATTGCCAATAATATAGACAAAATTATCTCCTAAAGTTTTCTTTAAATTTTCTAATTTAGTTTTAACATCTTCATAATCCATATTAAATATTTCTAGATAATTTAAAATAATATCTTCTATAAAGTAAAAATTATTAATTTTAAATAAATTATATATTTCTTTAAAATTATCTTCATCAAGTGTATCTATATATTCTATCTTGTAATTATCAATTACTTCATTATAATAAAACTC
>JAUNNO010000015.1 GCA_030531425.1 bacterium
TTATAAATTTTATAATATATATTTTTACTTAACATATATTTTTTATTATTAAACAAATTGAAAATTGTATTATTATCAAATGTTGTTAAAACTCCTTCAACTGTAATTTTGTCACCTAATTCATAATTTAAATTATCACTATATATTAATATATTTTCTTTTGAATTTAATACTAAGTATTTATCAGTTTTAGAGGTTATAATACCACTAAATTTAGTTTCATTTATATTATAACTACTAGTACAATTATTTATTTTATAATATACCCTAATTAAAAGTACTATAAATAATATAATTAATAATATATTAGAGTTTAATATAATCTTTAATTTTTGAATATGCCGCTTCTCCTATACCTGATACATTCATTATATCTTCTAAATTTTCAAACCCATTATTTTTTTCTCTATATTCAATAATAGCTTTTGCTTTAGACTCACCTATACCATTTAATGTCATAAGTTCTTCTAATGAGGCTGTATTTATAGAAATCAGATTATCTATATTAGAATCATTTTTAATTCCATTTGTATTTACTGTATCACTGTTAGTTATGCAAGCATCATTTATATTATCAGGGCAAATACATTCATACTCTATATAAATTATTTGTTTATCTTCTTTTTTATATTTTTCTACTTCACTATTTGAATATATAATTACAATCATCTCATCTGTTAATTTTTTGCTTAAATTTATATATTCTGTATTAGCATCATCTAATAGTCCACCTGCCATATTAATTAGATCTATTATTCTTGAATCATCATCCATTTCGTAAACTCCAGGACTATTTATATATCCTTTTATATCTACTTTTATTTTAACTTGATCAACTTCTTTATTAACATCAGGTTTAACTTCAATAGTCTCTTCTTTTACTTTAGCTTCTGTTTTACTATTTAAAGTACCAATTAATAATAAAATTAAAATAATTATTATTAAAATAATTAACAATATTTTAAACTTTTCTAAATAATATTTTATTTTTGTCATATAACCTTTCTAGTGATTTTCCTATAAATATTATATAAAATTTTAATAGATTTTCCTTTTAAAAAGAAAAAAAGATAGATATTATCTATCAATAAAATTTTACAAATACAGTCGTATCTTTTATTTTAAAATGTTTACTTTTATAAAAATAATATGCGCCTCTTCTTTGATTTCCAGATGTTAATTCAATATAATCAATATTATTTTCTTTAATCATTTCTTCTATTTTTTCAAATAATTTAGTTGCAAGACCTTCTCTTCTATATTGTTTAGAAACTCCCAAATACTCTAATTTATAATATTTTTTATTTTTTATATATTCAAATCTTTCTTCAACAATTACAGAAGCTACTATAACATCATCTTTTTTGATAATTAAAACTTTATTTTTTCTTATTAGTTTTTCTATTATATCTTCACTTACATCATAGTCAAATATGCGTTTAATATGTTCCATATAACTTTTTATATCTTTTTTCTTTAATACTTCAACATTCATTCTTACCACCTTATAATGATAATTATACTATATTTTTTAAAATTTTTAAAGATTTATTCTAACATTATTTATTCCTATATCAAAATAATTTTCTTTTAAATCTCTTTTTTGATAATTATAAATATACATTAAATTATGTTTTTTTATTATTTTATATTTATTATTAAACCTATCAATTAAATATCCTTCGTTAGTATTATAATTTTTTAATAAGTTATATTTACAAACCATAACCTCTTCAAAACAATCAATTATAACTTCTAAATTAGGATGAAGCTTATATCTTGATTCATAACTATCTATAATTTGTTTAATTTGCTTATAATTTAATTCCAATGATAAAGTAATTTTATTTACACCAATAGAATGAAGAAAAGCTACACTATAAGAATTAAATACATTAAAAGAAAAATCACAATCTATATTTTTATATTTATAAACCGATCCTAAATCAGATACTAATAATCTTTTATTATAATCTTTTAAATACTCATTTACTCTAGGCAATTTTAATATAACATTATCTTTTAACATATTAGCTAAATTTTCATCTTCAGTATATATAATATTAAACTTATCTTTACATCTTATATACTCTTCATAATTATTAATTAATATATTTTTGCATTTTTGAATCTTAAAATCAGGTAATTCAATACTATATTTTTCCTTTAAATAATTTGTTTTATAAAGTCTTTTATTATTTAATTTATCAACTGCTACTCTTCTTAACTCATTTATAATATTTATAGGTATAAAAATATTACTAGAAACATCAATAATCATATTATTTATCTTGTATATACTATTGCCTAATTTTGTTAAATTATTTATTATTTGTTCTTTTGTAGTTGGTGATTTTTTTGCTTCTTCAACCACATAATTACTGATTCTTTCTACCTTATTTAATCCATCATCAAATATTAATTTTATATTTGAATTTACCTCTGCTTTAAAATATACATCTATACCTATTTTTTTATTAATTTTTATCTTATCATCAATATAAGTTATTAATTTATGATTAGTAGTCTTTAAAACTTCATCTCCAATTTCTACTTTATCTTTAAAAATAATACTTATTAGATCATTTTTATTTGCAAAACTAACTTTATTATTATTTTTAAATATAGAATTTACAATACCTCCAGAGTCATTAGAGCCAATAATTCTTATACCATCATTTATACTTAAACTATCTATAAGTTTAATATATACTCTATTATTTTTTATATCCACTACTTTTCCTAGTTTTGTACCCATATGATTAGGTCTAAATGTATTTGTAAAATTATCGTTATTTTCATTAAACAGAAATCCTTTAGTAAACTCTCTATTAAATATACTTTTTAAATTATTTATATCTTCTTTTGTTATTTTAGATTTACCAAACTTTTTATAATTATCAATAGCTTTTCTATATAGACTTGTAACTAAGTATACATATTCCTTACTTTTCATTCTGCCTTCTATTTTTAGGCTATCTATACCGCTTGATAAAAATTCATCAATATACTCTAATGTATTTAAATCTTTTGTACTAAGCAAATAAGAATTACTATCAACTATCTTATTATTAATTTCCAAACTATATTTTTGTCTACAGGGTTGAGCACAAGTTCCCCTGTTTCCACTTCTATTTCCTATTAAAGATGACATTAAGCATTGTCCAGAGTAGCTCATACAAAGCGCGCCTTGTATGAAAACTTCTAACTCTATATTAGCTTTCTTCATTTTCTTTATTAATTCTATTGGCGTTTCACGGGCTAATACAACTCTTTTTATACCTATTTTTTTACAGAATTCAACACCATCCATATTATGTATAAACATCTGTGTTGAGGCATGAATTTCTAAATTAGGATATGTTTTTCTCACTAAATCAATCATACCTATATCTTGCATAATTACTGCATCCACATTATTTTTATGTAAAAAATCAATATAATTCATAAATCTTTCAACTTCAGCCTCATAAATTAATGTATTAACAGTTATATAGATTTTTACTCCATATAAATGACAAGTTTTTATTGCAGTTAATATTTCATCATTAGTAAAATTACCCGCAAAACTTCTAGCACCAAAATTAATACCAGATAAATATACAGCATCACATCCAGCGTTTATTGCAGCTATAAGACAAGACATATTTCCAACAGGAGAAAGTAATTCAGTCACAAATATCACCTAGTTAATTATACAACAAAACAAAAAAAGAAAAAAGACATTACGTCTTTATTTATACCTTTATTTACAAGTTAAATCTTGTTCTATCATATATTTTACAAAATCATCTTTAGTCATTCCAATAATATCATCATCATCATCATTAGATAATATAGAAGCATAATCATCAAATTCTATTTCTTTTGAAGAGCAATTAAATGATATTTTTTCATTTTCTTCTGAATAAGAATTGGCAAGATTAAATAAATCACAATATTCTTTAGCTGTATCTTCATCATCAAAAGTCATTTTTACAGATGCATTACTTACTTTACCATCTTTTAACTTTGCTGTAACTGCCATACCTAATTTTACGTCATCCTCTTCTATAGAACCACTACATACAACTTCATTTGACTTTTTACTTCCACAGCCTGTTAGCAAAAATAATGAAATACATAATAAACATGCAAACTTTTTCATTTATAGCACTCCTTCCTATAATAATTATACTAAAAATAAACTTAAAATAAAATACCTTTTTAAAATTTGTCAATTGAAAATGTAAATTTAATATATAAATTATATTAAAAAAATTGGTAGTTTTTTCTACCAATTTATAATTAGTTACAAATAACAAAATTTAACTTTGCATTTGACTTAGTTTTTATATTTAAATAAGTATGATGGTCTATGTCCTTCGCCTGTTTTCATTTTACTTGTTTTTTCTACTTTATTTGCAATAATTCTTCTAAATGCTGGATCAAGTAATTTTTTACCCAATATTACTTCATATACTTGTTGAAGTTCTCCTAAAGTAAATAATTTTGGCATCATATTAAATACTATATCAGTATATTCTATTTTATTCTTTAATCTTTCTATACCAGCTAATATAACTTTTGGATGGTCAAAAGCAAGTTTATCATTTTGTTCTATTTCATATGAATATCTATCAGTAGTTTGTTCTCTTAATACTTTTTTTATTGTAAAGTTAATACTTTCTTTACCATTATTTAAAATTATATTTACTTTATCTTTAGCATCATCAATACTTACTACATCAAACCATGAAGAATTTTGACTAATACTTTCATTTAAACTATTTTTATCAATTAAAGCAAGATATGATGTTGATACTATTCTCATACGAGGATCCCTATCTATATTACCAAATGTATATAATTGTTCTAAATAAATATTTTCTAAATTTGTCTCACTCTTCAATATTCTTTTTGGAGCATCATCTAAATTTTCATCTATATTAACAAATCCTCCAGGCAAACACCATTTTTCTTTAAATGGATAATTATCTCTTTTAACAAGTAATATACTCATCTTCTTTTTATCTGTTTTTCTATAATTACTAACTTCCTCATTTGATACACTAATTATTAGTATATCAACTGTCATAGATAATTTTTTAAATTCATCCGGATTATAATTTTTTAAAAATTCTTCTTCCGATTCATACATATTATTTAATCTTCTCCTTTATTTCAAGTAGAGCTCTATATCTATGTGATACACTATTTTTTTCTTCTTCTGTGGCCTCTCCAAATGTCTTATTTAAATCATCCGATAAAAATATACAGTCATATCCAAAAGATGTATCACCCAACTCTTCATCTATTATTTTACCATAAGTTCTTCCTTCTGAATAGTCATATGTCCCATCTACCCTATATAATACAATGTTACAAATAAAGTAAGCTGTTTTATCTTTAGCTTTTAAATTTTTTATTAATTTTTTTCTATTAGCTTTTGAGTCTCCATGCACTCCTGAATAGCGAGCACTGTAAACTCCTGGTTCGCCATTTAATCCAACGCAACATAATCCTGAATCATCACTAAGTACATCATAGTATAATTTTTTATTTTTTAAATACTTACTAACAGTACTAGCTTTAATCATAGCATTCTCAAAAAAAGTTGTACCTGTTTCTTCTATATCTTCATAAAAGCCAATATCATTAAGAGTAAGTATTTCTACATCATTAAGCATTTCTTTAAATTCTTTTATTTTATGCTTATTATTTGAAGCTAAAACTATTTTTTTCATTTATTCACCACTATTTCATATAATTTTTTTTCTATTAAATCTATAACTAGCTCTTTATTTTCTCTTCTACTTTGTTTTTTTACCTCTAAATCATAATTATAGAATTTATCAAACTTGCTATCATATATACTAATATATACTATATTATTAGAGCCATATAGATTATTTTTATCTACTCTATTTAACTTACCCGTTACACCTATTCCATAACTAGAATTTGTAAATTTACTTATATTTTTACTCATTTCCATAGCTGTTTGTATGCTATAAACACTATATTTATCTATGACACTTTTACTTACTCCCATTTTTATTTTATATTCATTTGAATAAGTAACACAAGAAAATTTTAATACTTCACTTGCACCTTCTATATTGGTAATACTATTAGCAAATCCACCACCTGTACAAGATTCCATACTACTTATTGTTTTATTATTTTTTATTAATAATTCTACTAACTCTTTTATATTTCACCTATATATTCCTTTTGATATTATATAATCATATACTAATTTATTTAAATTGCTTTTATTAACTTTTAATTTATTTCTTATAATTGTTGATGATATTTTTTTGCTTTCTATATTAGTAATAATAATATTATTTTTATATTCTTTATATTTTTCTAATATATATTTATATTTCATCCAAGTATCAAGCTCAGCTAAATTATCAGTCCCACATATAAAATATATTTCATCTTTATTATTATTAAAATAGTCTAAAGTTTGATATGTATATTTAAAGTTATCAAAATCCCCTATATCAGATACATATAAATAGTCATAATCTTCTATCATTAATTTTACCATATTAAATCTATCTTTAAAAGAAATTAATCCATTTTTTACATAACTAGCCCCTGTAGGCAAATAAATAATTTTATCCAAATACCTTTTCTTTAATAATTCTTTAGATATATTTAAATGCATCTTATGTGGTGGATTAAATGATCCTCCAAATATACTATTTTCATATTTACCTCCTATATGTTGGAATATTAAATTTATGTAAACTATTTTTGTGTAATTGTTTTATTTTCTTCTTTGATTTTTCATTAACTAAATTTTCATCTTTCATATAATTTGCAATTTCACTATATTTAACACCTAACTTATCTTCATCACTTTGATTAGATAATCCATCATCTGGTGTTTTATAAAGTATTTCTTTTGGTACTTTTAATACTTCACCTATTTTAATTACTTCTTCTACTGTAAAATCAGCTATAGGAGCTATATCATGTACTGAATCTCCACCTTTAGTAAAATATCCTACATAAAGTTCACATTTATTACTAGTTCCAGCAACTAGGTAAGTTTTATTATTAATAGCTGATAATAAAGCTGCCATATAATAACAAGCTGCCATTCTAAGTCTTGGTTTGATATTAATATCACTATTTTTTAATTCTTCTAAAGTAAAACTGTCTAATTTATTTATTTCTTCCTTAAAAGTATCAAAAGTATTTGTTAAATCTATATTCAATAATTTAAATCCATAGTATTCACTTAATTTTTTAGCAAGATTTTTATCTTCTTCTTTAGAGTGACATGGAAGTGTTAGTCCTACTACATTAGATCTACCTAAAGCTTCAACCATTAAAGCAGCTACAACGCCTGAATCTTTACCTCCACTTATACCAAGTACTACTCCCCCTAAATTATTATCTTTATAATAGTTTTTAATAAATTTTATAACATTTTTTGCTTCTTTTTCAGCATCAAACATACTATCTTCCTTTCATATAAGTTTTTGACTTTTCAAGCAATAATTTTGAATTTCCCCCTCTTATATATCCCATTTTTTCTAATTCAAATAATTCATCATATGTAAATGACATATATCTTACAATTTCATCTTTATCTAGGGATTGATTATATTTCTTTTTGCAATCTAAAGCTAAATAAAGTCTATTAAGCGCACTACTACATCCTTCATCTTGATAATATGAATCTATTTCAATTAATTTGCTAGAGACATATCCAGTTTCTTCTTTTAGTTCTCTTCTAGCTCCTTCTATTGGGTTTTCACCATTTTCAACATAACCCGCAGGAAATCCTACACCAACTGTAAGTTCAGTAAAAACTCTAGGTTCTATAACAGTTAGTATTTCTGTATTACTTAACACAGGCATTATTATAGTAGCAGATCCATCTTTTCCCCCCTTAATTAATCGTTCTCTATAAAGTACTCTACCATTATTTAATTTAAAACTATATGGAATATTTGTCAAAAAATTTTTCCCATCTCTTCTTTTTTCACATCTCACAGATTTTAATTCTTCAATTAAATTTCTAAGTTCTTCTAATTTTTCTTTTCTCATATTATTTAACCTTTCTATATTGTTTATTTTTTACTTGCTTTACACTATCTAATATTAATTGTTTCTTTAAATTTAAAAGTTTTTTTGTTAAATCTACATAATATTCATGTGGGTTTTCTAATCTAGTAACCTCAGGATATAAAGTTTTAAATTCTAAAGCGCAATATTCTTTACTCATTTTTACTGTAGGAAGTGAATATACTTGTTTACCATCTTTAAATATTGGAACTTGTAACTCTTTTAATTCATAATTAGATAATGTCGTAGTCTTCCAATCTTCCGTTGGAGATATTAATGTATATTTATCTTTTGGAATAATCTCATCTGATAGAGCAATTACATCACCAAGTGCATATCCAGTAGTTTTATCATAAAATCTATATACTTTCTTATACCCAGGATTAATAGTTTTAACCTCGTCATTACTAACTTTTATTTTAGGTATAAGTCCATTTTCTTTTTCTATGGCAACTAATTTATATACTCCACCAACTCTTTCTTTAGATGCAGCAATATTATCCCCACAACCTATAGAATTAATAATTGCTCCTTGATGTTTTAATGATTTAATAGTTTTTTCATCTAACCCATTTGAAAGACATATTGCAGCATCATAAAATCCAGCTTCATCTAACATTTTTCTTGCTTCTTTTGATAAATAGGCAAGGTCACCTGAATCTATTCTTATACCTTTTAATTTATATCCATTAGGAATTAAATAATCTTTTGCTACCTTAATTGCATTAGGTATACCACTTCTTAATGTATCATAAGTATCTACTAAAAATACACAATTTTCTGGATTACTTTTTGCATATTTTAAGAAAGCATCATACTCACTATCAGCATCACATATTAAGCTATGTGCCATAGTACCTAATACTGGGATATCGTATTTCTTACCTGCATATACATTACTTGTACCCACACATCCTCCAATATAGGCATATTTACTTGCTTCTATAGCAGAATCAATACCACGAGCACGACGCGCTCCAAATTCCATTACAGGTACACTTCCAGCTGCATTTGTTATTCTTTTAGAGGCCGTTGTTACTAAAGAACCGTGATTGAAACAAGCAAGCAATGCAGTTTCTATTAATTGTGCTTCTATTACATTAGCTCTTACTGTAATTACCGGTTCATTAGGAAATATAGGAGTTCCATCTTTTACAGCAAATATGTCACCAGTAAATTTTAAATTTTTTAAATACTCCAAAAATTTTTCACTAAAAGTATTTAAACTTCTTAAATAATCAATATCTTCTTCGCTTATTTTAAAATTATTTATATAATCTATTATAGCATCTAATCCACCCATGATTGTATAACCAGAATTAAATGGATTATTTCTAAAAAATACATCAAAATATACTTTCTTATTTTGTTCCCCTGCATCAAAATAAGTTTGTGCCATAGTAAGTTCATAAAAATCAGTCATCATTGTTTTATTTTCCATATTATTTACCTCCCATCTTTTTTACTAGCTGAATACCTTGTTGTTCCATAAGTAAATTTGCAGCATCTACATAATTTTCTCTAACATTCCTAGCATATGTTTCAACACCCTCTTCATAAACTCTTATTTGTACATCCAAATTATTTTGATCAAAATAATTAGCAAGCCCCATAGAACCATTAAATACACAAATATCTGTGCAGCATCCAACAACATCTACTTCTTTTATATCTTTTAAATTTCTTATAAGTTCTCTAAATTTAGGAGCTTCCATAAAACTTGTAGAATTCTTTTCAATTGAAATTGTATCTTTTAAGCCTTCATATATTTTTAATTCATCTACTAATTCAGCTTCACTTGTACCCTTCAAACAATGTGTAGTATTTCCAAACCTATTAAACTCTGTTGAATTATTATAATGTGTATCTTTTATAAATACAATTAAATCTCCTTCTTTTATATAATTTTCTATTAATTTTTTTTGAAATTTTATAATATGAGTAATATTATTGTCATGCAAAACGCCTTCTTTTACAAAACCATTTACCATATCAACTACTATTAAACATTTGTTATAAATTTTTAAATTTTTTATTTTCATAAGTCTCCTCTTTTTAATATAATATTAATATCAGTTTACATTTTAATACAGATTTATCATCTGTTATTAACATTATATTAAAAACATTACGTTTTGTCAATCATTTTTTAAAATTTTATAAAAAAATATTTTTTATTCTAAAACATTATCTTCTAAATTTGTAAGTTTTAAACCTTTAGACTTTATATAAATTATCATGGTTGATAATTCTTTTTTTAGTTGAGAATTTATTTTTAATGACAATATGTTACCAGATTCTAAATTTTCCTTAACGCTTAATAAAGGTACAGTATCAGAGATTAATATAGGTTTTATAGTATAATTACCTTTTGAAAAGCATATATCTAAATTATCTTTATTTTTATCAGGATTATAACAAAAAATATTTTTTTGTTTATCTATTTTTTTTATAATGACTTCAAATAAATCAATATCAGAATCAGTATAATCAGATGTATAAATTCCAATATTATGTCCTTGATTTATTATAGATTCCACATATTCTGTGTTGTTTTTAAAATAATCTTTAGTAACAAAAAAGCTTACTTTCGCATTGTAATTGTTTATAATATTTAATATTCCATTTATATCATCATTATCTTCTACTACAAATATTAAACTTACAAATCTTTTTTCTGGATTACCTTTTATTATATATTTATTAATATTATCTTCCAAACTTATTTTAGGTTTTTTATAGTCATATATATATAATTTATCATTATAATATCCATTTAGTTTCATATTCTTATAGCTTTTTTTTACATTAACAGTTTTGCTACAAACCCCAGGTATAATTGTATCTTCATCTATATATGCGTCTTTTGCAATACTTTTATATCCATCTTTATTATCATTTATGCTTATCATTATATCATCCATAGAATTAACTACTAAAGAGGTTTGTTCAGTCATAAAAAAACTAAAACAAGTTAAACTAATAAACCCAATAACTTGAAATATTTTTTTCATGAAATCACCTATTTAATTCTATGAAAAAAAAAGTTCTATATAACTTATCGAACTTTTTTTCTTGTTAATTTATAAATTAATAGATAAATTAAAACACCTATCACATCAATAAAAGCATCATAAATTGAACTTGTTCTATTAAATACAAATGCCTGATGAATCTCATCTGTTATTGCATAAATAAAGCAAATAAATAATGTAAATATAAATATATATTTATATTTATTAGTATACTCTTTAATTAAATTTATAACTAATATAGCTAATATAAAATATTCAGTTATATGAGCTAACTTTCTTATAAAAAAATTAATAATATTAATATGATTATTATTAATAGGTGTTTTAGTAGCTGTAGTTATTACTTGTCCTATAACAATTTTAGTACTAGCGCTTGAATTTGGTTGATTTGAAAATAAAAATATTATAATCATCCAAATAATAATTAATAATATTTTTATTAAAATTCTTTTTTTATTCATATAATCACCACTGTGTAATTATATCATTAATTTTAGAAAAAATAAATAAAATCTAATTTAATTGTTTTAATTCTTCAAGTACAAACAATCCATTTTTTCTAATTAATACATCATCAAAATATACCTCTCCACCGCCATATTCTTCTGTTTGTATTAATACTAAATCCCAATGTATACTTGAAATATTTCCATTATCACAGTCTTCATAACATCTACCAGGTGTAAAATGCAGGCTTCCCATTATTTTTTCATCATATAAAATATCTCCCATAGGTTTTGTTATCATAGGATTAAATCCTAATGAAAACTCACCTATATACCTTGCTCCTTCATCAGTATCAAATATTTCTTTTAGTTTTTCATTATGTTCTGTAGTTGTACAATTAATAATTTTACCATCCTTAAACTCTAATTTAATATTATTAAATATATTACCATGGTATGGGCTTGGTGTGTTATATGTTATTACACCATTAACAGATTTTTTAATAGGTGCTGTATATAATTCACCATCTGGTATATTACAAGTCCCACAACAAGGTATTGCAGGAAGACCTTTTATACTAAACGTTATATCAGTACCTGGTCCTGTAATTCTAACTTTATCAGTTTTTTCCATTAAATCTTTAAGAGGTTTTATTTTATCATTCATAGATTCATAATCTACATTCATAACGTCCATAGAAAAGTTATAAAAATCTTCATATTTCATGTGAGCTTTATATGCATCTATTAAAGACGGATAATTAAGTAAAACCCACTTCCTTTTATTTATCCTAATATCATCAATATCTTGTGATTTTAACCCTAATTCTTTTCTTGTTTCTTTTGATATCTTATTATCCTCATATTCGTTTTCTGTGTAACAAATTCTTATAAAAGCATCATAATTATTAACTTCAAATGTTTTAACCTTTACCATTTCATCAATTGCTTTACTAGTTGAGTTTTCAAGTATCAGTGATGTAATCTCATTATCTATTAATTTAGTACTAGGTATAGCTTTTCTAGATATGATATCTTTTATAAGCTGAATAACAAGTGGTTTGCAAAAATCACTTTCATACTGTATTAAAACCCTATCGTTTTCCTTGATTTTTATACTATAATCAACTATTGTTTTACTTAATTTTTTTATTCTCTCATCCATAATATCACCAATTTTCCTTTAATACATATTATACCATGAAAGGAAGATTTTATGTATAATTACAATCAAATTCCAACGAATTTTAGAAATCAAAATATTGATAATAGATTTATTGGTGGTGGATTTCTAGGACCTTTTATATTAGGAGGAGTTACAGGTGGGCTTGTAGCCCCGCTATTTAATAATGGATATGGATACAACAGGCCAAATTACTATTATAATAATAATTATTACTATCCATATCCACCATACTATGGTCCATATTATAGATAAAAAAAGATGTTTACCATCTTTTTTATTTGAATTTTTCTAAAATATTTTTAAAACACTCTGGAATTTCGCAACTAAACTCCATATATTTATTAGAAGTAGGATGAATAAATCCTAACTCATATGCATGAAGACATTGTCCAGTATTATCTATTAATTTTCTTTTACCATAAACAGGGTCATTAACAACAGGATGACCTATATAATCCATATGTACTCTTATTTGATGGGTTCTACCTGTTTCTAACACTAATTCTACTAAAGTCGCATTATTTAATCTTTCTAGAACTTTCAAATGTGTTATAGCATCTTTACTATTTATTGGAGTTACAGCCATTTTTTTCCTATCATTTACATCACGCCCAATTGGAGCATCTATTGTAGCAGTATCTTCATTAATAACACCCCAAACAAGTGCAATATATTTCCTTGTTGTTTGTTTTTTTGCCAACTCATCTGCTAAAATTTCATGAGATTTATTATTTTTTGCAACCATCAATAATCCTGTGGTATATGCATCAATTCTATGAACTATTCCTGGTCTAAATTCTCCATTAATATCACTTAAATTTTTAGAATAATAAAGAAGTGCATTTACTAAAGTACCTTTTGTATTGCCTGGCGCAGGATGAACCACCATTCCATTTTTTTTATTTATTACAATTACGTCATCATCTTCATATACAATATCAAGTTCAATATTTTCTTTCTCTATATTCATATCTTCTTCTTCATATTCTCCAACAAAGATTTTATCACCTAATTTTAAATTATAACTATTCTTAACTTTCAAACCATTTACCAAGATATTTTCTGTATTAATCATTTTAGATATAACACTTCTACTACGTTCTAATTTTTTACTTAGGTAAACATCTATTCTTTCATTTATATTTTCTTCTATAACTATTTCCATAAATCCTCTTTCAATACATTTATAATCATTAAAATTATTGACACAACAATACAAACATCTGCAAAATTAAATATTGGAAAATAATAATTTCCAAAATTAAAGCTTAAATAATCTATTACATAACATCTAAAAATACGATCAATTAAATTACCTAATAATCCTCCAATTAATAGTGAAAATACAAATATATCAAAATTATTTATTTTTTTCAATCTAATTATATAAAATAATATTCCAAATAAAGACACCACACCTATAATAATTAAAAATATTCTACTATTTTTTAAAATACTAAAAGCAGCACCCGTATTATGAACTAAAGTAATTGAAAAAAAATTTTTAATCAATATAACACTTTCGTTTAAAATAAAATTTTCACAAAAATAGAATATTAACAATTGATCTATAAATAGAAATATAAAGCTAAATATCATTATTAAAGAAAAGCTTTTTTTCATCACATCACCAGTACTATTATAACACATTTTTATAATATATCAAAAAAGAAGAATTATATCTTCTTTGATGGTTCTATAATTACACTATCTATGGAACCTATAATATTTAAATATTCATGATCTTTAAATAAATCGCCAATAATTACTCTGCCATTTACATCAACATTTAAAACTTTCAAAATTTTTTTACAAATTGAGTACATTTCAAGTTCATACTTTCTTCTTTCAGAAACAGTTTTAGATAGCTTAATTTTTTCTTTTAATTCCTCTATTTGGCTAACATAACTATCATATTTATATATGCAAGCCTTATCCTCATCAAATTCCACTAAAACTAGTTTATCTTTATATTGTCTTCCCGTAAACGAAGGTAAACAAACCCTTCCTTTATCATCTAATTTGGATACAGTCCTTCCTAAAATTATATCGTCACCAAACATTAATCTACACCCCATTTTTTAAATTTTTTTAGTATTTTATATTTAGAACAATCAAGTATTTGCCTTATTCTTTCACTACTTAAATTATAATTATTAGCTATAAAAGAAATAGACATATTATATAAATTTCTTGAAACAAATATATCATATTCTCTTTCTGTTAAACATTCCTTCATTTTTTTTAGTAAAAATAAACTTGTTTCTTTTGAAATAACTTTTTCACAAAAGTCCTCTTCTTTCAAAATTAAGTCTACCATAAACATATTATCAAATGATTCATATAAATCATTCATATCTAATAATTTATCTAGATTAAATATATAATTCAAAGTTAAATAATTACACTCTTCATTTATATCAAGAATTCCACTATCTAACATAATTAAATTAAATATATCTAAACTTTTTATCTTTAATGAATTAGATATTTCATCATATGTTGGATATTTTCCATTACTATTTGTATATTCATTTATATATTTTTTTATTCTTTTCAATTTATTATAATCATGCATTGATAATTCAATAGCATTATCTTTTCTATAATATCTAATAATCCTATTAATTATATAAAAATAAGCGTATGTTGAAAATTTAGTGGATTTCGACATATCAAATCTATCAATTGCCTCAATTAATCCTATATTTCCTTCTTGTATAAGTTCCATTAACTCATTTTCATTTTTAGCATACTTTCTTGCTAAACAGGCAACAAAAGGAAGTAATGATTCAATTATTTTATTTCTCATAATTAAATCGGTATTTATATATTCTTGCTTTAAATTTTCCTGATCTTTTTCAGACATTTTTTCTATAGAGTTTATATCAGACAAATATAATTCTAAAATATTTAAATCTTTTTCTATATTTTTCATAAAAATCCCCTTCAAGTTAAAATATTTTATCATGTTAGTCTAAAATTTGCAAATTAAAACGATTAAAGTTTTAATCGTTATAAATTATTTCTAAATTCTTTTAGTGCCTTCAAGAATTCTTCTTGCCTATTAATTTCTTCAGTTAATTTATTATAATCTCTTGTATTCATCAAATCCATTATATTTTCATTCTTCTTAACCGTCGGATATTCAAATTTATTCTCTACAACACCATATATTGGTGAAATAAACTCACTTTTTTTAAATTTTTTAGATTCAACTTTATTTGATGATAAAGAAATACTTGAAATAGCATCTTTTACCATCTCGGGTGTTACACTAGACTCTTCACTATCAAGTATTGGTTCCTCATAATTTTCAACATTTAATTTTTCAACAAAATCGACATCACAATTATCATCATCAACAACTTCAATTTTACCAGCTTTTACATTATTTACTAATTCTTGATAACTTATTATAGCTTTTTCTTCTTGTTCTTCTTCAAATTTTTTTACTACATCTTCAGGTTTTACATCCATTTCTTCTTGCATATGTTTTAGAATATTTTGAAGCTCACTTCCAGATTCAGTTATTTCATTTGATTCGAGTTCCTTATCAATTCTTTCTGCCTCTATTAAGTCATCTTTTATTTTTTTTCTATTTTTCTGATTAGAAATAACTATAAAAAGAATCGTAATAAATATTATTAAAACAATTAAAATACATAAATATAAGTAAATATTTGACATAACTAAATTATAAATTGTTGTCATCAAATCACTCCAAATTCTATAAACTTACAACTATTACACTATATATTTTATCATACCAAAATTTCAATTTCAATTAAAATAAAATTAATATAATAAAATTTTACAAATTTTTACAATTATTAATCAATTTTAATATTTTTAATTTTACCATCTTTAATTAATATCAAAGCATTTTCTCTAGAAATTATATTGTTTTTTATCATTAAATTAAGTACTTTTTCATTAAATTCATCAGATGACTGAAAATTATATTCATCCTTTAATTTTACAATCTCATCAAATACATCTAAAGTTTTATCACAAACAACATTTAATACCGGAGTTTTAGATAAAATTATATTAGATAATTTAGAAGATTTTAAATAAGAAAAACTAATTATTGGCAAACTTAAAATATATAATGAAATAAAAACATAAATAATAGAATGTATAATTCCAAGTAGTCCTCCTAATATTTTAGATGGTATTCCAAGTATTATTGTAGCTGTTAATAATTTTTCGAAGCAAGATGTAAGTTTTAGTAATATTTTAAACATAACAAATAGTATTAAAAATACCGTAAAGAAAGCTACTAATTCATAAAATAATATATTTAATACCGTAATATCTTTAAATATTCCTCCAAAGTTTATAAATGGAAAATTTTTATATAAAAATACACTTATAGGATTTTTTAATGTAAAGGACAAAAATAATATCAAAAATATTCCAACTAAAGATACTAATTCTTTTGTAAAACCTCTTTTAAAACCTATTAAAAATCCTATAATAACTAAAGCTAATATTATATAATCTACTACATTCACTTAATACCACTCCTAATATAATTATATTATAAATAATTTTAAAAATAAAGCATTTTAAATAAAATTGTGTTATAATTGATATGGTGATGTTATGAATAAATCTAATGTAATATCTTTTGTTGCTAGCCAAAAAACACAAGATATGATGAGTGAAGAATTAAACTGGTGCATGAGAGATAAAACTCCACAGTATGCCAAATGGCAGGCTAAAGATGGCGATACTGTTATTACATTATATGAATCTGGTAAAGTAGTATTTCAAGGAAGAGATGCAGATTTATCAAGTGACTTTTGGATTACTACAGAAAAAATTAATAGTGGTAAAATAGATATCAAAAAAAGTTCTAGTGATTCCAAAAAAAATAATAAAATAATTGATAAAAATATATATTATACTTCAAGTATAGGTTCAGATGAAGTTGGCACAGGAGACTTTTTTGGCCCTATAGTTGTTACTGCCTCTTTTGTTTCAAAGAGCGATATAGAATTCTTAGAAGAATTAAAGGTTAAAGACTCTAAAAAACTAACTGATTCTGATATATTAAAAATAGTACCAAAATTTATAAAAAAAATTAATTATGAATCTATAATATTAAATAATACTGATTATAATAAATTTTATAGCAAAGATATTAATATGAATAAAATAAAAGCAATCTTACATAATAAAGTTTTATTTAAATTAAAAGAAAAAATAAATGACTACGACAATATTATAGTAGATCAATTTGCAGAAAAATATGTATATTATAACTATTTAAAAGATTCAACAAATGTTGTTAGAAATATAACTTTCTTAACCAAGGGTGAAGATAAACATTTATCAGTTGCTTGTGCATCACTAATAAGTAGATATATTTTTATTAGTGAATTTGATAAACTTTCAAAAAGTATAGGAATTAATCTTCCTAAGGGTGCTGGGGAAAATGTAGATGAGATTGCTAAAAAAGTAGTTCAAAAATATGGATTTGACAAATTAAAAGAAATTGCTAAATTAAATTTTAAAAATACGGAAAAAATAACTGAGAAATAATCTCAGTTATTTTTTAGTATTCCACTTTAGTATTTACTATATTCATATATTCTTCTTCAATTGATTTATAATTATTTAATATAGAATCATCTAGTTTACTAAAAGGATATATTTTAAAGTCTTTATATGCACTAGTACAATATGTATATATAAGTTGCTTATCTATATTATCAAAAGTAACTTTTCCGTCTTCTACATTTATATCAAGTCCTACCATAAGTCCTATTATCTTATCAATTCCTAGTGAATGCTGAGCTGATATAAAGTTACCAAGTGAATAAATAACTAATGTATCGTTAATATAATCTACAGGTTGAATTACGTGTGGATGTGAACCTATTATTAAATTAACACCTAAACTAGATAAATAACCGGCTATATCTTTTTCACTTTGTACTGGTGTATGTGTATACTCTTCTCCCCAATGCATAGCAACTATTATAACATCTACTTTATCTTTAATTTTTTCTATATCTTCTTTTACCTTTTCTTCACTATAAACATTTACTAAATATTCTTTTCCGGAAGGTACTGGAAGTCCATTAGTTGATGTTGTATATGATAAAAATGCATATTTTATTCCATTTTGCTCATTTACCTTAATATTATCTCTTTCTTCAAAAGATGAATAAGCTCCTGATGTTATAGCATTTTGGGTTTTCCAAAAATCTACAGTATAAAGGACTCCTTCTTCATTTTTATCCATAGTATGATTTGTAGCTAAACTAACTAAATTAAATCCAGTAGCCACTAAATCAGAACCTATCTCATCAGGTGAATTAAATCTAGGATAATTTGAAAGCCCTAAATTTTTTCCTCCAATTATAGTTTCTTGATTATAATATTTTAAATCATAATCCTTTATTTCATCTTTTATATATGTAAACATATCTTTAAAATCGTAAGTGTCACCTGAAACTCTAGCATCTAAATATATGCCATTATGTATAACTGCATCTCCAACCATAATTAGTGACATACTCTTCTTTTCAGGTTTAACCTCTATAGGTTCTGTTTTTTCCTCCTTTGGCTCTATTTTTTTACTACTTTTCTTATTAAAACTAAAATATAATAGAACTGATGGTAGCAACAACAATAATAATATAACTAATAATACTCTTCCTTTTTTTAATTTTCTCTTTTTTTTCATAAACTACTCCACTACTACCCAAGCATCTGCAATATATCTTGTTGTATGAGTACCTGTTGAATCAATTGGATCATTAATATGACAAGCATATTTAGAAAAATAATCATGACAATCAGCTTTAAAATCTTTGATTGCAATGTCTCTTCTAAAATCCATTACACTTGATGTTCCACCATCTAAATTAGATGCGTTATAAGCTCCATATCTTTGCATTATTTCAACTAAATCTTCCATTCCAGCACCATTTGTTCTTGAGGCATTACTATCAACTACTAAAAGTAATATAGTTCCATCTTTTCTTTGACCTATAGCACTTCTAGCTCCACCACCATATCCCCCATTTCCAGATACTTTAGAAGCAATACCATTAACAATCAAAAATGGTCCCCAAGATACAGCATCTCTTACTCCCATTTCAATAGCTTCTTCTGCAGTCTTATCTTTTAATAAAACTAAAACATTATCATCAGTAATTCCTACTATTCCACCTGTTGATGTTACTCCACCATAGGTATTATCTGTTATTATTTTTTTATTTACGATAGTTATTCCAGTAGGTGATTCACCTAAATTATTTCCTTGATCTACAAAACCGCCTGCATTTATTCCAAGTATTGCATTATTTCTTCTCATCATCTCAGTTACATATTCACCAATTACCCCAATTTTTTGAGTAATTTCAAGTTTAACCTTTGAAGGATCAAATACAGCAGCAATATATGCATTAGCTCCATTAACTTTAAATTTAACAACTTTATAAAGTTCTCCTTCTTCATGGATTAATAATTCTTTTTCATATTCATTATAATTTTCTTTTATTTTTTCTTTTAACTTTTTCTTTATTAATTCGGGATTAGTAGATTCACCTGATTCTTTTATGTAATTTTTATTCAATACGTCATATATAACATTATCACTATAAAACCATTTACATAAGTATTGATGGTTCATAGTATTCATAGCAGTAGTTATAAGCCAAGTTTTAAATTTTTCATTTGGTCCATATAATAAAATAGTAAATGCTACACAACCTGATATATACATAATACTTATAATCCATAAAACTACTTTTAACCAAGTTCTAAGTTTTCTTTTAGATGCCTTTTTATTTTTATTATATATAATCAAAGCATATATTAAAAGTAATATAAGTAATATATTAATAACTATTATTGCTACAAAAAAAGGAAACTTAATTAAATTATCAGAATTACAACCAACAATAAATAAAACCTCAAATGCTGGAATTAAAGCTAAACAAAGTGCTAGTAACCAGAAACCTCTTTTTTTCTTTTTTTTATCCATAAACATACTCCATTAATTCTATATTTTTTCATTCAATAATTTTTTATATTCTTCTTCTAATATATATATTTCTTTACTACTCATAAAAAGTATTACAGCATTATCATAATTAATTAATTTAGATGCCATACCTTGTTCAATATAATCCCCATGATCTAATTTATCTATAATAGTGTAAGCACTAATATCTGGATAATCATTAGGATCTTCTCTATCATAATTTATATCCATAACAAAAGCTTCATCTGCTAAATTAAGTGCCTCCGCAAATTCATCTGAAAACTCCTCTACCCTTGAAAATGTGTGCGGTTTAAATACTGCAACGATTTTTTTATCAGGATATTTTTGCCTTGAGGCTTTAATTGTTACTTTAACCTCTGTTGGATGATGGGCATAATCATCTATTATTACATTATTACCTATAATAGTTTCTTTAAATCTTCTCTCAGCGCCCTCAAAAGTCTTTAAAAATTTAGCAACTTCCTTAGAATCTAGTCTTTCATAATGACAAATAGCTATTGCAGCTAATGAATCCATAAGCATATGTTTTCCAAATAATGGTAAATCAAAATGCCCATAGTATTCATCTTCTACAAACACATCAAAACTAGTTCCATCACTTCTATAAGAAACATCCCTAGCTTGAATATCATTATCAGAAGAAAGTCCATAATAATATATTTGGGGATTAACTTCAAGTAAATGAGTATAAGGATCATCCCCACAAGCTATTACCATCTTAGATGCTTTATTAGCAAATTCTTGATATGCTAAAACCATATCATCCATATTTTTATAATAATCAGTATGATCCATATCAATATTTGTAATTATTACATATTCAGGGTCATATGCTAAAAAATGTCTTCTATACTCGCAAGATTCTAATATAAATCTATTTGATTCTTTATTGCCTTTTCCTCTTCCATCACCAATCAAGTAATTACAAGATGAGATATTCTCAAAAATATGACTTAACATAGCTGTTGTAGTAGTTTTACCATGACAGCCAGATACACACACAGTATCAAATTTTTTTGTAAGTTTTCCTAACATATCTTGATATTCATATATCTTTAAATTCATACTTGCTGCTTTTAATAAAACAGGGTGAGTATCTAATTTTAAAGCAGGAGAATAAATAACAATACAATCTTCTGATAAATCAGAAGTTATCTCACTATATATTTTTATTCCCCTATCAATTAATTTATCTTCCGTAAATCTATGAGAGGCCGCATCATCATAACCAATAACCTCATAACCCAAATCAGATAATAGAAGTGCTAAAGCACTCATGCCAGCCCCTTTAATTCCTGCCATATAATATTTCATAATTATCTCCTATCCTAAAAATTCTACAATAAATGGTCCAAGTATTATAAGTAATATAAGCGGAACTATAAAAACAACAGATATAATACTTACTTTTGTTGGAATTTTATTTATTTCAGATTTAACCTCCATCAATTGTTTTTCTCTTAAATACTCTATTTGATTATTCATAGTATCTATAATACTATTTCCAAACACACTAGTTTGCGTAATATTCAAAATAATATTATTTATAGCCTCAGATGGCATTCTAGTTTTCAATGAATTTAGTGACTCAATCAAAGATTTACCAAACTTTGTTTCAATCAAACATTTTTTGAATTCTTGTGATAATTCACTATCTACATTATAGCAAGTAATTTCTAGTGAATTTTCTAAATTTTTACCTGACTCTAATGTTAAGGTTAAAATTTCAAAAAACGTTAAAGCTTCCTTATCTAATTTTTTAATTCTTTTATTAATCTCATTAGTTATAAATAAATAATATATTAGATTATAATAAATTATCAATATAAATGGTATTATATAATATTTTATACTCGTAAGTAATATAAGTATTACTGCAAGAAGTATTGTAGTAATAAGCCTAAAATTCAAAAATGAAACACTATCAAATTTTAATTTTCTATTACTACCTAACAGATTTATTTTGCTTTGGATAGTATCTATATCCTTAGATCTATATATTTTTCTTATTATACCATTCATTTTATTCCTCCTATTTTCATTACTCTTCTAACTATAAAAATATAAGAAATATACATAATAACTATAACAAATATTATAACTAATCCAAATATATTTGTAAATAGTACATTAAAATAATCTTTATTAATTAAATTTATAAACAAAACAAACAAGATAGGAACAATAGTTAAAACATACATGACCATCTTAGATGAACTAGTTAAAGCTTTTAATTCTTCTTCAAGTTTTTTTCTGTTAAAAGTATTTTTCTCAATTGAATTAAATACCTTTATTATATTACCACCAGTCTTATTTAAAACAGATAAGCTACTAGCTAAATATTTAGCCTCATCTAAATTAACTCTATCAGCAAATCTTTTAAATGCTACATTAATATCTAATCCTAAAGATATCTCCATATGTATTTTTTTAAATTCTATAGAAATTGGCCCATTTAACTGTTCTGATACAAGTAGTACTGCTTGTGTTATACTCATCCCAGCTTTAAAAGCATTATTCATAATAGTAATAGCTTCTAACATATCTTTTTTTATTTTCTTTTTATAATTAATATATTTATTAAAATATATAATATCTAAAGTAATATAACCTAGTATAAATGGAATAATCATTTCTAATGGTGCAAGTAGTTTTGATTGAAGTAATCTAATTATTATAGCAAACACTATATAGATAAATCCTAGAAGTATTTTTTTAGATATAAATACTATACCATTTGTATTTTTATCAAAAATATCAGAGTACTTATCATATCTTTTACTTCTTTTAGTTAAAAATGCTGATTTAGATAAAAATTTAGTAAACGTATCTACAAAACAAATATATTTATTATATATATTATCAAATAAAGATATAGATTTATTTTTACTAGAATTTATTGTATATTTAGAAAATCTCTTTTCTAATTTTATACTCCTTATATATCTAAATAAGAAGATTAATACTAATACTACTACTAAAGTAAGTGTTAATTGACCTAATCTTACTACACTAGTATTATCAGATTTAACTGTTATATAGGCTTTAGTAGAAACTGTGTTCCCTGCGCTATCTTGAACTTCATAAACTAATTCTTTTACCCCATTAGTACTTAAGTCTAAATTTGATATATTAGTTTTAATATTACCAGTTAAATCTCCATCAACATTATCATAAGCACTAACTCCATCTAAATAATTAAAATTTTCACTACATTTTATTTTATATGTTTTATTTTCTATATTCAATATTGGAGCTTCTTTATCTATCTTGTATTCTCCACTTACTATTTTATTTTCATGATTAAGATTATCTATATAAGTTATTTCTAATTTATAAATCCCTGTTTCATTTAATAAAATATCACTAGATTTAGTACCTTCTACATTTACAATATCTTTATACTCATTATCTTTAATTATTGTATAAGAGTACCTTAATACATTTGAAGATGGAGTGTAAGTAACTATTACATCTTCATTAGTATTAATATAATTTATACTTAACCCCTCCATAATTCACCTCTATTCAAATATATCTTTTAAGCTATCTATACCTCTTGATTTTAGTATTTGATATGTTTTATTTGATGATTTAGTAAAATTAAATTCTCCTATTACTTCACCATCACTAGCTATACCAGTTTGATTAAATGAAAATATTTCATTTAGTTTTATTTCATCAGATGAAAAACCATCTACTTCGCAAATACTAGTGATCTTTCTTTTACCATCACTTAACCTCGAAATATTTATAACAATATCTATTGCATTTTCTATGTATTCTCTTATTGCTTTAATTGGAATTTCCATACCAGCCATAAGAACCATAGTTTCAAGCCTATTTAAAGCATCAATTGGGCTATTAGCATGAAGTGTTGTCATACTTCCTTCATGCCCTGTATTCATAGCTTGAAGCATATCAAAAGCTTCTTTACCACGTACTTCACCTACTATAATTCTATCTGGTCTCATACGAAGTGAATTTATAACTAAAGCTCTTATATTTACTTCTCCAGAACCTTCATAATTAGCACTTCTAGTTTCAAGTGATATAACATGCTCTTGTTCTAGTTTTAATTCTGCTGCATCTTCTATAGTAATAATACGTTCACTATTTCCTATAAAAGAAGACATTATATTAAGTAATGTGGTTTTTCCAGAGCCAGTTCCTCCACATACTATAATATTCATCTTACTTTTAACGCAAGCTTCGATAAATCTTGCCATATATGGTGTCATAGTACCATTTCTTAAAAAATCTTCCACATCTATAAGTTCTTTTTTAAACTTACGAATTGTAAGTACAGCACCTTTTAAGCTTAAAGGTGGAATTATAGCATTTAATCTAGAGCCATCTAAAAGTCTCGCATCTACCATGGGATTAGATGTATCTATAGTCCTTCCAATAGGTTGGATTAATCTTTGAATTGTTCTTATAATATGATCTTGATTTATAAAAGATACACTATCATCTTTTATTATTTTCCCATCAAGTTCTATATATATATCATTGGTTCCATTAACCATTATCTCAGTAATAGAAGGGTCTTCTAAAAGTTCTGTAATAGGTCCATACCCATTTATTTCGTTATCAATTAAATTATTTACATAGCTTCTCTCAATAACAGATAAATCATATTCTTCTAATACACTTTCTACTTCTTTTTTTGCTAAACTAGATAACTCTATTTGATTATTAGTATTCTTATCTATTAAGTTTTGTATAATTTTTTCTCTTAACTCATCTAATAATTTCTTATCCTTAAAAGAATCATAATCAGAAACATCTCCTATATTAATGTTTTCTTCTTTAACATTAAATTCATCAACAAAAGATTTTCCCATTTAATTCACCTTACTTTCTTTTAATATATCATTAGCAATCATATTATATATTTTTATACTCTTACTACATTTTTTACATATATTTTTATCTAAAGTAAGTATTTTCCCATCTATTATATACTTATCTATATTTTTTATATAAAAGTTTGATGGTATT
>JAUNNO010000070.1 GCA_030531425.1 bacterium
TAATTTAAAAATTAATAAATTTCATAATATACCAATTATTTCTAATATAATAGGTAAAACATTTTATAATAATTTAACTAGTATTGAAGAAGGTATAAAATCTATAGATAAATATAATAAAACAAATACATATAATAAGATTATAAATATTTGTAATAAATATATTTGGTGTGAAGATATCAAAGATTTAAAACTACTTATTGAATATGATTTAAAACATACTTATATAGAAAATGATATATATACGCGCATGATAGAAGTAATAGATTATAAGAATTATGATTTTGATGGTATGTATGTATTTATGTTAGGCTTTAATCAAGGAATAATTCCTAAAATATATAAAGATGAAGACTATATTACTGATAATATTAAAGATGAATTTATAGATACTACAAATGATAAAAATATAAAAGAAAAACAAGATGTATTAAAAGCAATAAAAAATATTAAAAATTTAACTATTACTTATAAATTAAAAGATTCATTTACTACTTATTATCCATCAAATTTAATTGATGAATTAGATTTAAAAGTTATAAAGAAAAAAATAAATTATGATGTAAGTTATAGTAGTTTATCAGATAGTTTGGAACTTTCTAATAGATTAGATAATTTATTTAAATTTAAAGAAAAATCAGATATATTAACCTTACTTAATTCAAATTATAATATTCCATATAATACTTATTCTCATGAATTTACAGGATTGAGTAAAGAAAAATTAATAAATTTTATTTCAAATCAAAAAAATTTTAATTTATCATATTCGACAATGGATAATTATAATAGATGTTCATTTAGATTTTATATTGATAAAATATTATGTTTAAAAAAAGATTTAGATAAATTTAGTATTACGCTTGGTAATATTTACCATACTGTACTTGAAAAAGCAATAAAAAAAGAAGTAAATGTTAAAGATGAAGTATATAAATATATAACTGATAATGAGATAATTCTTACTAATTCAAACAAGTTCTTTGTAGAAAGAACTATAAACAATTTAGAGTATTTAATTGATATAATACAAAAACAAAATACCTATTCTAAGTTAAATCTTGTAGATACAGAGAAATTTATAAGCATTAATATAAAAGATAATATTAATTTTATAGGATTTATAGATAAAATAGTTTATGATACATTTGAAAATACAACTATAGCTTCTATAATAGATTATAAAACATATGTTAAAAAACCTAGTTTAAAATATATAGAAAACGGCATTGGACTTCAACTTCCAACTTATATGTATTTAGCAAGTTCTGCTTATAAAAATATTAGATTTGCTGGATTTTATTTACAGAATATTACTCTTGATAATAAATCTGATGAAGAAAAGGAAAAAAGCCTAAAACTTATAGGCTATACAAATACTGACATTAATGTATTAGAGAAATTTGATAAATCATATAAAAATTCTTGTGTTATAGATTCTCTTAAAGTAAATAAAGATGGTAGTTTTTCATCAAATAGTATGAAAAAGATGTTAAGTGATTCTGATATAGATAAATTAATAGATAAAACTAAAGAACAAATAGATAAAACAGTTAAAAACATATTAGAATCAAAGTTTAATATAAATCCTAAGTATGATAATGAAAATATAGGATGTGAATTTTGTAATTATAAAGATTTATGTTTTATGAAGGAATATGATTTTAAAACTATAAAATCTAGTTCTTTGTTTGGAGATGATAATAATGACTAAATGGACAAAAGAGCAACAACAAGCAATTAATAAAACTGGTACTAATATAATAGTAAGTGCGGGTGCTGGAAGTGGTAAGACTGCAGTACTTACAGAGCGTACTATACAAAAGCTTCTTAATGGATCTAGTATTAATAGACTTCTTATTTTAACATTTACTAATGCAGCAGCAGCTGAGATGAAAGATAGAATAAGAAAAGCTATAAAAGCATCTGGTTTAAAAGATCAACTTAATTATATAGATTCTGCATATATTACTACATTTGATTCATTTGCGCTTAGTATAGTTAAAAAGTATCATATAAAGCTAGGAGTACCTAATAATATATCTATTATGGATTCATCTATTGAACTATTAAAAACTAATGAAATATTAAATGAAATATTTGAATCAAGTTATAATGATAAATACTTTGATAAATTAATAAATGATTTTTGTTATAAAAGTGATGATAATATTAAAGAAGTATTTAAGTCTATATCACCTAAATTAGATTTAAATTCTAAAAAGGAAGAATTTATTGAAAGCTATATTGATAATCATTATAATGATTTTTATATAAATGAAAAAATAGACGAATATATAAAAGAAGTAATTAGAGTAAAAGATTCTATAATAGAACCATATAATAATTTAATTAGTAGAGTAGATAATAATTTTATGAGTAATTTTAATCTAGAAGGTTTACTTAATTCAAATACTTATGATGAGGTAAAACTAAATTTAAGTGTTGTAGGATCTCCTAGAAAAAATAATAATTGTAGTGAAGATTTTAAAATATATAAAGATGAAATATCTAATATAATAAAAAAATTAAAAGATTTAACTAGATTTGAAAATATAGACCAGATGAAAAATACTATACTTGATACTAAAGATTATGTTATAGCGCTACTTGATATAAAGAAAAAGTTTGATAGAAAATTTTTAGAGTATAAACGTGACAGTAATCAATATACATTTACAGATATAGCTTTAATGGCTATAAAAATTATAAAAGAAAATACTGATATAAGAGATGAACTTAAAAGTAGTTTTGATGAAATCATGGTAGATGAGTATCAAGATACTTCAGATATACAAGAAGAATTTATTAATTTAATATCTAATAATAATCTTTATATGGTAGGAGATATAAAACAATCTATATATAGATTTAGAAATGCTAATCCATATATATTTAGAGATAAGTATGATAAGTATTCTAACTGTGATGGTGGTATAAAAATAGATTTACTTAAAAACTTTAGATCAAGAAGAGAAGTTTTAGATAATATAAACTTAATATTTAATCTTATTATGGATAATAATGTAGGGGATGCAGAATATAAAAAGACTCATCAAATGAATTTTGGAAATAACAGTTATATAGAAGAATTTAATACCAATCAAAATTATAATATGGAAATATTAAATTATAATCCTGAATATTTAGAAGAGTATTCCTTTGATGAGATTGAAGCATTTACAATAGCTTATGATATAAAACAAAAAATAAATGATAAATATTTAGTAGTTGATAAAAATACAAATACATTAAGACCTGTTATATATAGTGATTTTTCTATTATCATGGATAGAGGCACAAGTTTTGATTTGTATAAAAAAATATTTGAATACTTGAGTGTTCCTATAGTTCAAATAAAAAATGAAAAATTAACTTCTAATGATGATTTAACTGTTATAAAAAATTTAATTAGATTAATAGTTAAAATTAATCTAAAAGAAATAGATTCAGAATTTAAGTATTTATATACAAGTATATCAAGATCATATTTAATGAATACATCTGATGAAGAAATATTTGATATCATAAAATCTAATAAATTTTATGATACAGAACTTTATAAAAAATGTAGTAATATTAATATATTTGAAATATCTAACTTAGATTTATTAAATAAGATAATAGATGAATTTAATTTATATGAAAAATTAATTACGACAAATAATATAAAAGAATCTATGATAAAAATAGATTATTTAAAAGATTTAAGTATAAATCTTTCAAACATTGGATATAGTCCTATAGAATTTAGTAATTATTTAGATGAAATGGTTAACTTTGACGCTATAGAATACTCTTTAAATAGTGATTCTAGTAATAGTGTTAAAATATTAAATATTCATAAAAGTAAAGGGTTAGAATATAGTATTTGTTATTTTTCTGGATTAAGTAAAAAAAGTAATGATGAAGATATTAAATCTAAGTTTTTAGTAGATTCAAATTATAATATAATTACTCCATATATAGATAATGGTATAAAACAAACAATATATAAAGATTTACTTATATCAAAAGAAAATAGAAATAGTATAAGTGAAAAAATAAGATTATTTTATGTAGCTCTAACTCGTACTAAGGAAAAATTTATAATAGTATGTCCTTTAAATAAAGAAAAGGAAGGATATACTACTTTAGTAGATGATAATGTAAGACTAAATTATAAAAGAATTAGTGATATGTTACAGTCTATAATTCCAGTGTTAGAACCATTTATTAAAGATATAGATTTTAATGAGATTATACTTACAAAAGATTATGATAAAAAAATAAATAAAGAACAAGTTATTGATAAAACAGATAAGATTATAGAAAAAAGAGTAAACAATATAGAATATGAATTAATTAATGAGTCTAAATATTCTAAAGTTACTAATAAATTA
>JAUNNO010000071.1 GCA_030531425.1 bacterium
CGATTCATTTATCATTAGTTTTTGGTTCCACCAACACTACTTGACATTGAACCCTATTATTACTATAAATGCTAAAACTATACTTATAAGTATCCAAGATTTTGAATTAACAGTTGTTTGGGTAGTAACAGGTGCCTCTGTTTTACTACACTCTTTTTTTACATTTATACTAAATCTTACTTCATTTAATCTATCTTCTAAATCATTCTTTTGATCTGATGGTATTAATGCATCTACAGATTCTTTAGCAGAATTATAATCATCTTCTAATAAAGACTTTTCTACTGCTTCTACTAATATAATTGATTTATTAAGTGCACTTTGATTTGTTTCATCTAAAAGTTGCTGTTCTGTTTTTTGTGGATTTACATTAAAAGAATATATAGAAGCAACACCAGCTATTACCTCATCACCATTATAAACCTTTATACTAGTAATTTTTAGACTTCCCTCACCTGCATAATTACCTTTAATAGTAAATGCTAAGACCTCTGTTCCACTTGGAATTGGTGCATCAGATTCTATAATAGATCTTGCACTATATTTATTAACTAGCCTCATACCTCCTATAGCATTAACATCTAAAATAGAAACAGCCCCAGATGTATTATAACATATATCTATTTTATTAAAACTAGTTTTAGCATCTACTTTCACATATACATTAGTAGTATATCCTTCATTTACAACATTACTTCCAACAAACGAAGTATATACATCTAAAGCTTTAATATTAGGTATTAACACTAAAGATATAATAAATAATATAATTAAATTAAACTTCTTCATATACTCCTCCAATATTAATATCTTCATTATTAATTAATTTATCAAAATTATTATTAATAAGATTATTATAATAATCACTATTTACTAACTTTGATAACTTTTTTAGACAAAGGTCTAAATTTAATACACTAATGTGTGTATCAGTTCCAAGTATAAATATCATATTATTCTTTAATAATTGTTTTAATCTTTTCTTAGGGCTTCTTCCATATTTTAAATTTAGAGAAGTTATATTTGCTTGAAGTAAACATCCAATATTAATAAACTCTTTTAAAGATTCAATACTTAAATATTCATACCTTTCAACGTGGGCAATTACAGGAACAATACCTTCATCAATTAATTTTAATAAAATATCTTGTGTATTATTACAACAATTTTCTAAAGGTAATTCAACAAGTAAATATCTACTATTATTAATAGTACTTATTTTATTACTTTTAATACATTTATATATATCATTATCTATAAAAACTTCATTACCAATATAAATATTAATTTTACTTTTTTTAGATAACTCTTTTATTAACTTGTTTTTATATTTATTATCATAATTATAATTAGAACCAATTATATAATGTGGGGTTGCTACTAAATCAGTTATGCCTTCTTTATATAATTTATTTAAAATAGACACGCTTTCATCAAAAGTTTTGCACCCATCATCTATTCCATATAAAATATGTGAATGTATATCTTTCATTATTTATAATACTCACTATAATAACTGTTTGACTTAGAGTCTAAATTATTCATAACAACTCCAGCAATCTTAGCATTAGCATTTTCTAATGCTTTTTTACTAGATTTTAAAAGTTCAATAGGAGTTTTCTTATAAGAACAAACTATAACTGCTTCATCTATTACTGGTGTTAAAACTAAAGTATCTGTAACACAATTAAGTGGTGGACAATCTAAAATAATTAAATCATAATCACTTTTTAATAAATTAATTAATTCCATACATTTATTAGAACCTAATAATTCACTAGGATTAGGTGGAACTGTCCCTTTAGGAAGTACACTTAAATTTTTAACTTCTGTTTTTTCTATATATTTTTTATATTCTTTTACTTCATCTAATAATAAATCAGATAAACCTTTATCAGTAGAAAGTTTAAATATAGATTTATTTCTACCCTTTCTTAAATCACAATCTATAAGTAAAACCTTAGTATTAGTAAGTGCAAAAGCTACACCTAAATTAGATGAAATAAAACTTTTACCTTCTCCTGGCATTGAGCTAGTAACCATTAATACATTTTTTTTCTTATCTACAAATGTAAACTGTAAATTAGATCTAAGAGTTCTAATTGCCTCAGAAGTAACACTTTTAGGCTTGTTTAATACTATTAATTCACTACTCATTTTTACCTCCTACACGTGGTATTCTACCAATAACAGGTAAATTTAATTTATCTTCTATTTCTTCTTCAGTTTTTATAGTAGTATCAAAATAAAATACTACAAATATAACAGCAACACTTAATACAAATCCTATACCACCAAATATTACTAATTGTTTTAAAGTATTAATATTATATGGTACACTTGATACTTCAGCAACATCTACAACACCAACATTTTGTATATTATATAGTTTTACTACTTCACTATTAAATACACTTGCAGTCTCATTAGCTATATCCTTAGCTAAATTATTATCTTTATTTACTACAGTTATTCTAATTATTTCTGTGTCATTAACACTACTTACACTAACTAAACTATTTAACTCATCAATACTATAATCAAGATTTAAATTATTTTTAACACTACCAAGTACTTTCCTACTTTTAATTATCTCTCTATAAGTATCAACTAAACCCTTATTTAAATTAATATCATTATAAGTAATAGTATTAGAATCAATTTCCTTAGTTAACAATATAGTAGTAGAACTCTTATACATTGGTGTTTTAAGAAACCCTAAATAAACTATACCTATAAGTAAAAAAACTACTACAGATAAAATAATATATAATTTTTTATTTATAAAATAATTAAATAAACTTTTTAAATCTAACTCTTCCATAACACTCCTCTACTCTCAATCAATATTATATAATATTTACAACAAATTTACAATTGTAAAAATTACCAAATAAAAGAAATTGTAAATTTGTTGTAAATTACTTTTTATCATCATCAGACATAGAACTAACTCTTAAAATACACCATAATACAAATAAAAATATAAATATTAATATCATTAAAAATATACCCATATAATCACCTATATAAGTATATTTAAGTTTTATTAAATATTTTGTTGAAATTTATACTACTTTTTTAGTTAAACCACATTTTTTTGTTATTTTACTTAATATTTTTTTTATTAAGTCAAAATAATATTTAAATTCATCCGTTCTGTAAAAAATTAAAATTAGAAGCAAATTAGGAACTATAATACAAATAATCAATTTTATTAAAAATGATATATATACATTAAAACATACCATTGAACATATAAAATATGTAATAACACCTAAGATAACCGTCACAAATAGATATTTAAAATATTGTTTAAAATATTTCCACAAGTTCATTTTAAATCCATACTTAAATAATACATATGGCTCAACCCAAACACATACAGTAACCGAGCTAATTAATGTTCCTAAAAATACACCAAATGTTCCAAATTTAAAAGCTAATAAAATAGATGTAACTAAATTAACAATAGCCTCAATAATAGCTTTCCATCTATCTTTATAAAACAAACCTGAAGCCTCTCGAAAAGCTAAAACAGCTTTTCTCATACCAAATATGTAATAATTAATAACTAGTATAATAACTATATTAAAATTAAATATATATTCTTTTCCAACCCATAAATTGATAAATGGATTAAATAAACAAAGTAAACAAACTGAAGAAAAACTATATAACCAATATCCTAAGAAATCAATTTTTTTAAATACTTTATATTGTGTATCTATATTATTTGATACACATAAATTACAAATAATTGCTAAAGCTGAACTATAAACCTGACTCAATATTTTATGTAATGAACTAGTAATTAAATAATAATTTGAATAAAGTCCTACAGATATTAAACTAACAAATTTTGATAAGAGAATATTATCAGTTCCGTTTACTACAGTGGCCCCTATTTTATGCATCATCATTGCCTTAGTATTTTTTACAATTTCATTTTTGGTTTTAACATCCAACTTATCTACATTTTTATCTTTTAAATATGGATACATTCTATTTGCTCTTATAGAAATAGATAAATTTTCTAAAAAAGTACAAATAATTTGAATTATTAAATATAAAATATAATTCTTAGTTAATATTAAAATAAATATTTGAAGCACATTTAAAACAAAATAAAATAAATATTTAAATAATGTGTATATATATATTTTTTGATCTGCAATTATAAGATTTCTCTTATAAGAAAAATAATAAGAAATAGAAGTGTTAATAACAAATAAAATATATATAAAATAAATGTTTTTAACATTAGGCATTTCCTTAATAAATATAGGCAACAATGGTGTTATACTTATT
>JAUNNO010000016.1 GCA_030531425.1 bacterium
TGATTATTTGAACTCTTTTTTGCATGAATTAATTTAAGTTTTTATTTTCAACCTTTGACCTCTATCTTACTTTAATTTAAACATATATTAACATTTATTTTTTTATTAATTATTGTTTAATAAAATTAATAGAACTTGTAATAGAATTATCTCCACCTGTTAAAAGCACTAAATTAGAGCCTTCAATTCTAAAATAATATGAATTCATCATTGGCATATTATCACTATATTGATTATACAATTCAATCAATACTAAGAATTGATTATTATTTACAACAATTCCTTTTACTTGCCTAGTTTCATATGAATCATTATATTTCATACTTCTAGTAAACTCAAAAGTTTTATCATTATTTATTTTTATTCAAGCATTACGAAAGAAAAAACTATTATTTATTTATTGATTATTAAAATTAACCTCATTTTTTCTTTCAATTTTTTCAATATAATATTTATCACCGTTAGGAACTAAATAAAAATCTAGTACAAAAGTTTGAACCGCTTCCCCAAACGCCTCTATTAAAACATTATAACTTACAACAATATTATTTTCATTTTCCTTTATTGATGTACTTGATATACTTGCATGAGTCATATCAGAGGAACCTTTATATGTTATCTTATAACTACCATCTTCTGCTTTATGTAATCCAATAGATGGTGAATTTATATCTAAAATATATTTGGATAAATCATTCTCTTCAATCCCGTAAACATTATATATTAAAGTTTTTAAATCATCTTCACTTACTTTTACTTCAATTGGCAATACACCAGTTGCATTAAAATATGAACCATACCTTTGATAATATCTAAATATATACCACTTCATTTTGTCTATATCTTTGAAATTATTACAAGAATCTTCATCATTGTTATACAATGCAAAAATTCTCAAATATTTTTCATAAGACAATATCTTTTCACCGGTTGATAAAGTCTTAGAATTTTCTAATGATTTTTCCTTTTCTACATTCTTATCTAAATCTTGTTGGATTTGCTTATCATCATTTTTAACATCTTTATTATCTATTAGTTTATCATATATTATATATCCTGATAAACCTATTACTAATATAGATAGTATTGTTATTACTACGTTTTTCACTTCTTCACCTCCTATCTTACTTTAACTTAAGTATATATTAAAATTTAAAAAAAAGCAAGATTACTTGCTTTAATCCATATCTATAAAATATGCTTTATACCATAATAAGAAACAATATATTGTATATACTTTTCTACAATTATTTTTAATTCCATCATGATGTTCTTTTAATAATTTAGTTATTTTATCTACATTAAAGAATTGTTTTGAATAGTCACTTTCAAAAGTTCTTTTTACTTCTCTATAGATATTTTCTTGTTTTAACCATATACTAAAAGGTACCATAAAGCCTTTTTTTCTTCTTTTAGACCATTCTGTTGGTATAGTTTTTAAACTAGCTTGTCTAAATGCATATTTAGTTTGATTTTCATAAATTTTATAATTTGTTGGTATATTTAAACTTTGTTTAAATACTTTTTTATCTAGAAATGGAACTCTAAGTTCTAGGCTATTTGCCATAGTCATTTTATCAGCTTTAAGTAATATATCATTAGGTAACCATAAATTCATATCTAAATATTGCATTTTTATAACATCGCTTTTATCTTTTACTTTATCAAAATATGGTTTAGTTATATCTTTAAAATTTATATTTGTTTTATAGTTATTAGTTAAAATATCATTTGCTTCTTTATCATTAAATATAAATGCTTGACCTATATAGTAATCTTCTAAGTTAGATCCTGCTCTTATTAAGAAGTTTTTGCCTTTAAATTTAGGAAGTTTTTGAACTATAGTTTTAATAGTTTTTCTAAATCCAAATGGTAATTTTTTATATTTTAAAAACATTGGTGATTGGTTATATTCGCTATATCCTGCATAAAGTTCATCAGCACCTTCACCACTTAATACAACTTTTACATCATCACTTGCAAGGCGTGATAAATAATAAAGTGGGACTGCAGAAAGGTTTGCATGTGGTTCATCAGAGTAGTATTGGACCTTTTTTACACCTTCCATAAATTCATCACAGTTAATCATTTTACTTTTATTATTTATTTTTAATATTTCAGATAGTCTTTTAGCATCTACAGTCTCATCAAATCCTTCAAAGTTAAAACCAACAGAATAAGTAGTATCTGGTTTTAATAATGATACTATATAACTAGAATCTACACCGCCTGATAAAAATGCACCTACTTTTACATCACTAATTTTATGATAGCGTACAGACTCACTTACTTCTCTATTAATCTCTTTTATTAAAGTGTCAAGTTTTTTACTACTTTCTTCATATGTATAATCAAAGTATGATTTTACGGTTAAATTACCATCTTTATATTTAAAATAATGACCCGGTTTAAGTCTGTAAACTCCTTTAAAAAATGTTTCATCAAGTGCAGAATACTGAAATGTCAAGTAAGTTTTTAAAGCTTCGCTATTTATTTCTTTTTTAAAATCAGGATGTTTTATGAAAGATTTTATTTCAGAACCATATATAAATAAATCATTATCTAAATAATAATAAAATGGTTTTATTCCAAAATAATCTCTTGCGCCAAATAATTCTTTATTTTTTTTATCCCATATTACAAAAGCAAACATCCCTCTTAATTTATCTACTATTTTTTCTTTGTATTCTTCATATCCATGTATTATTACTTCTGTATCAGAATTGTTTTTAAATTTATGACCTTTTTTTGTTAGTTCTTTTTTTAATTCTTTAAAATTATAAATTTCACCATTAAAAGTTATTATCATAGAACTATCTTCATTTTTCATAGGTTGACTTCCATGTGATAAATCTATTATACTAAGACGTCTAAATCCCATAGATATATCATTATCTATATAATAACCTGAATCATCTGGTCCTCTATGAATTATCATGTCATTCATATCTTTTATTATTTTTTTATCGATGTTCTTTCCTACATATCCTGTAAATCCACACATTTTATTACCACCTCAAATTTTTATATTTTCTTCTATAATTATAACTTCTTACAAATAGCCATAATCGTCTTTTTATTCCATTATCTTTTTTATAATGGAGAGGATCTACTACTTTATCTTCATTATATAATTTTAATATAGTATTAACCATATCTTTATCTTTTACATATTTTTTTATTACATACTTAGGTACAAAAGAAAGACAAACCATATCATCTACAAAATGATATTTTAAATCTTTTTCTAATATTAAATCATCTACTAAGTATTTAACTATATTATACCCTGCAAAAGTTAAATAATAACTACATCTTGCTTGTCTAGGATTTATTTCTAATACTTTAAATTTATTATCATCAATATCATATTTTAAATCAAATTCGCAAAATCCTTTATATCCACTTTTTTCTATAGCAGATTTTAATTTTTTAGTAATTTCTTCTGTATTATTATACCTATTATAACCATTTAAAACTACTGTAGCATTACCTATTCCTGTTGGAGTATGTTCTTGAAGACCAATAGTTGCAAAAGTCATAAGTCTTACTTTACCTAATCTATCTACATAACAAATACAGTCAAAAAGATAAGAATCATCGCCCTTTATAAATTTTTGTATTATTAAATTACCATCATAACCGCTTTCTTTTATTTTTTCTATTACATCAAATAATTCAGTTTCATTTTTAATTTTATATACTTTAAATTGATTAGAAAACTCATGGTCATGGTATTTTATACCATCAGAAGGTTTTAATATCAATGGATATCCTACTTTTTTTATAAAATTCATGTCAAATTTATCAGATATATTATAAACATAAGTTTCTGGTTTATCTACTCCTTCAAATTCTAAAGAAAACTTTTCTTTTACCAAAAGAGTATTTAAAAGATCTTCACTATATCTGTGAAAAACAAAGTATTTGCTTAAATATTCTTGATTTTCTATTATTAATCTTACATATGTATCATTAGAACCTACAAGCAATATTTTTTTATCTTTATGTTCTAAGTAAAACTGTTTTAAAACTTTTTTAAATGTTTCTTTTTCTTGTAATTTTGGTTCCATTTTTATATTCAATATTTTACTTAAATTAGTAAAATTCATAGGAGCTTTACCTATTAAGTATGCTTTTTTATTGTATTGTTCGTGATAGCATCTAGCCATATAATAAGCATTAATATCACTACCTAATATTAATATTTCAAAATCCATATAACCTCCTATTTATAAACTCTTGGTATATTACTTGGTATAGTTGTAAATAGATTTTGTGGTGTAGTTTTAGTATACGCACTAATACTTCTTGCATCTTCTCCTATTACAATTACCTCATCCTCTAATTTAACATCATCATCTACTAAAATAGTTATCATTTTCATGTTAATTGATCCAACTATCTTATATTTTTTATCATTTATAGTTACAAATCTTCCACTATTGTTTAAAGATAGACCATCAGCATATCCAATTGGTACAATAGCTACTTTACAATTAGATTCTGTCTTATATTTTAATCCATAACCAATATACTCATTTTTTTCTACATCTTTTATTTCTATTACCTTACTAATTAGTTTTAAACAAGGTTTTACTTTTATACCATATACTTCATTAACGAAAGAAATATCATATTTTTTTACTAAATAATCTTTTTTTATTTTTCTTATTTTTCCTTTTATTCCACTATAATTAATCTCTCTAGGAGAAATTCCATACATTAAAATACCAATTCTAACTCCATTTGCAAATTTTAACTTAGGATGTATAACTAGACTATTAGTACTATATAAATGAATTATTTTTATTTTATTTAAATCTATATCAGATGTTAAATCTAAAAATTTATCTACTTGATTATCCCATTTTTTATCAATAATACCTACAGTAGCTAAATGTGTATAAATACCTTCTAAGTGTATATTTTTAGATTTAATTAATGAAGAATATATTTCATTTATTTCATTTTTTTTATTTAAACCTAATCTATTCATACCACTATCTATTTTAAGATGAACAGTTAAGTTTAAGTTTGTATCTATAACTTTTTTATAATAATCATAACTGCTTATTGTAATAGTTATATTGTTTTTACTAGCTAATTGAAGTTCTTTTATATCTATTGGTTGAAGACAAAGTATATTAGTATCAACTAAACTTCTTACTTTTAAAGCTTCTTCTAGCGTAGATACTGCAAGATAATTAATTCCAGACTTAACCATATATTTAACAGAATCCATTCCATGACCATATGCATTACCCTTTACAACACCTATATAATATTTATAATCATTATATTTTGTTATTATATTATCAATATTTGATTGTAATACTTCAGTATCAACTAATACATAACTTTCTTTCATATATGCCTCCATAATTTTATATAAATATTATATCATGTCTATTATAAGATGTAAATTAAAGATAGATAAACTTAGGTTTGATAATGTATTGTATACAAAAACATGACAGAAAATCTGTCATGCCTGTCATGCTTTATATTTAAGATTGCCAAGAAACTGTTTGGAAAATTAACGCTCCCAAATGATATCTAGGAATGTTTCTTCCAATTTATTTTTTTAATTTTATTAATGGCAATTTATATGTATTTGCAAGTTCTATTGCTTTTCGATTTTTTATTAAATCATTATCATCTATTATATATACACCTATTAATTTTGTTTTATAACCGTTTAAAGCTATTCTATTACTTATTTTATAATTTAGAAATTCACATTCTAATTGATATGGAGTTTTTAAGTTTGACATATCATCTCCATCTACGCTCATAATATCATCATTTTCTGTTATATATAATATATTATCATTATATTCGCATATAAATCCTATTTGGTAATCTTTATAATCAGTTGATTTTTCTACCATTTTTTTAGTTAATAGTATTGTCTGGTATTTTTCATCAATAAATCCATTATTAGAACATATAAATGCATAATCACTATCATATGTATATGAAGTTATATTGGTAATATCATGATTCCATATTTTTTTTATTATTGGTGTTATTAACTTATTAAATTCATCTACATCGTAATCTTCCTCACCTATTTCATAAGATATCCCATCTAATATAGATTTATCTATTTCATCTAAATATTGTATATAATTGTCATTTATATATTCTATAGTTTTGACTAAGTTTTTAATTCCTACTTTTTCATATATAAATTTTTGTTCTATATTATTATTGTGTATTTCTTCTATAAATAAGTTTTCAAAACTTATAATAAATTTTTTGAATTTATCTTCATCTTTTAATATTTCATATGTTTGATATGCATTATCATAATTAGTATCATCATAAGCTATAAGTCTATTACAAAAGTCTTTAAAGTTACTAAATTCTTTTAAATGTTTACTATCTTCAGGCATTAAATCTTCTAAATATTCTATTTTTTCTTTTATTTTAGATATTTCTATATCTATTTTTTTATTTATACTATCTAGTTTATCTAGTTTTGAAGCATTATATATCTTCTCATTACTTATATTTAATAATTTTAATAATTCATTTAATTTGTTTTTTCTAACTTCTTGTCTTTTTACGTTTTCATAATTATCCATTGTTATATATGAGTTATATACTATTATATCATTATATTTTAATTTTAGATTTTCTTTTTCTTTGGAATCTATATTTAAATTATTTATATATTCTATTGAATATTTATTTTGTAATTCATCATTACTTTTTGTAATTTGTTTTAGATATGTACTAACAGCATTATCTAGAATCAAAATTCTATTATTTATTTCTTTTATTAATTTAGTTATTTCTTCTGATTCTATTAAATTAGAATTTAATATATAACTTGGTTCTAATGTATTATATAAGCTTAATATATCAGAAATTTTTTCATCAAAAATTTCTGGCATGTCTTTCAATTTAAATACATCTATATTTTTATAGTCATTATAATTTTTATTTTGTATTTTGCTAAGTTGAACTCTTGATTGATGTTCTTTTATCATTTCTTCATTACCTATTATTTTGTATAGGTTTTCTAGTTCTTGTTCTAAATCTTTAGTATATATACCATCTAAAAAAGTGTCAATACTATCATTTTTATAATTATCAATATCTTGCATATTAACACCTCTTTATTCTATAAACATTTTAACACAATGTATATTTTTTTACAAGAAAAAAAGATAATTATTCATTATCTTCATCTTGATCTTCAAGCAATTTTATTAATTCATCTTTTTTCATTTTACTTGTATTTTTAATACCGCGTTCTGCAGCCAACTCTTTTAATTCGTCAACAGTTAAATCTTTATAACTTGCTTCTTTATAGTCACTTAAATCTATTTCGCCATCTTCATCTGGCATACATCCGTGTTTTACTAGATACTCGATTTGTTCTTTAGTTATTGTTTCATATTCTAATAATGTAGTGGCTATTAAATCTAATAAATCTTTATTTTCTTTTATTATCTTTTTAGTTTTATCATAACAATCATTAATAATTTTTCTTATATTAGTATCTATTTCAAATGCAACTTCTGATGAGAAATCACGACTCTTATTATAGTCTCTTCCTAAAAATACACTTGATTCTTGATGTTCAAATTGAATTGGACCTAAATCACTCATTCCATATTCTGTTACCATTGATCTAGCTATTTTAGTAGCTTTTTCAAAGTCATTATGAGCTCCTGTTGTTACTTCATTAAACATTAACTCTTCAGCAACACGTCCGCCTAACAAACCGCTTATTGTTTCTAATAATTCATTTTTAGTAGATAGGAAAGTTTCTTCTTTTGGTAGCATTAAGTTATATCCACCAGCTTGACCACGAGGAATTATAGTAATTTTTTGAACCTCATTTGCACCTTCCAATTTTATACCAACAACGGCATGACCTGCTTCATGATAAGCTACTACTTTCTTCTCTTTTTCAGTATATTTTTTAGTAACTTTAGCTGGTCCCATTAATACTCTATCATGAGCTTCATCTATTTCAGCCATTGTAATTGCTTTTTTCTTTCTTCTTACTGTAAGAAGTGCGGCTTCATTTAATAAATTCTCTAAATCAGCTCCACTAAATCCTACTGTTCTTTTAGCAATATTTTCTAAATTAACACCTTTTGCAAATGTTTTACCTTTTGCGTGTACTTGTAAAATTTCTTCTCTTCCTTTTACATCAGGTAAATTAACTGTAATTTGTCTATCAAATCTTCCTGGGCGAAGAAGTGCTGGATCTAATACATCTGGTCTATTAGTTGCAGCTATTACAATGATTCCTTCATTAGCACCAAATCCATCCATTTCTGTTAATAATTGATTTAATGTTTGTTCCCTTTCATCATGTCCTCCACCAAGACCAGTTCCTCTTTGACGTCCTACTGCATCTATTTCATCAATAAATATTAAGCAAGGAGCATTTTGTTTTGCTTGTCTAAACATATCACGAACACGGCTAGCACCTACACCTACAAAAAGTTCAACAAAATCAGAACCGCTTATAAAGTAAAATGGTACATTAGCCTCACCAGCTACTGCTTTTGCAAGTAAAGTTTTACCTGTTCCAGGAGGACCTACTAATAAAACACCTTTAGGAATTCTAGCTCCCATTTGTTTGAATTTTTTTGGTTCCTTTAAGAAATCTATAAGTTCTTGAACTTCTTCTTTCTCTTCTGTTAATCCTGCAACTTTATCAAATTTAACTTTATCTTTATCACTTGTAAGTCTAGCTTTACTCTTACCAAAATCCATTGATTTATTAGCTCCACCCATTTGTTTAGCTATAAAGTAATATCCTAAAATAAGTATTAAAGCTATTGGAAATACATTAACTAAAAATAGTATAAACCAACTTGAATCCGGATCTTTAGAAACATTAATTTTTATTTCATCATTAGTATTATAACTATATATTTGTTTTATAGTTTCTTCGCTCAAAGTTGCAGATACTGTAAATGTTTCATTTTCTTTGTATCCATTTAATTTACCTGTAAGCGAGTAAATACCTTGACTGCTATTTGGTGTTATAGTAAGTTCTGAAACATTCTTATTCTGTAATTCATCTACAAATTCACTATAACTTAGTTTATTAACCTTAGTATTTAATATATTTACAAAGTAAACTATTCCAGCTAAAACTAGAAATAAAAATATATATGAAAATACACTTCTCTTTACTGTCTTTTTATTTAAATTTTTATTCACATTATTCCTCCTTTAATCATACTTCAATATTATATCATACTTTTTATCTTTTTTTCTATCAAATTTAGATTTTTTAACACCTGGTATCCAGATTATATTACCATTATCATCGGTTACTATAGGATATGCATCCCTTTGTTCTTTAGGGATTTTTGAATTAGTAAATATATCATTAATTTTAATACTGCCTGTCATATTCTTTACAGTCATCCTATCATGTGCTCTTCTATTTCTTACATGTAACGGAAACTTTATATCAGCACTATTTAAATGTATAACATAATTTGTAGTAAGAGAGGTATTATTATCTATCTTTATTATTTTATTATTTGGTAATTTTATATAATTATCAAAAGTATAATCATAATCTATATTTTCTTTTTTATCTATAATAATAAATTTACCATATTCTATTATACCAATCTTATTATTTGGTAAATCCAAAGTACAATTATTTTTTTTCTCTATAGCACTAAGTATTATATTTATATGTTTATAATTTAATAAAATTATATTATCTTTGTATACATCATCTAAATATTTTTCTAAAACATATATTTTTAATATAGAATCTAACTTTTTAAAGTTTAATATATCTAGTGTATTTTCTATGCATAATTTTTTATATTCTTTTAAAGATTCTTTTTTTATATAATTATCTGCCATTAATAGTTTATTATTAAATTCTAAGAATTTTGAACTAACACTATTATTTTCTTCTTTTAATATTGGTAATACTTTATTTCTATATCTATTTCTTGTATATTTTAAACTTTTATTTGACATATCTATAGCATACCAACTATTATTTAAAGATAATTCATTAAGTATTTCATCCTTAGTTAAAAATATTAGTGGTTTTATAATTTTATAACCTCGATCAGTTGATATAGTTTCAAATCCAGCATATCCTTTTATTGTAGAACCTCTAGTTATTCTCATTAGAATTGTCTCCATCAAGTCATCTGAATGGTGAGCTGTAAATAAAATGTCAGTTTTATACTTAGATACTACCTCATCAAAGAAATTATATCTAATTATTCTTGCAGATTCTTCTGTAAATTTATCATTTGGATATTTTTCTATTTTTTTAAATTCGAATATTAAATTATTTTCTATACATATATCTTTTAATTTTGAAGCCTCAAAATCACTTTCTTTTCTTAAATTATGATGAACGTGTGCGACTACAATATTAATGTTTAATTTTTCTCTTAAATTAATTAATATATTTAATAATAGCATAGAATCAGGGCCACCACTTATAGCAGCTACTACAGTTTTATTATTTAATTTTAAATTTTCTAACAAGTTATATACATTATCCACAACATTCACCTCGTTTTCAATATATTTTATAATATTATTTATATTTAATCAATAGAACAAAAGTCAAAAATAAATTTTGACCCACCTAACCTCACAGTTGGGTTTTTCTACTTCATTGAAATTTTTATTTCTCCATAGACCAATATCGGATAGTTGCTACCCTATTTTTTTATTGGGTCAATAATTTAACTTGCCTGCAGTTCACACCTCTTTATAAAAAATAATTATATATATATCTATAACATCCAAAAGATTTTTCTATTATATTTATTTGCTTATCGTTTGGATACATTCTAAATACATAACATTCATTATTTTCATATCATCACAACCTTGTACTAGAAGTATAACATTTTAAAAATTCTAAGTCAAGTACATTTGTTCGCATATTTGCTTTTTTTAATTTCCCAAGTACTTTCCTATTATATAAAAAAGAAAAGCTTTTATTATTTTTTTAATTTAAGCTTTTTTAGTATTATTTTTATTTTTGTTAATAATTTCCAACCTCTTGAATTAATAATTATATTATACTTTTGGAATAAATCATCATATTCAATATCTTTTTTTCTCTTTTCTAAAATAAAATCATTTAAACTATTAAGTTTGTTAAATCTAGTATATTCACTAAAACTAATATGATAATCAGAATAAAGATTATATAAAAATTTATTATCTAACAAACTACAAGCTCTAACTGGAATATTATATCTTTTAAATAAAATAGTCATATATTGTTTATAGTCCGGAAAATCACAAAAAAAATTTACAATAGCCCTATACATTACATATTCGACAGGAACATTTTCTTCATACCACTCTTGATCCATTAAAACATAATCCCCAACTGAATCTATTAAAACATTAGAAGGAATAATATCCATAAGAGTTTTTTTACAAAAATGCATGCTTTTTAAAGCTTTTTCAGACACATTAATGTTATACTTATTAAAAATATTGTTTTTTGAAAAATATTTACCCTTAAAAAAAGTAGTTTTAAAATACTCAAATAATTTATCATATTCATTAATTAATCCTTCAATATCTCTATTTAATAATTTATCTTTTAATTTTTCATATAAACATATTAAATTATGTTTTTTAGTATAAATAATATTATCTTCTATTTCTACATTAAGATGTTTAATATTCATTTGGTTCATTATTTCATTAATTTTAATTATATTTATTATTTGATTTTTGCCTTTTTCAGTACAATTTTTTTTATAAAATTTATTATTTTTTGAATATGTAAATAAATTATTTTCAGCTTTTCTATAATTATTAAATTTAACAAATTCTATTTCTAAATCACTATCTTCTATAGATAACTCCAAAAAATAAGAATTAGCAAAAAAAGGTATTTCTTTATTATTATATATATCTTTATATACTTTCGATTCATTAATAACTAAATTAGTATTACAATTTGTACTATAATAAGGATCATAGTTGCAATAAATATTTTCCTTTAAAGATTTATCTGTATAAATTAACTGAGGAAATTTATAATCTGGAAATACATAATAAAAATTTGATTTTAAATTACACTCTTTTATAATTATTTCTAATTCTTTTTTACTAAAAGTTTTTACTTTAGTTTTATTATCATAACCATTAATTCCATCAAACATAATATTAGTATGATCTTCATTTGCACCACACCAATATTTAAGCCCAAATCTATTTTCTATTGCAATTAATATCTTTCCATTTGGTTTTAATAATTGTTTTAATTTATTAATAAAATCTATATAAGGTTTTTTAGAATTCATATATAAAGCAGCATACTCAAAAACGCCTATTAATAATATATAGTCATATTTTTCTTTGAATTTGATTTTCTTAAAATTGCCAACAATAATTTCAAGATCATCTTTATTTTTATTTCTTTCTGCAATAGCACTAGCTCTTTTTTTTGATAACTCTACGCTAGTGACTTTTCCACACGTTCTACATAACTCATCTGTTATTGCACCCATTCCTGCACCAATTTCTAAAATTGAAGAATTCTTTTTAAATGGATACCATCTAACAATATTTTTTCTTACATCTGACAAATGATATATTACAGGCCAAGAATTATTTTCCCTAAACGCCAATTCATAATTATCAGGATATTTTTTTATAAATTCTAAAATTGTATCTTCAATAGAACCATCACTATAATTATCTTTTCCATCATAAAATTTTGTATTTATTTTCATTATTTTCCCCCTAATTGGAGTCTCTTCTTATACCTACCCCAGAAATAAATTCTAAAAACAATTTTTTTTTAGAATCGTCATTAAATAATATCAAATCTTTTTTATCAAAAACAATTTTTTCTTTTGTTTTAAATTTATTATACTGAATATGCCAACCATACTTTTTTTGTTCATATTTAAACCTCGGTAATCTATCTATAAATATTTTTTTATTAGCTTGATCTATTGATCTCAACGGATAATGTTTTAATAATATTTTTATAGGATAAATTTTTCTATTACTAAATCTGGCATCATGACCCCCACCAAAAGCCAAAGCTAAATCGGATGATTTTTTAAATGTTTTTATTTGTATGAAATGTCCTGGTCTATGTCCAAATTCAAAATATGTATCTTTACCAAAAATATTTATTTTCTTATTTGCGCTAGTTACTCTGAAATCCAAAATTGTATTTGATATAGCATTATAGCCTAAAAAATCAACATAACTAATATATTCTTGCAAATTCATATTTGATATAGGAGACTGTCTTATTTCATCTGCATCATAATGAATAAACCAATCATAATTTTCTGTACGCACTATATTCTCAACATTTTCTAACATTTCATGCCAATGATATTGATTATCTTTGGTTTTTTCTGTTGGGAACTTATCTATAAAAACATTTTGAGGAAATTCATTTTTTAGTTTTTTTAAAACATCATAGGTATTATCTGTTGACCAGTTATCAAACGCTTTAACATCAATTCCATTTCTTATTAGATGTCTTATGGTAAATTCTATACAATCCTCTTCATTATAACAATGAATAACAGCTAAAACCTTTTTTAATTTAAATTTATTATTAAAGTCAAATTTTTTGCCTATTAAAGCAACAATATTTCTGATGTTCTTATCATAATAATTTGCATAACCATATAATTTAATATTATTTTCATTTAACAAATTTTCGATTTTTTCCATTGATATATTAGAATTAAAGTTTAATATTGCATAATCCATTATTTTATTTATTTTTTTGATGTTTTTAACCAAATTTTTATCAACTAAATTAACATTATACAATAATACACCCGAACCGTTTTTTCTTAATTTTCTTAAATTATTATATTTAAAATTTTTTATAGTAGTAAAACTGGGAACCTCAATATAATCATATGAAAATACTTGATTTATACTAGTATCAACAGATTTTAAATAGTTTATAAATTCTATTATGTTATTATTTGATATAATAGTTTGCAAAAATATCGACTCCTTTTAAACTTCAATTAACTCCGTTAATTCATTTTGTCTTGCTATAATAATATTGTTAAAATCTATATTCTTTCTTTCTAAAGTATCTTTCAATGTTTTAAGAGCTAAATCTTCCGTATTATTTTGTTCACTTAAATGGGCTAAAATAATTTGTTTTGTATTAGGGCCAATTAATTTAGTTAAATAATATGAAGAATCTTTGTTAGAAAGATGTCCTTTTTCTCCTAATATTCTAATCTTTGTATTATGTGGATAATTTGGATTATTCATAAGTTTTTCTATATCATGGTTACTTTCAAATACATATATATTTTTATTACTTATATTATTAAATAATTTTTCATTAATATATCCTGTATCTGTTATATATACCACTGATTTTTCGTCCTCTTCTATAATATAACCTTTTATATCTGTAACATCATGTGATAATTTAAAAGAATTTATTTTTATATCATCATTTATTTTAACTTGTTCTATACTATTAATATTTTCTAATTCTAATTTTGATTCTTTTTGTATTTTATCTGAAATATATATAAGTGGTGAGTACTTTTTAGAAAAAACTTTAAGGCCGCCCACATGATCTATGTGTGCATGTGTTACTAAAATCATATCTATGGAACTTGGCTCAATGCCAAGTTTCCTTAAAGCTTTTTCTATATACAAGCAACTATTTCCTGCATCTATTAGTATTTTATGATTTTTTGTTTCTACAAAAGTACAATTACCTTTACTACCACTTGATAATACACAAAGCCTCATTAGTAAAAACTCAAAGGATTAATAGTACAGTTATATCCAGGACAAGTCCTAATTTCATAATGTAAATGTGGACCTGATGCGGAACCCGATGTTCCAACATAGCCTATTGTATCTCCACGAGACACAGTACTTCCAACAGAAAATTCATCAGAAAATCTAGACATATGTGCATAAGCCGTATAATATCCATTATTATGATCTATTACTATATACCATCCATATGAATAATGCCATTCTCTTGTAATAATAACACCATTATTTGATGCATATATTGGAGAACCATACCCAGTTCCAGCTATATCAAGCCCTGAATGCCAATTACTTCCAAATATCATTGGTCTATATCCATAATATGAAGATAGCGTATATCCTGAATTTGTTGGCCATCCCCAAGATGTTGTACTACCAACATTTGGTACATATTTTGTACCTATATTTATTATCTTAGATATTGATGGTTTTAAAATTTGCTTATCTACTGGATCTACATAAGTTATTTCACCGTTTATACTTTTTACATTTTGACTTACTCTTTCTAATCCATTCTCTCCTTCTTGTTTTACGACCATACTTCCCTGATTTAGAGAAGAATCATATTCTTCAACAGTAGAAAAAGCTACATCCTTATCTATTACCTCATAGTTTTCAACAACAATTTGAATTTTAGGATCAATTGTAGAAATTACTACATCCTCTCCTGGAACAAGTAAATTATTTCTACTTGTGTACTGTGGATTAAATATTAAAAATTCTTGAACACTTATTTGATTATTAAAAGCTAATGATTCGATAGAATCACCTGAAGATACTTGAACTATATTTTCTTTAAAATCACTGCCTCTTAGAAGATAGTTTGATAAATCCTTTGAATTGGTATAAATTTTCTCTCCAATAGAAATATTCATAGCTTTATAAACAATTTCTTCATTTACATATATATTTTCTATTACAGAACCTGTTGATGTAATTTCTTGTTGATTATCTTTTTTATACGATTCATATTTATCTTCATCAACAAATATTGTTATTAACTCTTCTATAGCATCATTAAATATATCAGTATCTATAGTATATATTTCTATATCATCTTTAGTATCATCAGCACTTTTTATTGTAAATTTATACCCAGCAATCGTGCAAGATTTTTTTTCTATTATTTTTTTATATATATCAGGTACTGTCATTATATTAGTATCATATGTATAATTCTTTTTTATTTTTATACCATTTGGTGTGTATATATCTTCTGTATATCCATATATTTCATTTTCAGATACATAATCCTCCATAATTTTTATATCTGATTCATTGTAATCATAAAGTTTATAATCAATATAATTTTGTAAATTATCAACATCTATATCAGATAAATTATAATTATCCTTATTATTAATTAAATCTTTCGCTTGATCTTTTTTATTTGTTACAATTTGTGTTTTATCTATATTTGTATTAAAAGAAGTTATAGCATCTAATTTTGTAATATAATCTTTAACGTTTTCTCTTATAACATCAGCTTGAGAATTAATGTATTCTTCAAGTTCAGTCTTTGACTCTATTAATCCTATTAACTCATTATCTAAATATACTTCATAATAAGTATGTGGTTGTATTTTAACTCCCTTGTTGAATCCTAACAAAAAGAAACCAAATACTACTAAGCTAATTATAAATATTATTCCTAATTTTTTCATTTGTCACCTAACCTTCTTCAGGTACATTTGCAACATTTTCAAATGTACTAGTCCCCCTTTGAAATAATAATGGAATATCTTTAAGTGGACCATTACGATGTTTTCTTATTACAAATTCCATTAAACTATTTTCTTTTTCTCTTTCTTCGTCAGAACAATGTAAGAAAGCTACTATATCTGCATCTTGTTCTATTGCTCCAGATTCTCTTAAATCACTTAACATTGGTTTTTTGTCATCTCGTTTTTCTATACCACGAGAAAGTTGTGATAAAGCTATAACAGGTACATTTAATTCCATTGCCATAGTTTTAAGTGCTCTTGATATATCAGCAACCTCTTGCTGTCTATTAGAACCATTTTTACTACTTCCTTGAATTAAAGTCAAATAATCTATAACAACAATATCAAGCCCACTTGGACTTGTTGCAAGTTTTCTACATTTACTTCTAATTTCTCCTACAGTATTTCCCGCAGTATCATCTATATATATTTTTGTTCCAGATAATCTACTTATTGCTTCATTTACCCTTTTCCAATCAGAGTGTTCTAAATTACCTGTTTTTAATTTTGATCCTTCTATTCTTCCTACATTAGAAAGCATACGCATAGCTAGTTGCTCTGCACCCATTTCCATATTAAATAATGCAACTGTTTTTTTTGAATTTATAGCTATATTAGTAACCATATTTAGAGCTATTGCAGTTTTTCCCATACCTGGACGAGCTGCTATTATTATTAATTCATGAGGATGAAAACCACTTGTTATTTTATCAAGTTCATAAAACCCCGTAGGTATACCTGTTATATCACCTTTATTTTGAGCTAGTTTTTCTAAATCTGATTGCGCTTTATAAAGCACATCTTGTATTGATTTAAATTCAGTACTTCTTAAAGACTTTGATACATCAAAAATTTTCTTTTCAGCTTGTTCTATTACTTCACCAATATTATTTGAAGTATTATAACTATCAGTAATTATAGAAGTAGCTTCATCTATTAATCTTCTAAGTATTGCTTTATCTTCTACTATTTTAATATACTCATCTATATTAGCTGATGATGGTACACTTTCAATTATTTCTGTCAAATAATCAATATCTCCTATATTTTTAAGCCAATTTCTATTATTTAACTCATCAGCTACAGTAGTCAAATCTACTACACTACCTTTTTCATCCAACGATTTAATGCATTCAAAAATCTTAGCATGATTATCTAGGTAAAATTCACTACCATCTAATAATTCTAATGATTTTTGAAGTGCTTTTTTTGTTAAAAACATTGAGCCTAATACCGATTGTTCAGCATCTATATTATGTGGTATTTCTCTATTCATACGTCACCTACTTTACAAGTTCAATTTTTAATTTAGCTATTACTTTTTTATGAAGCTCTATATCTACATTATGAAACCCTAAACTTGATATAGAACCATCTATTTTTATTTGTTTTTTATCTATATTATATCCTTTATTTTTTAAATCTTCTGTTATTTGTTTAGGACTAATGCTTCCAAAAACCTTATCAGAAGTGCCTGCTTTTACTTTAAATTTAATATTTAATTTTTCTAATTGTTCTTTTATTTTTTCACACTCTATAATTAATTCTTCCTCTTTTTTTTCTTTTTCTTTATTTTCTCTATCTAATCTATCTACACTATTATTAGTAGCAAGCACAGCATCACCTTTTTTTATTAAAAACACGCCATACCCATCCTTAACATTAAGTATATCTCCACTTTTTCCTTGCTTTTTAACATCTTTTAGTAAAATTATTTTCATGCAAACCCTCCTTTTGACTATTAATATTATACTATAAAAAGGAAAAGAAAAAAAGGGTTATTTTTTTCGACACTTCTGAAAAATCAGTCTTTTCTCTTAATACTATTTGAAGAAAATTGCAATCCCAATTTTTTACCATATATATATCAAAAGTGGAAACGGTATTTCAAAAAAATATGTATTTTAACTGTCAAAGCAGGGAATTAAAAAAACTAAGATTTTTTATTTTAAAAAAGTCTTAGTTTTTCATCAGCCTCATTTTTCACCCTAATATTTTATAATGTTTTATTATCGGCCATCTCTTCTACATCTATATCAGGAATTACTGGTTTTATTATCTCCCCAAAATAATCAATTAATTTTAAAGCTTTATTGGTTGCTACTTCTATGTCATTTGTATACCTATATACATCCATTATTTTTTTCCATATGTTAATAAACATAATCCTTTCCGTTTCATCTTTTATATTTTTATCATATTCTTCTAATTTTTTTAATAATTTTTGCATATTTGAATTTATAATATTTTCATCCAAAATATTATTTAAATTAGCCACAGAAACAGGCGATGAAGATATTTGGCGATATTTACTAATTTCATTCATCATATTTTCAAGAAGTAATATTTGTTTAGGTTCTTCATTTTCTACGTATTTTCTTATAATAGTATTAATTTCTTGTTTTATATTTAAAATTTTAAAATCATTTGAATCAATACCATAAGAATTTAAAATAAAGTTAATTTGTTTATTTATCATTTTATCAATGTAATCATTTGAATCTTTTATACCTCTACATAATCTTTCATAAGTTTTTATATGATTTGACAAACCAATAATATCTATATACATTATTCCATAATCAGGTAATGTTTTTAATGGCAATCCATAAAAATGATTTGAATCAGGCTCCTTTTCAAGATAATTATTAACATATATATTTGCATTTGGTCTATCAATGCTACCTTCATAACTTATAATTTTTTCCATTCTTTTATCATAAAATTTTCCCTTATTATCACCACTTACTGGATAATTTGCAAGCTCATCCATTTTTGCATTTTTCAATTTATTCATCTTTTGCTCTATATCATAAATATCAAATTCAGATTTATTAAAAAGAATATCATAACATTGTTTAATAATATCGTTAGGTATATCATCAACATAATATGTAAAAGATAAATATTTTATTAATATATATTTAACTACCTTTTCAAAATTAGTATTAGGCAAAAATACTCTCAATTTTTCTAATGACTTTTTTAAACTAACAGGTTCAATTTTCACGGTTTGATAATTATCGCCTTTTAGACCTACTTCCCCTTTTAAATTTACTAATCCTTCAATCCCTAAATATGGAGAAGTTGTGTCAGATAATACTTTTTTACATTTTAAAGATTCATCTACTACCTTTTGTATATATGGCATAGATTTCATATATGTTCCAAATTCTTCTAAATTTAAAATTTCTCCTGCCTTTATATTATTGGGTATAAATGTTATTTTATTTAAATCTTCATCTAAATTAATACCAAACTCACACATTTTGCCTTTATTATTAAACATATTCATATTAGGAACTTTAATTGGATTTTCACCTTTTAGTTCATATTCCTTCGAAGAACTATATTGAGGAGATGATAATAAATAAAAGGCATTATCTCTCTTTTCTATTACAAGCCAAGGATTAATTACTATAAAATTAGATTCTATAGTATTTCTTGTTCTATTATCCATAATTTTATTAATATTTATATATGTATTTTTATTATCTAAATAATATTCTATTATTTCTTTATAATCAGGGCCTAGAATTTGTTGTACATATGGCATATCAATTACTTTTTTGACATAATCATCCGGAAATCTATTAAGAATTTTGAAAATAATATCTGCTTTCTCATGTATAGAAATTAAATTAAAATTTTTATTCTTACATTGTAATAAAAATAAATTTTGAAATTCCATATTATTTATATTTGTAATTTCACTTATAACACTTGTATCAGAATTCATTATAGCTTTTGAATATTGTTTTATTTTATCTGTATTAATTGATAAATCATCTCCAATAGCCAAATGACTTTGCATCAAAATTTCTTCAATTAAGCTTTCTTTATACTCTAATAATTTGTTATTTTTATTTAGATAATCAATTATATTTTTGGGGAATTTTAAAATATTAATAGCTTTTCTTATTTCTACAATATTAAGAGTTCCATTTTCGTAAAATTCAAGATTCTTAGATCTTTCAACAATTCTACCTTTATATATATCCATATATAAATTGGCAAAAAAATCAATATTAGTATCAATTATTTTTTGAGTTGTATTGTGATCTGCTTCATAGCAATCATTATATATTTGATCTAGTTTTTTTATGATATTTATAAATTCAGCAGTTCCTATATAATCTTCCAATTTTTGCTCAACTTTTCTAGTGTCTCCAGTAAAATAAGCTTTAATTAATATGTCACCTATTTGTTGATGCAAAAATGATACAAAATCAACATTAGCATAATATGTTTTATCTGCATCAGGATAGCTTTTTTGAGCTAAATATTCTGTTACACCTTCATTTATAAATCCAGTTAATTTTTCTTTAAAAATTTTTGACGATAGAAAATGATTAAATTCATGATTCATTACTTTAATTGTATTTCCCTTGGAATATGAATCTATATAAGATAATTCATTATTTCTTGAATTATAATAGCCAGCAGAGTTTGGATATTTATTTACATCTAACTTAGTTATTATTAAATTTTTAAGTTTTTCATCTATATTCTTCTCATTTAGCCATCTTAAAAAATTATCCGCTCCATATTTTTTTAACATTGATTCAAAACATTCTCTTATAATTGGTTTTAATCTTTCATCGGTTAGACTTGCAATATCATCAACATTTAACATTTTAACACTCCCTTATAAATATCTATTCTAACAATATTTTCATTGTGATTATATCACACATTTTTTATGCACGCAATGTTTTTAATATTATATTAATTAATGGTTACTGAATATAATAAAAGAAAACTAATTCTAGTTATCTTATCTATTAATACTTACTTAATAATTTTTACATTGACTTTGATGGAAAAGATTCATTTACAGTTTTGCCTAAACCAGGTCTTTTATAATTTAAATCTACTCCGCATTTTAACATTTTTTCTAAAATATAAAGAGATTTTTGGGCTTGTTCTTGTGTTGAAAGAACTTTTAATCCAAAATATTTACTATTAGTATTCCATATAGGCCTAATAATTGCAGCATCTATTGTAGCCTGCAAAGGAGATCTTTTTTAGGTTGTTGTTTAGCTATATAATTTACTAAGTCAGGAGTTTTATCAATAATTAACTTGACTTCAGCTATATCATTATATCTACTTGCTTTAAATAAAACTCTCAAATTTTATAACCAGCTTAATCTATCTTTTAAATTTATTATTTAACTTCATTTTATTATTGCTTTTCTATAAATATTTCTTTATCACCATTATCAATCTCAAAATTCGAACTATTTATTCTAATATAAGCAGTTCCTATTTTTGAATGTAAATATGGAATAATATCCTTATCATAGTTACAAACTGTATTAAGAGAAAAAATATGAAAGTTATTTGCATCATTTATATATTTATCATCTTCATTACCAGCTAAAAACCTCCAACCACTATCTGGAGCCATTTCATCAGGATTTTCTCTATACATATACCCAACTTTGTATCTGTCTTTTATTATTTTATCACTTACAAAGCAGCCTTCTCCGTTTGGTTCTTGCCAATCTATTAAATTCTCTATATTTTTTTTATTCATAATAACTCACCTCATTATTTAATATTATGTTTTTTAATTCTTCTCTAACTTCTCTTATTGTTTTATCTTTAACTTGAGCTGCTGCATTAGAGCTATGCCCACCGCCACCAAGACTTTTCATTATTACTTCTACATCAATATCTCCTAAGGATCTTGCACTTACACCTATTAAATTTTTTTCTAATCTTCCTATTGTAATAGAAGCTTTTACATCTTCAAACGTTAAAAGTTCCTCAGCGACAGATGCAAGTTCTATACTAGTAGTTATATTATTAATTATACACATAGCTATATCACTATTTAACATAAAACTATTACCAATAAAATTAGCTCTTTTTAAATACTCTTCTTTTGTTTCTTTCAAAAGTTCTTGCTTTAATATTGAATCTGCCCCCATCTCCATTAAAGTAGAAGCTGCTTCATAGGTTCTGCTAGTTGTTTTTAAATTAAATCCATTTGTATCTATTTCTATTCCAGCAAGTAATATAGTAGCAATTACATTATCTAAGTCAATATTATTATATTCACAATAAAATGTAATTATCTCAGACATACTAGAAAGATTTGAATCTATGTACATAAACTTACTATTTTTTATGTAATCTTTACTTTTAATATGATGATCTAGTATTATAAGATCAAACTTAGAAACTAATTTAGAATATTCTAACCTATTAATACTATGTACATCTGTTATAATCAAAAGTGTTTTACCAATTATTTTAGAATAAGTATGTTCGTTAACGCAAACTACATTTTTTTCCATCTTTTCCATAGCCTGATTTATGTTAGAATTATATTCTTCTAAATGATTAATATTTAAAAATAAATATGCCTTCTTATTAAAGCTTTCTATAACTTCATATAAACCTAGTGATGAGCCTAAAGAATCTAAGTCAGGATCTTTATGACCCATTATAATAAAATTATCATATTCGCGCATTAATTCATTTAGTTTTTCAAATAATTGTTCCATATCATCACCAATTTTATTATACAATGTTTTTTATAAATTAACAATTAAAAATATTAGAAGTACAAATTTAACTTCTAATATCTTTAATTTTATCTGCTAAATTTTTTATTTTTGTAAATCTATGATGAAGTCCTGATTTTGTAATAGAGTTACCTGTTTCTATAGTAATTATTTCACTCAATTCCTGTAAAGAGGCTTCTTTGTACTTCATTCTATAAATTGCAGCAACCCTTGTTTTTTCATCTAATAAATCAATTCCTCCTATACTGTCAATTAACTGTATATCTTTAACTTGATTATTTGCAGTTTCTATTATTTTATCTACATTTGCTTGCTCACAGTTATTAAGTCTATTTGTCATGTTTTTATGATCTCTATATATTCTTATATCTTCAAAATATAAAAGCGCTTGAATTGCATTTATCATTCTAAGAAAATCTCCTATTTTTTCTGCTTCTTTTACATACACCATATATCTATTTTCTCTTTTTATAACTTTACTATTTAAATCATATAAATTTAATTTATCCATAATAAAATTAGCATAATCTAAATTATCAAAAACAAACTCCAAATGATATCTAGACTTTTTAGGATCATTTATACTTCCACTTGATATAAATACCCCCCTTAAATATATTCTTGTTAATATATCATCATCTATTATATATCTATTTGGAATATTTTTATCTAGGCACAAATCACTTTTTATCACATCTTTGTTATCTCTTATTTCTAATATATAAATATAATTTTTATTATAATTATAGCCATGTCTTACCGTTATTTTAGGTGTTATATTATATATAGACTTAATTATATTAAATACTTGTCTAGCTACACTAGAATTTTCTGTTGAAAACTTTATAGAATCATCTATTATTGAATTATTTTTGAGTATTGCAGAAAGATATGTTATTTTTTCTATTTTTTCTAAATCAAGCTTACTTATTTCATTTTTCACTGTTTGCGTGAAAGACATATAATCACCTCTATATATTATTAGCTATATCAACGAATATTTCCAAGCTCAAATTTTCTGCTCTTGCATTTAAATCTAAATCATATTTAGATAAAACTTTATTAATTCTATCTAAATCATAATTTTTTAAATTATTTTTCAAAGTTTTTCTTTTTTGAGTAAAAGAATCTCTAACTAAAGCAAAAAATTTATCTTCGTCTTTTAAATTATAATTATTACAATTTTTAGTAAATTCTACAACTATACTATCTACATTAGGTTTTGGAATAAATACATTTTTTGAAACATCTAAAAGTTTCTTTACATTAAAATAATAATTTAAATAAACTGATAAAGAATTATAATCTTTTGTGTTTGGAACAGCTTTAAATCTATTTCCAACTTCTTTTTGAACCATTACAACTATTTTATCAACTGGTATTTTATCTTTTATAATTTTTAATATTATAGGTGTTGTTATATAGTACGGAAGATTTGCTACTACAAAAAGATTTTTATAATCATACCTTTTTATATCATCTATTACATTTGCTTTTAAAAAATCACAATATATAATATCAACATTATTGCATTCACTTAAATTATCTTTTAAAAGTTCACTTAGACTTGTATCTATTTCGTAGCACAAAACATTTTTTGCTCTAGAAGATAATTTATATGTAAGAGATCCTGCTCCTGGTCCTATTTCTATTACTAAAGTATCAGAAGTAATAGATGATTTTAAAATAATATTATTAATTATATTTTCATCTATTATAAAATTTTGACCATACATCTTCTTTAAATTAAAACCATAATTATTCATTTTCTCTAAAAAACTTGTTTTTGAATACTTCATCAAATCACCATAAATATAATATCATATTTTATAAAAAGAAAAAAGAGAATAGTTATTCTCTAATTACAATAGAAATATTTTAAGTAGCTTAATCAGCCCAAGATACTGTAGCACTACTTGCTCCCCAAGGAGCTCCAGGTATTGAACCTTCGGGTTTATTTATATTTATT
>JAUNNO010000072.1 GCA_030531425.1 bacterium
TATTAATAATACTTTCATTTTAAAGACTAACTTAATTAGTTTATTTAAATTTTGGTATTTTCCATTTGAATTTATATTTTTCTATTTACTATTTAAAAATAAAAAAGATATTATAGATAAAAATGTATTAATAAAAATATTTTTCTCGTATTTAATATTAATTATAATTCCACTTATTTTAAATATTAATTTTAATTCATACTTAGAAGGTAAAAAAAGCGCTGTAGGTGTATTTTATTCTGCTAATGATATAAGTTCAATTATAAGTATATTAATGCCATTTGTAGTGCATTTTATACTATCTATAAAAAACAAGATAATATCTTTTATAATGTTTTTATTACTTATTTTTGTTATATTTATTATAGGAACAAAAACTCCTGTTATATCCTTATTTATTTGTATAGTATATTTTATTTTAAAATATATTATTAAATCTAAAAATTTATTAAAGAATGTAATAATTATAATATCTAGTATAGTTGTTATATCCCTTGGTAGCATTTTAATAAGTAAAACTAATTTTTATAATAATTTATCAGTTCATATGAATTATCTAGGTATAGATAGCATAGTAGATGTTTTTACTGATTTAGATAATATAGATAGATTTATATATAGTGATAGAATTAGTTTTTTACAAAATAAAAATAAACATTATATTAAATCTAGTGTAATTAATAAAACTATAGGGGAAGGTTATGTAATTAATATAGATAACTTTTTAAACACAAAATTAATAGAACTTGATTATTATGATGTATTATATTCTAATGGAATATTTGGATTTATACTATATTATGGATTCTTATTTTATGTAATTTTTAAATTTATAATTAAATTTTATAAAGATGGATATAAAAAGAATACAGATATATATATATTATCATCACTTTTAATAATAGCAATAGCCTCATCATCAGGTCATTTATTTACATCAGTATCTGCTAGTGTTATTGCTTGTGTAATTGTTTTAAATTTAAGCTTGAAATATGAAAATTTTAAGGTAAAGAAAAAGCTTATATTTTTTGCTAATGATTTAAGATTAGGCGGTATAGAAAAAGCTTTAATAAACTTACTTAATAATATTGATTATAATAATTATAATGTTACATTACTATTAGAACACAAAACAGGGGAATTTATTTTAGACGTACCAAATAATGTAGTAATAATTGACTATAATTTAAATAATAATAAAAATATAATTATTAGAAAATTTATAAATATAAGTAAAAGAATATTATTTATACTAAAATATTACAATAGTTATGATTTTAGTTGTTGCTATACTACTTATTCATTACTTGGAAATACTTTAGCTAAAATAGCAAGTAAGAATAACTGTTTATATATTCATAGTAATTATAAATATGTATATAAAAGTGACGAGAAAAAAATCAAAAAATTTTTTGTTGATAGAAAAATTAATAAATATAACAAAATTATATTTGTATCAAATGAAGCTATGCAAGATTTAATAAAATATTATAAAAATATAAAAGATAAATCTATTGTTATTAGTAATTTTATTAATAATAAAGAAATTATTAAATTATCAAATAAAAAGCTTAATATAAAAAAGACAAGCAAAAAATTATTCGTTTTTGTAGGTAGGCTAGATGAAGAATCAAAAAAAATAACGAGACAAATATCTTTAGCTAAAAATTTAGATATAGATTTATGGATTATAGGGGATGGCCCTGATAAAGCTTATTATGAAAAATTAATTTCAGGATTTAATAATATTAAATTACTGGGTTTCAAAAAAAATCCTTATCCATATATAAAGATGGCTGATTATATTATTTTAACAAGTGATTATGAGGGATATCCTGTTATATATAATGAAGCTATTATTTTGAATAAAAAAATTATTACAACTGTAAACATATCAGATGAATATATAAATATTAAATCTAATTTTGGATATATAATATCTAAAGATGAAAAAAAACTTGTAAATGAGGTAAAAGATATATTAAAAAATGATAAATTAAAATTAAAAAATGTTGATTTTGATTATATTAATAATTTAAAAAAGTTAGAACTTGAAAAAATATTTAATGAGGTGGTTTAGTGACTAAATTTAGTATCATTGTACCAGTATATAATACTTCAAAGTATTTATCAAAATGTTTAAATAGTATTTTTAATCAAACATATAAAGATTTTGAATTAATAATAGTAAATGATGGATCTAGGGATAACAGTGAAGAAGTAATAAAAGAGTTAATAAAAGATAAAACTTGTGTAAAATACATATATCAAGACAATAAAGGATTAAGTTCTGCCAGAAATGAAGGAGTAGAAAGCTCAAATGGAGATTATATAATATTTGTAGATAGTGATGATTATATAAATCCAGATTTATTGTTAGAGTTAAGTAAAGTTAATAATAATGATTTGATAAGATATCAAGCTTGTGTTATTAATGGGAAAAATAAGCCTTTTATAGAAAAAACATTTAATAATTTATCTGGAGTGTTAGCATTTAAAAATATATCTAATTATAAAATAGTTGAGTCAGCTTGGCTTTATGCATATAATAGAAAATTTTATTTAAAAAATGGATATAAATTTTCTTTAGGTTTATTCCATGAGGATTTTGGGCTTATTCCTAGAATAATATTAGAAGCAAACAGTGTTACTTCTATTAATTATATTGGTTATAATTATGTTGAAAGGAAAAATAGTATTATGACTTCAACAAAGTATAAAAAGACTAGAAAAAAAGCATTTGATATGTTAGAGCACTATAAGTATTTAAATTCAAGTAAAATAGATGATAAAATTTATAAGTCTTTTATATCAAATTCAGTTATATTAAAAGCAAAAGGCCTAAATAAAAAAGATTTTAAAATCTATACGAATGAATTAAAAAAATTAAAAGTATTTGATAATGCATTAGATGATTCTTTAACAAGGAAATTAAAAAAATGTTTAATGAAATTAAATTTAAGGTTATATCTAAAGGTGATTAAATGAAAGTAAGTGTAATAATACCTGTATATAATTCAGAAAAATATATAAAAAAATGTATCGATTCGTTAGTAAATCAAAAATTTGAAGATTGTGAGTTTATATTTGTAGATAACGCTTCAACAGATAATAGTAGAGGTATAATTGAGTTGTATACGGACTCTAGAATTAAATATTATAGGTTAAATGAAAAAGGTATATCACAAGCTAGAAATTTCGGTATTGAAAAGTCAAATGGAGATTATATAATATTTGTAGATAGTGATGATTATGTAAAAGATGATTATATAGAAAAAATGTATAATAAAGCTATAGAAGACGACTTAGATATAGTTATATGTGATTATTTAACTATAGATTATAAGACAGATAAAATACTTGAGGTAAATAATTTAAAACCATTTGATAATACTACATTAAGAAAAAATCCTAATTTGATATTAGATATAAATTTAGGTCCTTGTAATAAGATTTTTAAAAGAGAATTATTTTCAAAAGAAAAATTTCCTGTAGGAATTAAATATGAAGATTTTTCTTTAATAATTACTGTATTAAGTAGGGCAAAACTTATTGGGAAACTAAATTTAAATTTGTGTTATTTCACTAAACATATTGATAGTCAAACAACTACTATCGATGAGAAAGTATTTGATATATTTATATCATTTGATGAATTATTAAAAAAATTTGAAAATAGTAAATATATTAAAGATGCATTATATTCTTTAATAACACTAAAACTAATTGATTATTGCCTATTACAAAAATATCAAAAAAATAAAAATTTAAGAGATAAATTTATAGATGAGGCTTTTTCTTATTTACAAAAAAATATACCAAACTTTAGAAAAGATAAACAGTTAAAACGATATAATTTTTTCAAAAGAACTATAGGAAAATATAAAAGTTTATCAAAATTATATTGTAAAATAGTTTCTAAATTTTAAAAATTCATTGTACTTGATAAATATATTTGTTATAATTATAAAAGAATGTGAGGATTAGATAAAGTGATAAATAGTTTAAAAAATATATTTCTAAATTTTAAAAGATATTCATTTTTGATGTCTCAATTAATTAGTAGAGATTTCAAAGTAAAATATAAAAGAAGCGTTTTAGGAATGCTTTGGAGTATTTTAAACCCTATATTAATGATGGCTGTTATGGCAGTAGTTTTTTCTCAGATGTTTAAATTTAAAGTAGAAGGAATAAATTATTTAGTTTATTTAATGACTGGAATTATAATGTTTAATTATTTTAGTGAA
>JAUNNO010000017.1 GCA_030531425.1 bacterium
CACCAGTTAAGTTTTCCTTGGCGATCGCTAGTTCTACTGCTTTTAAATAATTTTCTGCACTCCTTTTTAATGCTTCTTTTTTTGAGTCTTCAATAATATCTATTATTATTGGAACTGCTATTAGAGCTATTATTGCTAGTATTACTATTACGGCTAAAAGTTCTATCAATGTAAATCCATTTTTTCTCATATTTTTCTCCTACTTTCTAGATTACATTATTATTTTATCACAAAAAAAAAAAAAAAACAAGTAATTTTTTCATAAATCATTACTTGCTATTTTTATTTTCAATAAATGCAATGAAATTACAATAAAAGTGTATGATGACTATGTAAATGATTTTTATCAAATTCTGTATATTTTTCTTTCAAAATAATTAACGCCTGTTTTCTGGAAATAAAATTATCTAAAGAATTATCATCATAATAATCTAATACTTTATCTTTAAATTCAATTAGAAAACCTGTTTTATTATAAGCTAAATATTTATTTATTTTTCTTTTAGGATATAAAAGGTCAATATAATTATTATCTATCTTATAAACTAATGTATAATAATTATATTCTTCTTTATAAATCCTTTTACCAAAACAAGTTACTTTATATTGATCTATCAAAGATAATTGTTTTTTTATACTTGCAAAATAAAGATTATTAATATCATATTTTTGTTTCATAAACTCATCTCTTTAGATATGTATTATATTCTTTTTTTTCACTTTGTCAATAAAAAAGAGGATTACCATCCCCATCTTTGTACTTCAAAACTTGTATTTTTATTTGTTACGCCAGCTTTTGATGCATCAGATTCTGTACTAAAAGCTAAATCTATCCACACAGTTCCATTTGCCCAAGCTTTTCTCATGGTAGCTCCGCTATCTAAGACCACTCCCAAAAAATCGCCTGATTTATTACTAACTTTTATAACTGTTCCACAAGGAAATAAAGAATTATCTGCCGCAAGTATTCTTACATCACCATAAGATTCATCTTTATAATAAATGCCATCATTTTTTAAGCTATGGCGTGTGCCTGCTTTAGTAATACAAGAAACATTTCCAACCAAACTGCATCCAGGGCAATCAGGACCATATCCAGTTAAAGTACCTGTATAGTTTCCTTTTTTGCCAGTACCTTTTTTTACTATTTGATTTGACACTTCACTTAATGTTATATACTCTAATCCATCATATGTGTAAGATAGTCCATTCACACCTTCTTCAACTATAATACTATCTGCATCTTCTGGCATTGAATCATCATAAATATAATCTATTCCGTATGGAACTATTTCATTTATAGTAGTTGTCGTTTTATTAATATTAGGATTTTTAATAGTCATACCTTTCCTATTAAAAGTAAAAGCAAGTATTATAAAAATAAATGAAAACGATAAGGCCATTGTTATTCTTACCAAATGTTTCATGTAACCACCTCTACGATACAAGGTAATTATATCATTTATAATGTTTTAAGTCAAATAACTTTACTGCATTTGAATTTGTTATATTTAAAATATCTTTTATATCCATATTTTTCAAATTTGAAAGTTTTAAAGCTGTATAATATACATTTTTTGGATTATTAATACTTCCTCTAAATGGTTCTGGAGAAAGATAGGGACTATCTGTTTCTAAAATTATATCATTAATATCTAAACTTTTTATTACGTTTTGTAATCTAATTGAATTTTTAAATGTTAATGTGCCACCTACTCCTATTTTATAACCTAACTTAATAAATTCTTTTGCCATCTCTACACTAGAATTAAAACAATGTATACTTCCTTTCAAATTAAATTTTTTTAATATATCATAGGTATCTTGAATTGCATCTCTAGAATGTATAACAACTGGTTTATTATATTTTTCTGCAAGGCTTAATTGACTCATAAAAATATCTTTTTGAATATCTTTATTATCAATAGTCCAATGATAATCTAATCCAATTTCTCCTATAGCAACAATTTTAGGGTTATTAAGATTTTTTTCTATAAAACTTATATCGTCCTCGTTAAATTCATCTACATCTTCTGGATGTATCCCAAGTGTTCCATATACATTATCATATTTTTCTACTAATTCAACAACTTCTAAATTAGTTTTCATATTACAACCACTTGTAATCATAATGCCATCCATATCTTTTATTACATCATCTAAATTTTGGTAATCATCTTTAGTTAGATGACAATGAGTATCTATTAACATACAATCATCTCGCTTTATTAAAGTTTACAATAATTTATAAAATTTTACAACAAAAAAATAATCTCAACGACTATTTTTATTAATTAACTTTTCACTTATCATAGCAAAATAAAATATTATCAAATAAATAAGTGATGGAAAATCATTACTTACAACAAAACTGCCTAAAAATAAATACGTCAAAAAAATTACAACAAAATGCCATAAATACTTCTGTATATTTTTGTTTGTTGTCATAAACTCTCCTTTTTTCTTTTACTAAATTAGTGTATCATATGTTTAATAATTAATAAATATTTTTTTATAAATATCATTCGACATTTTTTTACTTTTTACACTTTTTTACAAAAAAAAGGAATTAATTTTCCTTTTCAATTCTTATAAATAATGGTTTTGGATCATTTAATTTATCTTGAACTTTTAATTTTCCAAATGAATCTATTGACTCATAACTAGTTTCATTTGTATTTAATTGTCTAAAAATTTCATCTGCTGTATCTGGTAGGAATGGTTTTAATAATACTGCACCTATTCTTATAGATTCAAGTAAATTATAAATAACATGCTTTAATCTCTCTAGACTACCTTCTTTAGCTAAAACCCAAGGCATTGTTTCATCTATATATTTATTACATCTTCTAAATATATCAAATACAAAGTCTATTGCATCAGCTACTCTTAATTCGTCCATAGATTTTTCTACTTTAGATTTAGTCGTCATAACTAAATTAATTAAATCATCATCTAAAGAGTTTTTCTCATTACTATCAACTACTACATTATCAAAATATTTTTTATTCATTGATATTGTTCTATTAACTAAATTACCTAATATATTGGCTAAATCTGAATTATATCTTTCTTCTAATAATTCATAGGTTAAATTTCCATCATTCACATAAGGTATTTCATGTAAAACATAATATCTTACAGCATCCACGCCATATTTTTCTACTAAATCATCTGCATATATAGTATTTCCTTTACTCTTACTCATTTTATCATTATTTGTAAGTAACCAAGGATGGCCAAAAATTTTATGTGGCATCTCTAAATCCAAGCTCCATAAAAATGCAGGCCAATATATACTATGAAATCTTACTATATCTTTACCTATTAAATGTAGGTCTGCTGGCCAAAGCTTATTAAATTCATCAGATGATCCATCAGGATCATATCCAATATTTGTTATATAATTAGTTAATGCATCTAACCATACATAAATAACATGACTCTTATCTACAGGCACTTCTATTCCCCATTTAAAACTACTTCTAGATACACATAAATCTTGTAATCCAGGTTTAATAAAATTATTTAACATTTCATTTCTTCTTGATTCTGGCTGTATAAAATCTGGATTTTCTTCAATATATTTTTCTAATTTTTCTTGATATTTAGAAAGTCTAAAAAAATATGCTTCTTCTATTTTTTCTTCAACGCTTCTACCACAATCAGGACAAGCGCCATCTATAAGTTGTGATTCTGTCCAAAAAGACTCACAAGGAGTACAATAAAGCCCTTTATACTCACCTTTATAAATATCTCCCTTATCATACATTTTTTGAAATATTTTCTTTACTTTTTCTTCATGTATTTCATCTGTTGTTCTTACAAATCTATCGTAACTAGTATTCATTACATCCCAAATCTTTTTAATTTCTTTTGCTACATCATCTACAAATTGTTTAGGACTAACACCTGCTTCTTTTGCTTTTAATTCAATTTTTTCGCCGTGTTCGTCTGTGCCTGTTTGAAAATAAACATCATAGCCCAAACTTCTTTTAAATCTAGCAATTGCATCAGCAAGTACAATCTCATATGTATTTCCAATATGAGGTTTTCCTGATGTATAAGCAATTGCTGTTGATATATAATATTTTTTACTCATTAATACTCTCTCCTTCTTTAGGTTTGCCTGTCCAACTTTTTCTTTCATCTTCTACTTCTTCACCACAAGTATAATATTTTATAAATATTCCTTGTCCAAATGATTCTCCACTTTTCACTTTAAAAGTATTATCCCCTTCATTTTGTAGGGCAAACCACATATGTCCTTCATTTTCTTCATTGTTATAAAAATCTGAATCTATTACTCCTACTTGATTGCACATCCGAACATTATATTTAAATCCCATACTGCTTCTAACTACTAACAATAAAACTTCATCAAATGGATATTTTGCCTTTATTCCTGTTGGAATTTTTTTTATCCTGCCTGGTTCTATTTCAAAATCAGAGATTGCAAAAAAGTCATATCCAGCAGATGATTTTGTTTTTCTTTTTGGTAAATTATATGATTCATATAACACTTTATCATCTTTAATATCTTTTTTAAATTGTTCAAAACTAATTTTCTCAAATTTTCTCATACATTCCTCCAAAAAAAATAGACCATCCTATATAAGGACGAAGTCTATTCGTGGTACCACCTTAATTCGTAATATAAAATTACCTTAAAGACTTAACGTGTCTTCCCGTCATAAGCTGCTCTGGAACCATTTAAAATACTTAGTGTTGTTTGCTTTCACCTTACCAAACTCTCTTTTAACACCTACATATTCTTCTTTCCTTCGTGGCATTTCTTTTTTTCTTGAAAAGATTATAACACATTTTTTTTTATTGTTCAAGATATTTCGTCATAAACGATGATACTATACTTGCTATTTGCATTTCATTTTCATCTAATTTCTCGTTTTCATCAATTATTACTATCATTCCTACTGCTTCACCATTTACAAGTATAGTAGATAAAACAAAACTACAAGTTATAATTTCTTCATCAGAAAAATTAAATTCTTTAAAATGTTTTTCTAATATTTTTTCTCTTCTTTTTATTGAGTCAGATAAATTTTGACTTATATTTTTATTTAAATATTGCTTTTTTAGTTCACCAGAACCCGCAACTATACTATCAGTATCCGTTATAAATATACTATGTTTCATGAAAGTATAAACTGCATCAGTTAACTCTTGAGCTAAATCATTTATTTTATTCATCATTGAATATTTTTTTAAAACTACATCTTCATTTTCAACAAATATTTCTAGATTATCTCCTTCTTTAATTCTTAAATTTTTTCTTATTTCCTTTGGTATAACTATTCTTCCTAAATCATCTATTCTCCTAATAATTCCAGTTGCTTTCATAAAATCCTCCTAGAATTATTTTGTATAAAAATATTTTATTTATTCTATAATTATAATAGTATTTATAATTATTAAAAATTTAAATATTTTAAAATTAAAAAAGCTATTTCTAGCTAATTTATTAATTGCAATATGTATTATATGATTCTAAAGATGTACTAAATCCTATATTAGACCAGTTACTACAAAATCTACTTGTATCATCTGCATTATCATATCACACAAAAAAACAAACAAGTAATTTTTTTAAAAATCATGAAAATCTTGTTGTTTTAGCACTTACACTTGACAAGTGCTAAAATGTGAGTATAATGTTTACCGAGGGGATGATATTATGAATAATAATGGGTATGAAGAAAATTTACAAAATGTATTAGAAAAATATGGTAGAGATATTGTTTCTGCAGCAAAAGATGGTAAAATTGATCCTATAATAGGTAGAGATGAAGAAATTAGAAATATTACAAGAATCCTATCTAGAAAAACTAAAAATAATCCTGTTTTAATTGGTGAAGCTGGTGTTGGTAAAACAGCTATAGTAGAAGGACTTGCCTCACGTATTGTTAAAGGTGATGTTCCAAATAGTTTAAAAGATAAAACAATTTGGGAACTTGATATGGGTGCATTAATTGCTGGAGCAAAATACAGAGGTGAATTTGAGGAAAGATTAAAGGCAGTATTAAAAGAAATAAAAGATTCAGATGGAAAAATAATTTTATTTATTGATGAAATTCATTTAATAGTTGGAGCTGGAGCTTTAGAAGGCGCTATGGACGCCGGAAACTTACTTAAACCTATGCTTGCTCGTGGAGAAATTTTATGTATTGGCGCAACTACATTAAATGAATATAGAAAATATATAGAAAAAGATGGTGCTTTAGAGCGTAGATTTCAAAGAGTACTTGTTAGTGCTCCTAGTGTTTTAGATACAATAACAATTTTAAGAGGATTAAAATCAAGATTTGAATTATATCACGGGGTAACTATTAAAGATAAAGCTTTAATTTCTGCTGCTACCCTATCAGATAGATATATAACAGATAGATTTTTACCTGATAAAGCAATTGATTTAATAGATGAAGCTTGCGCTACAATAAAAGTTCAAATGGAATCAGTACCAGTGGAATTAGATACATTAACCAGAGAAATTATGCAACTAGAAATTGAAAAAGAAGCATTAAAAAAAGAAAAAGATGAACTATCTAAAAACAGAATAAGTGAAATTAATGATGAACTAGAAAAATTAAAAACTAAAGAAGAAAAACTTAGATCAGATTGGGAAGAAGAAAAAAATATTAATGTAAAAATCAATAAGAAAAAAGAAGAAATAGAAGCTGCAACTTTGGAACTTGAAAAAGCCGAAGATAATTATGATTATGAAAAAGCTGCTATATTAAGACATGGTAAATTGCCTAAATTACAAAAAGAATTAGATGAACTAAATCTAATTAATAAAAATGAAATATTAAGTGATATTGTTGATGATGAATCAATTGCCACTATAATTTCTAAATGGACAAATATTCCAGTAAGTAAACTAGTAGGTAGTGAAAAAGATAAATTAATTAATTTAAAAGATAATATGAAAAAAAGAGTTAAAGGTCAAGATGAAGCATTATATTTAGTTTCCGAAGCTATTAAAAGAGCTAGAGCAGGAATTAAAGATCCAAATAGACCTATAGGTTCATTTATATTTTTAGGACCTACTGGAGTCGGAAAAACTGAAGTGGCTAGAACACTTGCTTCTGAACTTTTTGATGATGAAAAGCATATTGTTAGAATAGACATGAGTGAATATATGGAAGCACATTCTGTATCAAGACTTGTTGGAGCTCCTCCAGGATATGTTGGATATGATGAAGGTGGACAGTTAACTGAAGCTGTAAGGCGTAACCCATATAGTATTGTATTATTTGACGAAATTGAAAAAGCTCACAAAGATGTATTTAATATACTACTTCAAATATTAGATGATGGTAGAATTACAGATTCTCAAGGTAGAACAGTTGATTTTAAAAATACTATAATTATTATGACATCTAATTTAGGAAGTGAATATATTTTAAATAATGATAAAGATTATAAAAATTTAGTTATGGAAGAATTAAGACATTCTTTTAAACCAGAATTTATAAATAGAATTGATGAAATTATTATGTTTAATTCACTTTCTAAAGAAGTTCTTTATGATATATTAGATAACATAATAAAAAATATTGAATCTAGACTTTCTAATATGCATATTAGTATAAAATTAACTGATGAAGCAAAAAAATATATTATTGATAATTCTTATGATGAAAAATTTGGTGCAAGGCCTATAAAAAGATTTATAAGTAAGCATGTTGAATCTTTACTTGCTAATAATATTATTGAAGATAATATAAGTTTTGGTGAAAACATAATAATAGATACTAATAATGATAAATTTGTTTTAAAATAATAAAAAAAGCATTAAAAATGATACTCTCAGTGTAAACATCATTTTTTCTGCTTTTTTTATTATATGAAATTGCTTTAATTCAATTGCCAGTCTTCACGCATTTGTTCTATATATGAATAAAAATTATAATGATTTTGATAATGTATTTCTTCAAGCTCCTCTGTTGATTTTTTCTTTACAAATTGATAATTTATTTCTTTTTTATAACCAAATTTTGGAATTTTCGAATTATTTGTTAACAAGGTGTTATCATCCTTTATAGTGAGTTCTATATGCTGTTTCATATCTTCAGTAAACCCAAAACCGGCTCCATTATTTGTAGAAAAAAGAATGTTTAAAATTACTTTATTTCCTTTTAATATATAATTTCCAATTAAACCACCATGGGACATTACAGCAACATCTAAAGAAAATGTTCCATCATCACTTAGCGTTAAAAAATAATTATTATGTAAATAAAATTCCTCTTCTTCGATTGGTTTATACATTTCTGTTTCATAATAATAAACTCCAGCTACATCTTCATATGTATATTGTCTTGATTGTTCTATTTTCTGCTCTTCATTATTATTTTCATTCACATTTATAACATCATTATTAGACATAAATTTATCATAAATTATATATCCCACCAAGCCGAAGATAATTAATATTAAAAATACTACAATAATTACTAACCTATTTTTTGATTTTTCATTTGACATTAATATCCTACTCCTATATTATTTATTATACTTTAAAATAAGTAAAAAAGCAATTAATTTTTTATTGCTTTTTTTAATATATCTAACATATCAATTAAATAATATACAAAATGTTTTTCTAAACCTACAATATCTAAAGTTATAGTAAGTTCTTCATTTTTCATTGAAAATCTAAATTTTCTTGTTAAAGATAATAAATCTAAAAATAGTATTTCGCCATCTAAAGATTTTGTTAATTCTTTTGGTAATGTTATAGCTATAAAATTTTTAGTTTGATTAACTTTTTTTATTTTTAAATTATTCATTTCTTTTTCAAATAATTCTTCATACATGTAAATTATTACATTTTCATCTAATATACCAAATCTATCTTCCAATTCTTGTTTTGTTTTTAACAAATTTTCTTTTGAATCTATTTTATTAATTTTTTGATGTATTTCTATTTTTAAATCTTCTTCTTTTGCATATTTATCAGATATAGTTGTTTCAACCTCTATAAGTGGTTGTACTTGAGTCTCATCTTTTTCTATGTTTATTCCTTTTAATTTATTTACTTCTTCTGTTAGCATATCAAGGAAAAGTTCTACACCTACTGTATCAATATAGCCTGATTGTTCTTGGCCTAATATGTCTCCAGCTCCTCTTATAGATAAATCTCTCATAGCTATTGAAAATCCACTGCCAAGTTCTGTAAATTCTTTTATTACATTAAGGCGCTTTTTTGCTACATCAGATAAAATTTTTCCTTTATTATACATAAGATATGAATATGCTATTTTATTACTTCTGCCTACTCTACCTCTTATTTGATAAAGTTGAGAAAGACCATATCTATCAGCATCTATTATAATTAATGTATTTACATTTGGTATATCTATTCCTGTTTCTATTATTGTAGTTGAAAGTAAAACATCATATTCATGGTTCATAAATTTATTCATTACTTCTTCAAGTTCATCTTTATTCATTCTACCATGTGCTGTTACTATTCTAGCTTCTGGCACCAATGATTCAATTAGTAATTTTTTTTCTTCCATTGTCTTTATATCATTATATAATATATAAACTTGACCTGATCTATTTAATTCCTTATATATCGCATCTTTTATTACATTTTTATTTTCTTCTAATACATAAGTTTGAATTGGATACCTATCTACAGGAGGTGTTTCTATTAGAGATAGACTGCGAATTCCTGCTAGAGACATTTGAAGCGTTCTAGGTATTGGTGTTGCACTTAGTGTAAGTACATCTATAGTGTTTTTATATGATTTTATTTTTTCTTTATGTTTTACACCAAATCTTTGTTCTTCATCTATTACTAATAATCCTAATCTTTTAGGGATTATATCAGAACTTAATATTCTATGTGTACCAATAAGCAAATCAATTTTACCTGAACTAAAATCACTTATTATTTCTTTTTGTTTTTTTGATGAAATAAATCTATTCAAAAGTTCAACTCTTATTGGAAATGATTTAAATCTTTCTTTTGCATTTTCATAATGTTGATTTGAAAGAATGGTTGTAGGACATAGTAGCATTACTTGTTTATTTCCCATTATTGCTTTAAAGATTGCTCTAAAAGCGACTTCTGTTTTACCATATCCAACATCACCACATAAAAGTCTATCCATAGGAGTTTGCTTTTCCATATCTTTTTTTATCTCTTCTGTTACTTTCAACTGATCCTTCGTTTCTATGTATTCAAATTCTTTTTCAAACTCTAATTGTTCTTTTGTATCTTTAGGAAATGCATATCCTATAGCAAGTTCCCTTTCTGAATAAAGCTTTAAAAGATCTCCAGCTATACTTTCTATTTTTTTCTTAATATATAATTTTGTTTTAGTCCACTCAGTTCCACCTAATTTATTTATTTTAGGCACTTGTCCTTCATTTGATGAGTATTTATTTATAAATTCTAATTTTTCTACTGGAATATAAAGTTTATCTTGATCCTTATATTCAATTGTTAAATAGTCTTTTTTTAATCCATTTTTTTCTAAAGTTCTAATTCCTTTATATATTCCAATACCATGAGCTACATGTACTACATAATCACCTATATTTAATTTATTTATATCTCTTATCTTTGAGCCCATTTTAAAATTAGATTTATATGCGCTTAATGAATCTTTTTTATTAAATAGTTCTTTTTCTGATACTACCACATAATTATCTATGATATATCCACTATTTATTTTATTTACTATAAGATTTATTTTATTTTCAATTATTTCATTTAAATTTGATATTACTACATTATTACTTTTTAATTCACTTTCTAATTTATTTAATTTATATCTATCAGAAAGACATACAATTACGGTTTTACCTTCACTAATATATTTATCTAATTTTTTACTAATATAATCTAAATTCCCTTTAAAATTTTCAAGTTCATATGAATTATATTTTACATAGTTTTTCGTTTTTGTTTCATTATCAAATGAAACAAAATATAATTCTTGATATTTATATTTATTTTGTAATTCAAACATAAATTTTGTATTATTTGGTATATTATTCGTTTTTTTATAATCTTGAATCTCATCTATTAATAATTTATAACTAGCATCTAAAGATAATCTATCATCATAGAAAATGATTGGATCGGATAAATAATCTAGTATTGATGAAGGAGTAATATAATCTATTATTTGTCTTTGTTTTAATTCTAAATCTAAGTTAGCATCTACAATAAACTCTGTTGTTGGTGTAATAAAAACATTAGATATTCTATTACTTGATATTTGTGAATCTATATCAAATTCACTAATTCTCTCTATCTCATCTCCCCAAAATTCTATACGAATTGGATTTTTATAGTTTATGGGAAATATATCTACTACAAATCCTCTTACTGCAATTTCACCAGTTTTATTAACTAAGGACTCTCTCTTATAACCAATTTTATATAAATTATCTACAAGTTTATCTATTTTATATTCACTACCTAATTCTATATTAATATAAGATTTTTTATAATCATTAGGATTTGGTAAAAATCTTAAAAAGCCCATTAAATTAGTTATAACTATCCTATTTTCTTTTAATACATTGTTTAAAGTATCAAGTCTTGTGAATTTAAATTCTGGACTTATAGCTAGAGCTTCACTAGTTAAAAAATCATCCATTGGAAAGAAAGATACTTTATCTGTATAATTTAAAACTATTTGATATAATTTATTTGCTTCATATATTGACGATGTAACACATATGATAGATTTATTTTCTTTTTTAAATTTTTTATATAAAAATAAACCTTTTAATTCGTTTGTTAATCCATATATATATTCAGAATCTAAATCAATTAATATATTTTTTAATAAATTCATAAAAATCTCCTTTCCAACAACAAAATGATACACTTGGTATCATTAATTATATTTATTCATAACATTATCAAACGGATATGTTAGATAATCTTCAATTATATTATGGATATTATCTAATATAGGATTAATAAGTTCTTTTTCTTCTTTTGTAAACTTGCCAAGAACATAATCCTTCGTATCAATATTTTTATTATTTGATATTCCTATTTTAATTCTTTTATATTCATTTGTAGATAAATGTAGTTCAATATTTTTCAAACCATTATGTCCACCTGATGAACCTTTATACCTAAGTCTATATGTTCCAACCTGAGTATCCAAATCATCACATATTATAAGTACATCAGCTATATCTATTTTAAAAAAATTAATAAAATCTCTTACAACTTCTCCAGATAAATTCATATATTTTTGAGGTTTTAAAAGTATTATTTTCTCTCCATTATAATTAAACTCTGAATAAATACCATTAAATTTACTACTATTAGATGGTATATTAAAAGCTTGTTCTAATTTATCTATACACATAAAGCCAATATTGTGCCTAGTATTATTATATTCTTTTCCTGGATTTCCTAAACCTACTATAAGTTTCAATTTATCACTTCTTTTCTATCCCATGGTATATGTCATAAACTTCGCTTTTTTTCATACCACGTTCTTTTGCGACTATTTTTATTGCGTCCATTATTTTGTTTCCATCCTCTAAATAAAGATTGATATGTTCTAAAATGCTTAAATTTTTATATTGGGAAATATTTTTATTTCCTTCTACAACTAAAACTAATTCACCTTTATAATTATTATCTAAAGATATAATCTCTTTTATTGTTCCTCTATATATTTCTTCATATTTTTTACTTATTTCCCGGGAAATAGACATTCTTCTGTTATTTCCCAAAATATTTCCCAAGTCTATTAATGTTTCTTTTATACGATGAGGAGCCTCATAAAGTATTAATGTTGCCTCTATATTTTTTAAGTTTTCCAACTCTTTTCTTCTAGACTGAGCTTTCGAATTTAAAAATCCATAATAGTAAAATGGCATAGGGCTTATTCCTGAAGATGTTAAAGCTGGAATTAAGGCTGTAGCACCCGGTAAGCTTACTACATTATAACCTTTATCTATAGCTTCTTTTGCAAGTTCATATCCGGGATCACTAATTATTGGAGTACCCCTGTCACTTACTAAGCCTACATTATAACCATTACTTAAATACTCTATTAATTTATTTTTATTGTTAAATTCATTATAATTGTGGCTTGATATAAGTTTTTTATTTATATTTAAATATTTTAAGAGTTCACCAGTTACTCTTGTATCTTCACAAAATATAACATCAACACTTTTTAATATATTAATTGCTCTTATTGTTATATCTTCCATATTTCCTATAGGAGTTGGAATTAAATATAGTGTTGGTGAATTATCATAACTTTTTTGAGACATATTATCACCTCTATCCAAAATATTTTTTTACTTCTTTTGTATATTCTCCATTTTCTTCATGGGTATATAAAGGAGGTAAAATTTTCAAACCCGGTTTTCCATTTTTACTTCCTTCAATTAGCATTATATTAGCATCCATATTTTTTTTAGGATAAACAAATTGAACTTTTTTGGGTTCTATATTATTTTTTTTCATCACTTCTACTACTTCTACAAATCTTTCAGGTCTATGTACTATAGCAACAACGCCATTATTTTTTAATAATTTTTTGCATATCAAGAAAAGCTGTTCTAAATTTAATTTTATCTCATGTCTTGCAATGGATTTATAATCATTTTTATTTAGATTAGATGTTTCTAAATATTTAAAAAATGGTGGATTACAAGTTATAACATCAAATGAATCTGTTTGAAATGTTTTATATAAATCATTTATATCAGCATTAATTATTTCAATTTGATCTTGCTTTTCGTTAATTTTTATTGTTTCTACAGCTAAATCATATACATTTTTTTGAATCTCGACACCTATAATTTTTGATTTTGTTTTTGTAGACAGAATAAGTGGTATTGGGGCATTTCCACAACCAATATCTAATATTTTTGATATCTTCTGATTTATAGTTACAAAATTAGGTAATAGTACAGAATCAAGTGAGAAATTAAACATCTCATCATCTTGAATTATCTTAAGATTTTCATATCCCAATAAATAATTAGTTACTTTCATTTAATTTGACTTCAATTATACCTTTATCTTTTAAATTTACTTTATAAGTTTGTTTTAAAACATCAACACTTATAACTTTACCTATACCTTCTTTTGTTTCTACGCTTTTTCCTACTTTAGGCAAATTCTTATTATATTCTTTATAACACTCATCTTCATATTTTAAACAACACAATAGTCTACCACAACTGCCATTAATTTTAGTTGGATTTAATGCTATATTCTGATTTTTTGCCATATTTATAGAAACAGAATCAAAATCACATAAAAATTTAGAACAACAAAGTGGCCTTCCACAGCTACCATAACCACCTATTTCTTTTGCTTTATCTCTCACGCCAACTTGTCTTAATTCTATTCTTGTTTTATATATGTTTGCTAAATCTTTTGCCAATTTTCTAAAATCTACTCTATTATCAGCTAAAAAAGTAAATAAAAGTTGGGATCTATCAAATGTATAATTAGCATCTAAAATCATCATATTTAAATTATATTTTTTAGTTAATTCTTTGCATTTCTTTAAGGCAAATTTTGAATCTTTTTGATTTTTTATATTTTTATTATAATCAATTTTTGTAGCTATCCTAACAACCGGACTCAATGATGTGGTTAATGTTTCTGCCTTAATCTTTCTAATATCTTGTTCTACATAACCATATTGTAATCCTCTTTCGGTTTCTACAATTACCTCTAAACCTTTTTTTAATTTTAAATTTTTAGGTGAAAAATAATATATTTTACCATTTTTTTTTAAAACTATACCCACTACATCTATCATAAATTATCACATCCCCCTAAATCAATTATTAGCTTGTCTATTAGCATATTAACATTAGCGTTATAGATTAATTTATCTTTTAAGTTTGTTATCACATTAATTTTTGAAATTATACTATCTAAACTATTTAAACTACAAATATAATCAAGTTTTTCTATATAATCATCAAAATACTCTATATTTTTTGACATTTTCTTATTAAAAACATCTTTATAAAATAATATCATTACATCAAATGCATCTATTACTTCTTTTTTTTCTTTAAAATTATCATGCCACAATTTATTAATATAAATTAAAGTATTTAAATGTTCTTTTTCATAAAATTCTATAAATTCTATAATTTTGATAAGTTTAAGCCTTTTATCGTCAGAATTAATATATTCATCTAAAAACTCATCGTTGCAAAAATATTTAGCAATTTTAGAAAAAGTAGAACCTGTAATTTGTTTATTTTTTTTTAAAGAAATAAGTTGACATCTAGATACTATAGTATCTATTAAGTATTTTACATTATCAACAAGTAATATAGCTATAATACCTTCTTCAGGTTCTTCTAAAAATTTAAGTAATGAATTAGATGCCGACAAATTTAGTTTTTCAGCGTTTTTTATAATATATATTTTTTTATTTCCTAGTATTGATTTTTTAGAAAAATCAACTTGCAATTCGTCTAATTGAGATTTTTTTATCCACTGTGTATCTGTATCTATAATTTTAAGTTCAATAAATTCACCATTATCTATTTTTTTACATTGAGAACAATCTTTACAATTTGTTAAATTACTATAATGTTCTTTGCAAAAAATAGATTTAACAAATGATAAAGCAAAAAAGAAGGCTTTTTCATTACCATTTGCCTCTATTATATAAGCATGCGAAAGTTTATCACTTTTTATTGAATTTATTAAAATATTATAAGGTATTTTTTGTTCCAAACTAAAATCATCTAGCATAAAACCTCCTAATATACTATAACAAGTATTAAAATTAATCCAAGTAATGCCGGAACCCCAAATATTGAAAGGGCTAAAACCGTAAAAATATTTATTGGAATGATTAATCCAATTGGTTGGATTAATATATTATAACTATACAGCAAAAAAGAACTAATTACAATTCGTTTTATTGTTTTAAATATAAATTTTAACATGTTTGTCCACCTGTTAAAATATATGAATTAAATTATATTTTATGAATCGTTATTAGTTGATATATCCGTCCTATTATTTAAAGCCATTTCTAAAGTCAATGAATCAACATAATCCATTTCTGCTCCGAGCGGTATTCCGTGTGCAATTTTAGTAATTTTTATTTTTTCTTTTTCTAATAATTTAGATATATATAAAGATGTTGTTTCTCCTTCTATACTTGGTTTAAGTGCTAAAATAATTTCTTTAATATTATCTTTTTTTACTCTTTTTATTAAAGATTCTATATTTATATCTTCAGGATTTATTCCATCTATAGGAGAAATTAGGCCATCTAACACATGATAATAACCATCAAATATATTTAATTTTTCAAATAAAATTACATTTTTAGGATCTTCTACTATACAAAGTAATTCTTTGTTTCTAGAATTATCACTACATATATTACATAATTTCTCTTCACTTAAGTTATTACAGATATCACAGCGTCTAATTTTAGTTTTTATGTTTACAATACTTGAAGAAAATAGTTTTAATAAATCTTCTTCCATATCTAACATAGAAAGAGCTAATCTTTCAGCTGTTTTTTCTCCTATTCCAGGAAGCTTTTTAAAACAATCAATTAAATTTAATATTGTAGTTGGATAATTCATTAAAATAATCCTGGCATTCCTTTAGTGTACTTACCCATCTTGTTTTCAGTTTCTTCATTTATTTGTTTTATAGCATCATTTACAGCAATAACAATCATATCTTGTAAAAATTCTACATCATCTAATTCTAATTTTTGTGAATCAATTTTTACTTCTTTCAATTGTTTTTCTCCTGTCATTATAACTGTAACTATAGATGATTTACCAACAAATTCTTTATTATTTATTTTTTCTTGCTCTTCTAACATATCTTTTTGTAATTTTTGTGCCTGTTTTAACATGGCTTGCATATTCATATTATCCCTCTTTCTAACTATATACTATTATATCACTAAAATCATTCTCAATGCTATTACTATTTTGTGTATTTTTTTGTTCTAACCCAAAAATTTCATTTAATTTTATAGTTTCTTCTTTATAAATATAACTTTTTTTATTTAATTTTAGGTTTTGATTAAATTCTGTTTTTATTGGATTCCATTCTTCCTCAGATATGGCTATAGGTTTTAAATCTATTTTAAACACTTGTTTAAATATTTTTTCTATATTTATTAAATTCTGATTAAAGCAATCTGCTAAATTATCTAATTTATATATAAATATCAAATAATCATTGCCTTTTGCTTTTAACTCACCATCTAATATTAAAGAAACATTTGAACTATATTCTGGATCCATTAATAATTCTTTAATATCATCTATCTTCTTTTTAAAATTCATTAAATCTTGTTTATCAAAATTAGCTAAAGTGTTATTTATTCTTACATATTTTAACTCTTTTAATTTTTCTTTTACATCATTTGATAATAAAACATTTTTATATGTTTTATCAGAAATAATTTTTTTTGGTTCTTCATATACAGGAATTATAGTTTCTTTATTTTGCGTTGGATTTAGATTTTTTAATAATTTTATTATTGATAATTCAAATAATAATTTTGAATCTGCTGCAGTTTTAAACGATTTTAATGAATCTAATAATAAATCTATAGTTAAATATATTTTTTCATCATCTACATATTCTAATAATTCATTATGCCTTTTAGAATCTTCTTTAGAAGAAAAATAAGTTGAATCATTAAAGAAAATTAAAGTGTTTTTTAAAAAATTTATAATTTCGTCCATTATTTTAACCAAATTTTTACCATCATTATCATATTTTTCTATCAATTTAAATATATCTAATAAATTATTACTATAAATATTTTTTAATAATAACAATACTTCATCTTGTGTTATTGTTCCATAAACTTCATTCACGTCATTTTCTGTTATTTCCTCATTTGTGTATGAAGTCAATTGATCTAGCAAATTTATTGAATCTCTTAGGCCACCATCAGATAAGGTAGCTATTAGATTAAGTGCTTTTAAAGTTATTTTTATATTTTCTTGTCCACATATATATTCTAATCGTTTTATTATGTCATTAATACTAATTTTTTTAAAATCAAAGCGTTGGCACCTAGACAATATTGTCATAGGAATTTTATGTGGTTCTGTAGTAGCTAATATAAAAATTATATGTTTAGGGGGTTCTTCTAATGTTTTTAGTAGTGCATTAAATGCTGCCGTTGATAACATATGAACTTCATCTATTATATATACCTTATATTTTCCAAATGTAGGAACTAAAGTTACTTTTTCTCTTAACTCCCTTATTTCATCAACTCCATTATTAGAAGCTGCATCTATTTCTATTATATCAACATTTTGTTTTAAATTCGTTTGCGTACAACTTACACATTTATTACAAGGTTCAAGACCATTTAATGATTCACAATTTACAATTTTAGCCAGAATTTTTGCTATACTTGTTTTCCCTGTACCCCTAGGTCCTGTAAATAAATAAGCATGACTAATTTTATTATTTTTTATACTATTTTCTAAAGTTTTAATCACAACTTTTTGGCCAGCAACATTATTAAAATCAGTTGGTCTATATTTTCTATACAAAGCTTGATACATATTTCACCTTCAATCACTTATATTATACACTTTAGTTTTAACAAAAAAAAGAGTCTAGATAGTTTTACTCTTAGATATTTTATATATTATTTCTTTTACTCCATGTTTCAGGTGAAACATGGACTTTATTTTTTTTATTAAATCAATGTTTCACGTGAAACATTGATTTATAAATTTTGTCTTTTTCTTTTAAAAAAATCCTGTATCATTTTTTTGCATTCTGTTTCTTTTATTTTTGATACAATTTCTATATTATTTAAGCAATCAGTACACCCATCATTAACATTTCTTACTGCATAAACTATTTTTTTTATTCTAGCTTGTTTTATTGCACCACAGCACATCATACAAGGTTCTAATGTAATATATATATCACAGTCATCTAATCTCCAGTTTTTTATTTTTTTACAAGCTTTTGATATACATAATATTTCTGCATGATTTATGGTGTTTTTACTTTTTTCTTTTTTATTGTGGGCTTTGCTTAATATTTTTCCACCTTTTACAATTATTGCCCCGACTGGGACTTCATTATGTTTATAAGCTTTTTTTGCTTCTTTTAAAGCTAAATTCATATAATAGTCATCCATATATTCTCCTATGTTTCACGTGAAACATTATAAAAAAAGCACACACATTTAGAGGCTTTTAAGGCTGCTGAATTCCTTCTCTGACCTGGTTCAAACATAAATGTTGTGCAACAATAATATAATACATTTTAAATTTATATTCAACATTTTATTCAATGTTTCACGTGAAACATTGAATAAAATAATTAAAATCATAAATTATATGCCATTGCGTATTGATATGTTATTTAATAAATGTTTTAATTGCTGAAAAATGTCTATGTTTTTAATTAAATTAAAAACATATTGGGAATGGTTTAAACAAAATTACGACAAGCAAATTCCGCTTTATATGTTTCACGTGAAACATTACTCTATTAAAACAAAAGTAACTAATGTTTCACGTGAAACATTAGTTACTTTCTTTTTCTAATATATTATCATTTGAATCTTCTTCACTATATACAATAGCAACTGTACTAACTTTTTGCTCATCTTTTAAATTAATAAGCTTAACGCCCTGCGCTACTCTACCTGTTGAAGAAACTTGGTCTAATGGCAGCCTTATAATGATTCCATTATCTGTAACAATTATTAAATCTTCGTTGCCAACTACAGATTTCAAAGAAATTAAATTACCATTTTTTTCTGTTACATTTAATCCTTTTACTCCTTTACTTCCACGATGCGTCATTCTATATTGGGAAATATTTGTTTTTTTGCCATAACCTTTTTCAGTTACAACTAATACATTACTATCTTCATCTGTAGCTTCCATTCCAACTACTATTGAATTTTCTAATTCAATTCCTTTTACTCCTGATGCAGTTCTTCCCATTATTCTTATTTCATTTTCATTAAATCTTATTATTCTTCCACTTGAAGAAGCTATTAATATTTGAGAATCTCCTCTAGTTATTTTTGCAGATATTAATTCATCATTTTCCTTTAATGTAATTGCAATTTTACCACTTGTTCTAATATTTTCAAATTCTTTTATACTTGTTTTCTTTATAATACCACTTTGCGTACAAAGTACAACATAAGAGTTTTCGTCATTTGGTATAGTTTTTAACATTACAGTTACTTTTTCTTCTTTTTCCAGAGGCAATAAATTAATTATTGGTAATCCTTTAGACTGTCTTGAGAATAAAGGAACTTCATAGCCTTTCATTCTATAAACTTTTCCCTTATTTGTAAAAAACATTATATAATCATGAGTCGTCATAGAAAGTATATTTTCTACAAAATCTTCTTCATTTGTAGACATTCCTTTAATACCTACTCCACCTCTTCTTTGAGTTTTATATGTATCACTCTCTACTCGCTTTATATATCCTTTATTTGTTAAAGTTATTACTAAATCCTCTACTGGGATTAATGACTCATCATCAATATAATCAACAGCTGTCATATCTATGTATGTTTTTCTTTCATCTGAATATTTATCTTTTATTTCAGTTAATTCTGTTTTTATTATATCCAAAACTTTTTGCTCAGATGCTAAAATTAATCTATATTCTTCTATTAATTTTAATAATTCACTTAATTCTTCTTCTATTTTATCTCTTTCCAAACCAGTTAAACGTCGTAATCTCATATCCAAAATTGCTTGAGATTGAATATCATCTAGACCAAAACGCTTAATTAATTCATCTTTTGCTTCTTGATCAGTTTTAGAATTTCTAATTAATTTGATTACTTCATCTATATGATCTAAAGCAATTTTTAATCCTTCTAATATATGAGATCTTTCTTCTGCTTTTTCTAAATCATATTTTGTTCTTCTTATTATTACTTCTTTTTGATGATCAACATATTTAGATATTATATCTTTTAATCCCAATGTTTTTGGGGTCCCCATATCTATTACAAGCATATTTATACCATAATTTACTTGGAAACTAGTATGTTTATATAAATTATTTAAAACAACTTGAGCATTTGCATCTTTCTTCAATGTTATTGTTATTTTAACACCATTTTTTACTAAATCTGTATGATAATCTGATATTCCATCTATTATTTTATCCCTAACTAATTCTGCAACTTTATTTTTTAAATCCATAGTATTTACACCATATGGAACCTCAGTAACAACTATTTGATTGCGATTTCCAGATTCTACTATTTCTGCTCTAGATCTAATTGTTATTGTACCTTTTCCAGTTTCATATGCTTTTTTTATTCCACTATTTCCTAAAATTATACCACCCGTTGGAAAATCAGGACCTTTTACATATTCCATTAATCCTAAAGTATCTATTTCTGGATTATCTATATATGCAATACAAGCATCTATTACTTCGCCTAAATTATGTGGTGGAATATTTGTAGCCATACCTACTGCAATACCCATTGATCCATTTACTAAAATATTAGGAAATCTAGATGGTAAAACAGTTGGTTCTGGAGATGTTTCATCAAAATTTGGCATCATATCTACAGTATTTTTCTTTATATCTCTTAACATTTCAAGAGATATTTTTGAAAGTCTTGCTTCTGTATAACGATTTGCTGCCGCTCCGTCTCCATCAATATTACCAAAATTTCCATGTCCATCAACCATAGTATATCTTTGGTTAAACCATTGCGCTAAACGAACTAAAGCTTCATATATAGATGAATCTCCATGTGGATGGTAATTTCCCATAACTTCTCCTACTGTTTTTGCTGATTTTCTATGGGGCTTATCTGGGGTATTACCTGTTTCAAACATTGACCATAAGATACGTCTATGAACTGGCTTTAAACCATCTCTTAAATCTGGTATTGCTCTTGATGTAATAACACTCATTGAATAATCTAGGAAGGAATCTTGGATTTCTTGAACAATATCATTTAAATCTTGGGAATCTCTTTCATGAAAAGTTCCACTGAATTCATTATTTGATATTTCTATATCTGTATTTTCATTTTCCATTTAATTACCTCCTATATATCCAAATTCTTAACGTAAACAGCATTTTCTTCTATAAATTTTCTTCTTGGTTCTACTTCTTCACCCATTAATTTTGTAAACATAGCATCTGCTGCCATACAATCTTCTACTGTTATTTTTCTAAGAACTCGCTTCTCTATATCCATTGTTGTTTCACATAATTCTTCTGCATCCATTTCTCCTAAACCTTTCATACGAGCTATCTCTGCCCTAGATCTAACAGCATCAGTTAAATTATTTAAATATTCATCTTTTTCTTTTTCAGTTAAAACATATTTTCTTGTTTTTCCATGTGTAATTCTAAATAAAGGTGGTTGTGCTGCATAAACATGACCTGCCTCTACTATTGGTTTAAAAAATCTAAAGAATAATGTTAATAATAATACACGTATATGAGAACCATCAACATCTGCATCTGTCATTATTATAATTTTATCATATCTTAATTTTGATAAATCAAATTCTTGACCTATTCCTGTACCAAAAGCTGTTATAATTGTCCTTATTTCTTCGTTAGCTAAAGCTTTATCTAGTCTTGATTTTTCTACATTTAATATTTTACCTCTTAAAGGAAGAATTGCTTGAGTCATAGAATCTCTACCCTCTTTTGCAGATCCACCTGCAGAATCTCCTTCGACTATAAATATCTCTGATATTGTAGGATCTTTACTTTTACAATCGGATAATTTACCAAAAAAGGATGTTTGTGATAATTCTGTCTTTCTTGTCATCTCTCTTGCTTTTTTTGCAGCATTTCGAGCACGACAGGCTAACATTGATTTTTCTACTATCTTCTTGGCTTCATCTGGATTTTCAAGCAAAAATTTTTCAAATCCTTCACTGAATACATTATCTGCAAGTTTTCTAACTTCAGAATTTCCAAGTCTTCCTTTTGTTTGACCTTCAAATTGTGGATTTGGATGTTTACATGAAATTATCATAGTAATACCTTCTTGTACATCATCACCAGTTAAAGATTCATCTTTTTCTTTTAGTATATTATTTTTTTTAGCGTAACTATTTATAACTCTTGTTAAAGCTCTTTTTACACCATCTTCGTGTGTTCCTCCATCATGAGTATTAATGTTATTAACAAAAGAATAAATATTATTATTATATCCATCAGTATATTGAAGCGCTACTTCAAACATAACATTTTGCTCTTCACCTTCAAAATGAATTATATCCTCATGTATAGGTGTTTTTCCCTGATTAATAAAATTAACATACTCAGATATTCCACCCTCATATAAGAATTTTTCTCCCGTTGTATCAATATCATCTCTATCATCTCTTAATGTTATACTTAAGCCTTTATTTAAAAATGCAAGCTCCCTTATTCTTACTTTTAAAGTATTATAATCGTATATATCAGTATCAAATATTTCAGAATCTGGTTTAAAAGTTACAGTCGTACCAGTTCTATTTATATCGCAAGTTCCAATTTCTTTTAATGGTTCTGTTGTATGTCCTCCATCTTCAAAACGAATAAAATAAATTTTACCATTTTTATATACTTTTACTTCTACCCAACTAGATAAAGCGTTTACGACAGATGCACCTACTCCATGAAGACCACCGGATACTTTATATCCGCCTCCACCAAATTTTCCACCTGCATGAAGTACTGTATAAACTGTTTCAACTGTACTTTTTTTCGTTTTAGGATGTATATCTACTGGAATTCCTCTACCATCATCTTTTACTGTTATTGAATTATCTTTATTTATAACTACTTCTATATTATTACAAAATCCAGCTAATGACTCATCTATCGCATTATCTACAATTTCCCACACTAAATGGTGCAATCCTTTAACATCAGTTGTTCCTATATACATACCTGGTCTTTTTCTTACTGCTTCTAGTCCTTCCAAAACTTGAATATCTGAAGCATCATAATGATTTAATTCACTTTCCATCTAACTCACCTCTTTGATTTTTTGTATTTTTCCATTCTCTATTTTAAATAATTTAGATTTTTTTATTAATAAATTATCTAAATTATCTAAATCAGTTGTTGTTATAATTGTTTGAATATCTTTACTAATATACTTTAATAAATTATTTCTTTTATTTATATCCAATTCACTAAAGATGTCATCTAATAAAAGAATTGGTGTTGTATTTTTATATTTTTTGAATATTTCTACCTCAGACAATTTTAAAGCTAAAACAGCCAATCTTTGTTGACCTTGGGATCCATATAATTTTAGATTTTTATCATTTAAATAAAATTCAAAATCATCTTTATGAGGCCCCATTGATGTAGATGACATTTTTATATCATAATTAATTTTACCTTCATACTCGTTTTTTAATAAAAATTTTAAATTTGAATCAAATATATCGTAATTTATATTAGGATTATACTTAATTTTATATCCTTTTAATCCACTTATATCTTCATATATTTTTTCAGTATATTCATTTAT
>JAUNNO010000018.1:0-1451 GCA_030531425.1 bacterium
GGTCCAGCAGGTCCGGTAGGTCCAGTAGGTCCTACAATAACTCCACAATCTGGTTTGTATCGTTGATCATTTTTTATTTTTTCTAAAGCTCTTCTTATTAATTCATTATTTTCATTATTCATAAATTTCTCCTTTCATTTTATTTTATGTTATAAACATTATTATTGATAATTTTATTTCCTAAAAATATGGAAATATTTTTTATATACTGTTATAATTAAAAATAGAAGGTGCCGTCATGAAGAAAAATGTTAAATTATTAATAGTTTTTATTTTATTAATATTGTTGATTACTGCTGTTATTATTTTTAAAAAAAATAATAATAAAGTAAAGTTAGAAAATAATGTGGAAAAAAAAGGGGATAGAGTTTTTGTTGAAGAAGAATCATTAGATAAAAAAATTAATAATAAGTTGAAAACTATGAGCATAGAAGAAAAAATATCTCAAATGTTGATAATTAATTATGAAAATGATGAAATAGATTCTAATATGATTAATTTTTTAAATACTAATTCACTTGGTGGAATTATACTTATGAAAAATAATATAACAACATTTGATAAGACTAAAAAATTAGTTAGTGATTTTAAGTCAAATAGTTCTATACCCTTAATAATAAGTATAGAGCAAGAAGGAGGAAGTGTTCAAAGATTACAATATTTAACTGATGTATCTCCAACTTATATACCATTTATGTATGATTTAGGGCTGACTTCTGATGATGCTTTAGCATACGAAGTAGGAAAGGTTATTGGTAATGAATTAAAAACTATAGGTGTAAATGTTGTTTATGCACCTGTTGTAGATATTTATTCTAATCCATTTAATACTGTTATAGGTAAAAGAAGTTTTAGTTCAAATAGTAATATAGTATCACATATGGCTAATGCCGTTGCTTCTGGATTAGAAGATATTGGAGTAATACCTACATATAAACATTTTCCAGGGCATGGTGATACAGATGTAGATTCTCATTATAATTTACCAGTTATAAATAAAACGTATGATGAATTAAATAATTTAGAATTAACTACATTTAAAAGTGCGATTGAAAATGATGCGAAAATTATTATGGTGGGACATATAGCTCTTCCAAAAATTACAAATGATTTAACTCCAGCTTCATTATCAAAAAAGATAGTAACTGATATTTTAAAGCATGGTTTAGGATATAATGGTTTAGTTGTAACAGATGCACTTAATATGGGTGGTGTTACTAATAAATATAGTGATTGCCAAATTTATACAGAAGCAATAAATGCTGGAGTAGATTTACTTCTTATGCCTAATAATTATATTGATGCAATAGAGTGTGTAAAAACTAATATCAAAGAAGATAGAATAAATGAATCTGTAAAAAAAATATTAATGTTTAAATATACATATTTAAATGATTATAAATATAATGATAAAGAAATATTAGGTAGTGAGGAAAATAAAAAAATAATTA
>JAUNNO010000018.1:1461-24271 GCA_030531425.1 bacterium
TAATATTAAATTTTATTTTAAATATTATTTTTTTTCATAAAAAATTACAAATTTCTACAAAAAAATCAAAAAATATGATATAATCTTTTTAGGATAGGAGTATGTTATGAGAAAAGTAGTTTTTAAGTCAAACAAAAAAAATATAGCTATTTTTAGTTGCATTTTAATAGCTATTGTTTTAACTTTTAGCATTTTTAATTTAAATAAAAGATCAGGAAAAAATGCAATTAATATAGATGCTTTACTAAAATCTGAAGCTTATAATTATTTGCCAGATCAAGCAATAGATTATATTAAAGATTATTATGAAGAAACAGGAGATATAATATTAACCGAGAAAAACAAAGAGACAAATGAACTTTATTTGAACCCTTTGTATGTAGAATATTTATCTTTACCTGAAGAAGAAAGAGAAAATGTCTCATTAATACCTGCAAATCTAGTAATAGATTATATTCCAGGAAAAAATATGGGAGAAACACCATCTTTACCTTCTAGTTATTTAGATGAAGATTACTTAACACCAATAAAAAATCAAGACAAATTAGGTATTTGTTGGTCAATGGCTACAACTGAGGTTGCAGAAAGTTACTTGCTAGCTTCTACATCAACTAAATATTCAGATGGCGCTAAAATCTTTTCGCCTAGAAAACTTGACTATGTATCAAGTTCTAATGGTATTATTGGTTATACTAATGAATATCATCATCATAATGTAGGTGGAGGTGGAAACTTTCAAATATCAAGTGTCTTGTTAGGAAGTGGATTAGGATTATCTGATAATTCTTGGGAAGTTAATAATAACAAAGGATACACAGAAAATGCTTCTGATGTAGCTCCATTAGATTATGAAACGATATTTAATTATAATACATCTGATTATGAAGTAGATTCAACAATTATAATGCCAGAAATAGATAATGCAACAAAAGAAGAAAAAGAAACTTGGATGAATATTGTTAAACAAAATATAATTAATTATGGTTCTGCATATATAGGTACAATATCACCACAAAGCGGTGATGAAAATGATTGCCCAATTATATATGACGGTAAAGCCATAATAGCAAATGATGGAAAATGTTCTACTGCAGAAATAGGTCATGCTATGCAAATAATTGGATGGGACGATAATTTTGAATATAAGTATTGTTCAACTGAAATAGATGCCAATACTACAATTCATAGTGATTATAAAGAAGGTTGTCCAAGTGGCAATATTGTTACAGGAAAGGGAGCTTGGATTTTAAAAAACTCTTGGGGTGAAAGTTTTGGAAAATATACAAATCCATATGTAACTTATGATTCAGTTAAACTTGAAATAGGTTTTGTTAATGAATTAAATTCATTAGAAGATAAAATTTGGGACAATGAATATATTTCAAATCAAGCCAATAATTGGTATTTTAATGGCGCTTCATCTCATAAATTTACAAGAAATTTAAATGCATCTGAAACTGTTAATAAAGTAAAATTTGTTGCTATTAAACAAAATACAACTTATGATATTACAATGATAATAGGTAATAAAGAATATACAAAAAAAGTGGAAGTAACTCTTCCAGGATTATATACAGTTGATTTTAGTGATAAAAATATAAATTTATCAAAAAAAGAATTCAAAGTTAATGTTTCAGAACCAGTATTTAGTGCAGTTCAAGTATTTACAACCAACAATACAGATGATGTAAATATTAGTGTGCCTGAAACATATATAGATAAAACATTAGGAGAAAGATATATAGTATTAGAAACTAGAAATCTTGATTCTGAAGAAGTGGTAGATTATTCCTTATATGATTCTAAAGGAGAAAAAGCTATAAGTACAGATGATTATGAAATAACTCATAATATAGTAGGTGCTAATAAAATTAATTTAAAACTTAATATAAAAAATAATTTGGATGAAAATGGATATATATTAAAATCAAACTATAGTGAAAACAGTTCTTCTGGTTTAGTTACATATCAAGAAGGATCGGGAACAGAACAAGATCCATATATAATAAAAACTCCAAATCAGTTATATTTAATAAATGACAACATGAATGCTTATTATAAATTAGGCGCTGATATTGATTTAACTGCTGCAACTAAAGAAGGTGGAGAATTCTATAATGAGGGTAAAGGATGGTTACCTATAGGATTAGAAAATAATTATTGGTTTAGAGGATCATTTGATGGTAATAATCACACAATCAAGGGATTGCATTCTTCTAATGATGTTGCAGGATTATTTTATATTATAGATGGAGCTACAATTAAAAATTTAACTTTAGATGATTTTGTGATTGATAATAGTAATATTGAAAAATCTAATGGTTTAGGATCCGGAGCTTTATCTTATGATATTAGAAAAAGTTCTTATAGTACTAAAAATACTACTATAGAAAATATTAATATTAATAATTATATATCAAATTCAAATCTTAATTCATCAGTTTTGAGTGCTTATATAGAAAGCACTACAGATGCAACTGATAAAATAATTATAAAAAATATTTATATTAATAATCCAAAAATAACTTCAACAAATTATACTGGAATTTTAACATCTTATATTCAAACTTATATTCCACTTGAAATAGATGGAGTATTTATAACAGAAGGAGAAGCAACAACATCTGATTGGATGGGTGTAATTTCTGCAAGTATGACAGCTGGTAATAATATTAATGTAAATAGAGTATTTAATACAACTAAATTATCTACTACTAATGAGTATTACAATACATTTGGATTAGTTACTGGAAGTATTACTTCTCTTTCAGGTAATTCAATAAATATAAGTAATTTTGAAAGTTTAGAAACAATAAAATTTAATAATTCATATTATTCATCTATGGTGGGAGATTTAAATTCTAAAACTGATTCTAATATTAATTTTAATAATATAATTTTATTGAATAATAATGATGAAAATAATATTTCTAAATTCTTAAATGGATATGTTAGAGAAAATAATGGTTCTATAAATCTTAATAATATTTATAGCAATAATTACTCAAAATACATAAATAATGGAGCTTTAACAACAACACAAAATATTGATAATAAATCAGTAGAAGATTTAATTGATACAGATTTATTTAGTAGCTGGACTGATTTTGATGATAATTGGGTAAGTGGAGATCAAGATGATATTGCACGTATACCAATAATAAAAGGTGCGCCTTTTGTATATACAACAGTAAATCCAATAACTGTTCAAATAGAAAAAACAGTTGATATTTTTGATTATTTAGCTCCAGATATTGATTTAGCAAAAAATATAACTTGGGAGATAGATGATACAGATATAGCTACAATAGATAAAGATGGTATTATAACTGCAGTAGCGGAAGGTGATACAGTAATAACTGTAAAGAGCAATTATGATGGTTATCAAAATGATGTTGAACTTACAGTAACACCAGGACCACAAATTATATTTAATGCAAATTATGGTGAGGAACCAGAAATAGTTACTCAAAAGATTCCTAAAGAAGATAGTTATTCATTAAATGCTAATACATTTAAAAGAGATGGTTATACATTTAAAGGATGGTCAACAGAGGCAAATGGTGAAGGAACGACATATTTAGATGGAGCAACTGTGACATTTACGGAAGAAAAAGTTTTATATGCAATGTGGGAAGCAAATGAATATACAATAAAATTTGATGGAAATGGTTCAACAAGTGGCACAATGACAGATGAAACAAGAACATACGATGAAGATGCAAAAGCATTAACAGAAAATGCATATGAGAAAGTAGGATATACATTCAAAGGATGGAGTACAACAGAAACTGGAGATGTAGAATATGAAGATAAGGCTTCAGTAAATAATTTAACAAGTGGCGTTGAAATAACATTATATGCAGTATGGAAAGCAAATGAATATACAGTAAAATTTGATGGAAATGGTTCAAGTAGCGATGCTATGGATAATGAAACTGGATTCAAATATGATGAGGCAAAAGCATTATCAAAAAATACATATGAGAAAGTAGGATATACATTTACAGGATGGAGTACAACAGAAACTGGAGATGTAGAATACGAAGATGAAGAATTAGTAACAAATTTGACTGCTGAAGATGGTAAAACAGTAACATTATATGCAGTATGGGAAGCAAATGAATACACAGTAAAATATGATGGAAATGGTTCAACAAGCGGAACAATGTCAGATGAATCAAGAACATATGATGAAGATGCAAAAGCATTAACAGAAAATGCATATGAAAAAGTAGGATATACATTTATAGGATGGAGTACAACAGAAACTGGTGATGTAAAATATGAAGATAAAGCTGCAGTAAATAATTTAACAAGTGATACTGAAATAACATTATATGCAGTATGGGAAGCTAATACATACACAGTAAAATTTGATGGAAATGGTTCAACAAGTGGCACAATGACAGATGAATTAAGAACATACGATGAAGATGCAAAAGCATTAACAGAAAATGTATATAAAAGAGCAGGATATACATTTACAGGATGGAGTACAACAACTGATGGGGATGTAGAATATGAAGATAAAGCTACAGTAAATAATTTAACAAGTGGTACTGAAGTAACATTATATGCAGTATGGGAAGCAAATACATATACAGTAAAATATGATGGAAATGGCTCAACAAGTGGTACAATGACAGATGAATTAAGAACATATGATGAAGAAGCAAAAGCATTAACAGAAAATGCATATGAAAAAGCAGGATATACATTTACAGGATGGAATACTGAATCAGATGGAAAAGGCACTTCATATAGTGATAAAGCTGCAGTAAATAATTTAACAAGTGGTACTGAAATAATATTATATGCAGTATGGGAAGCAAATGAATATACGATAAAATTTGATGGAAATGGTTCAACAAGTGGCACAATGACAGATGAATTAAGAACATACGATGAAGAAGCAAAAGCATTAACAGAAAATTTATTTACAAGAGTAGGTTATACATTTACAGGATGGAGTACAACAACTGATGGGGATGTAGAATACGAAGATAAAGCTACAGTAAATAATTTAACAAGTGGCGCTGAAATAACATTATATGCAGTATGGAAAGCTAATACTTATAAGATAGTATTTAATGCAAATGGCGGAGAAGGTACTGCAATGGATGACATAGCAAATGTTGCATATGGTGAAGAAATAACGTTACCAACTAGTACATATACAAAAACAGGAAATGATTTTTATGGTTGGAGCTTAGTTTCTACAGATTCAGAAGCTACATATGAAGATGGAGAAAAAGTATCTAATTTGACATCAGAAGATGGCAAAACAGTAACTCTTTATGCAATATATGGATTACATCAATATACAATAACATTTGATTCTGATGGAGGATCAGAACAATCAGAAATAAAAAAATCATACGGATTAGAAATAACTTTACCAATACCTACAAAGGAAGGCTATACATTTGAAGGTTGGTATAATGATTCAGAAAAATTTGAAGGAACTACAATGCCAGCTCAAGATTTAGCGTTAAAAGCTCATTGGAAAGCAAATACATACACAGTAAAATTTGATGGAAATGGTTCAAGTAGCGATGCTATGGATAATGAAACTGGATTCAAATATGATGAGGCAAAAGCATTATCAAAAAATACATATGAGAAAGTAGGATATACATTTACAGGATGGAGTACAACAGAAACTGGAGATGTAGAATACGAAGATGAAGAATTAGTAACAAATTTGACTGCTGAAGATGGTAAAACAGTAACATTATATGCAGTATGGGAAGCAAATGAATACACAGTAAAATATGATGGAAATGGTTCAACAAGCGGAACAATGTCAGATGAATCAAGAACATATGATGAAGAAGCAAAAGCATTAACACAAAATTCATATGAAAAAGTAGGATATACATTCAAAGGATGGAATACCGCATCAGATGGAAAAGGCACTTCATATAGTGATAAAGCTACAGTAAATAATTTAACAAGTGGTACTGAAATAACATTATATGCAGTATGGGAAGCTAATACATACACAGTAAAATACGATGGAAATGGCTCAACAAGTGGCACAATGACAGATGAATTAAGAACATACGATGAAGAAGCAAAAGCATTAACAGAAAATGTATATAAAAGAGCAGGTTATACATTTACAGGATGGAGTACAACAACTGATGGCGATGTAGAATATGAAGATAAAGCAACAGTAAATAATTTAACAGAAGAAAATGAGGCAACAATAACACTTTATGCAGTATGGTCTATTAATAAATATAAAATAATATTTGATTCAAAAGGTGGAAATACATTTGATACAATTGAAAAAGATTATAATACAGAAGTAACATTACCAATACCAGAAAAAAAAGGTTATACATTTGATGGATGGTATAATGGCAAAACTAAATTAGGTGAAAAAATTAATTTAACTGAGGATTTGTCTTTGGTAGCTAAATGGAAAGTTAACACTTATACAATTGCTTATAATGCAAATGGTGGAGAAGGAGAGATGACTTCTGAATCAAGAACATATGGCGAAGAGGCAAAAGCATTAACAGAAAATTTATTTACAAGAGTAGGTTATACATTCCAAGGATGGAGTACAACAACTGATGGCGATGTAGAATACGAAGATAAAGCAACAGTAAATAATTTAACAGAAGAAAATGAGGCAACAATAACACTTTATGCAGTATGGTCTATTAATAAATATAAAATAACATTTGATTCAAAAGGTGGAAATACATTTGATACAATAGAGCAAAATTATAATACAGAAATTACTCTTCCAACACCAACAAAAGAAGGCTATACATTTAAAGGTTGGTATGATAGTGATGAAGAATTTAAATCAACTACAATGCCAGCAAAAAATTTAGATTTAGTAGCAAAATGGGAAGCTAATACTTATACAATAGTATTTGATGCAAATGGTGGAGAAGGAAAAATGACATCGGAGACTAGGACATATGATGAAGAAGAACTTGCTTTACCACAAAATATATTTACAAAAGAAAATTATAAATTTGTAGGATGGGCATTAACTGAGACTGGTGATGTAAAATATGCAGATAAAGAAAAAGTTAACAATTTAACAACAGAAAATGAAGCTACAGTAACACTTTATGCAGTATGGGATGAATACTATGGTATAACAATAAAAGAATATGGATATGATAAAACAAACAAATATATTATCGCACCATTAGGTGAGAACAATACTGATTTTGAATCTAATATAAAAACAGATAGTGGTTATAGTATTGTGGTTGATTATAAATTAATTGAATCCGAAAACAAAGTTTACACAGGTGGTAAAACTAAAGTATATAAAGATACTAATTTAGTAGTTGAATATACTAATATTGTTAGAGGAGATCTAAATGGTGATGGTTTAGTTGATATAGCAGATTTAGCTAAGATGTATAATCACTATAAAGGAAATATAACAATGGAAGGTGCTTATCATAAAGCAGCAAGTATAACAACAGATGATACAGTAGATATAGCAGATTTAGCCAAGATGTATAATTATTATAAAGGAAATATAAGTAAGATATAGGAGGTATTTATGAAGAAAATAAAATATATATTGATTACATTATTAATATCATTGATATATCAAGTAAGGGTAAATGCTTCCTCTTTACTTGTTAGTTGTCCTTCTACAGCAAATGAAGGAGATACAGTTACTTGTACTATAAGTGCTACATCTGATAAGAAAATATCAGGGGCAACTGGTTCTATAACTTATTCTGGAGTTTCTTATGTAACTCATTCAAATTTAACTGGTGTATCATATTTTGAGGTAAATAATTCTGGGTTTGATGGAGTATTTGATATTAAAAATTCATCAGTGTCATTAGCTAGTTATACTTTTATAGCTGGCAGTGAAGGAACAGCAAAAGTTAGTACAAACTGTAATGTAGTTGTTGTTGGCGATGAATTTGATAAAGATTTTGATTGTACTGGTTCTTCTGCTACTATAACAATATCTAAAAATAAAACACCTGAGCCAGCACAAAATCCTGAAAATAATAATGATAATAACAATAGTAGCACCAATAACACTAAAAAACAGACAAATAAAAAAAAGACTAATCAAAATAATACAGAAACACCAAAAACTGTAGAAAAATCTTCTAATAATGAATTAAAAGAGTTATCTATTGAAGGATATAGTGTAATTAAAGAAAAGGATAATAAATATACATTAATGGTAGATAATGATGTAGAAGAAATAATCATTAAAGCTTCTACAAAAGATGAAAAAGCAACTATAACAGGTATCGGAGTAAAAAAAATAGTAGATGGTGATAATAAATTTGAAATTACTGTTACTGCAGAAGATGGAACAACTAAAACTTATACGTTAGTTGTAACTCGTGAAAAAAAGATTGATACTAATATAGAAGATGATGATACAGAAGATATAAAAGAAACAGTTGTAGAAAAGAAAAATCACACTATGCTGTATATATTTTCAATATTAGGAGTAGTTTCTTTAATATTTATAATACTTATAATATTTATAATTGTTAAAAGAAAAAAATCAAATAATTAAAAAAAACAGAAGAATATAATAAAATTCTTCTGTTTTTAATATTAAATTGACTTTTAAATTATTTTATATTAAAATATCCCTTTAAGGGAGTGGTGTTATAAATTTTACTTTTGATGGAGCAGATTTATCTCAGATAATAAAAAGAATTTATAATGAGAATAATGAATATGGTATTGAATATTTAGATGGTAGTTATGATGAATATACTTGCAACGATCAAAAAGAATTAGATAGATTATTTAAAATTTTTATTGATCAGGCGAAAGAAAGAGATGAAAATATTGATTTAAAGCCCTTAATAATTAAAAATATTTTAGAAGAGGTTTTAAGAATACTTTCAGTATTTTCTTTAGGTTTAGCGATAAAAAAGGAAGAATCATCTTTAATTTTAGTGTATTTAGCCTCTTTAATATATGTCACAGCTAATAACAGAAAAACTAAAAATCAAATAAAAGAATTAAAAAAATATAAATTGTTTTTAGTATTGGCTTCAGATCTTGAAAATGTTAATACTTCGGAAGTATTAAGATGTGTAGAGCGCAATCCTAAATATCAGGTGCCATTAGATCCTACTACATTAGATGTTTATTCATATAGTTATGTAAAAAGAATATATAAAAATTATAAGAAAAATAATAAAAAATAGTTATTATTTTTTTTTCTGCATAAAATTTATAGAGGTGTTTATATGGAATATGATTATTGTTATGGAAATAGTTGTTATAATTTCTATAATGAATTAGGGCTTAAATATACTGAATATAAAATAGGAGCAAAAGAGCAAGAACAAGAAAATCAACCGGGGTTTGAATATTTAATGGATCCTAGACCTATTTTTGATAACCCTAATTATAAAGGTAGTGGTAAATTAAATGGTAAAGTTGCAATTATAACAGGTGGAGATAGTGGTCTTGGTAGAGCTGCAGCAGTAGCTTTTGTAAAAGAAGGAGCTAGTGTAGTAATTCCTTATTTAAATGAGCATGAAGATGCTAAATATACTAAAGATTATATAGAATCTATGGGAGGGGCTTGTTTATTAATATCAGGTGACATTAGTAAAAAAGAGTTCTGTAAACAAATAGTTAACTTGACATTATCTACATTTGGAAAAATAGATATACTTGTAAATAATGCAGGAGTTCAATATCAACAAGATTGTTTGGATAATATAACAGATGAACAATTTGATTGGACTATGAAGGTTAATGTATATGGTATGTTTTATTTGACAAAAGAAGTGTTACCTTATTTAAAACCCGGTTCTTCTATAATAAATTTAAGTTCAGTAACAACTTTTTATGGGGAGCCCCAATTAATAGATTATGTAACTACAAAAGGAGCTATAGTGGGATTCACAAGATCACTTGCACGTAATTTAGCACTTAAGAATATAAGAGTAAATGCTATAGCGCCGGGATATTTTTGGACTCCTTTACAACCAGCTTGTTGGCAGAAAGAAAAAATACCAACATTGGGTGCTGATGCTGCAATGGCAAGAATGGCTATGCCATATGAACTTGCTCCAACTTTTGTATTTTTAGCATCAGATGACTCTAGCTATGTGACAGGTCAAGTACTACACAATAATGGAGGTCAAGTGATGGGGTAGTTTAATATAAAAAAGTATAGTATACAATTTGAAAATATATTATACTTTTTTATATAATAGGAAAGTACTTGGAAAATTTAAAAAAAACAAATACGCATAAAAAAATATCTATATTTAAGTAATGATATATTTACTAATAAATAATTTAATATTATAATAATTAAAAGAGGTGTATATATGTTAAATATTAATAATCCAAACGATATTGATGAAATGAAGAATTACTATAGAACAAGTGATATGATAAACTTGATAAATTTTTTCCCGGAAGTTAGTCCAATAGAAAATTTAACAATTGTAAAAGATGAAGTCGATTTTATAAAAAATAAAGAGTTTATTGATAATTTAGACACTATGAGAATAGATTTTTTGAAAGGGAGAAATATTGTTTCTGGAATAGAAACAACAGGCTTGAAAGATGACTTTCTTCCATCTTTAAAAAGAGTAAAAGAAAAAGATTCAGAAGGCGTTATTGTTTTATTTAATGTAAATAGTACTAACAGTGAAAGATATAATAGACTTGCTGGAATTACAGTAGGGATTGATATAGGAGAAAATGTTTATATAGATGCAGTAGGAAAAGGATTTGATGGAAGAGAAGTTTCAAAAAGTATTTGTACTCATGAAAGATATTATATTCCCTGGTTTAAATTAAGAGAATGCTGTATAGGGAATTTTAAAAATTTCCAAACATTTCAAATAACTGATGAAGAGTACAAAAAAACTCGTTTAGAAAGAATTAAGTTTTTAGAGTCCCTTGGCTTGAATTATGAAATAGTATCAAAATATATTCCAGAAACATATACCGTAATACCAGATATTATTTGGTTAGATTTAATTAAAAATATTTTAAAGAAATTAGAAAAAAATGAAGATTATCTTATTAATAGTGGATTTAAAAATTTTGCTATTGGAGGACATACTGAAGGAAATAAATTTTGCCCTTGGCAAATGTTTGATAAAAGTAGATTTGAATTAGTAAAAACAAAAAAATAGTTATTTATGAAGCGATAAAGTAAAAAGTAGATACATAAAAATAATGTGATCTACTTTTTTTAGTCCGTTTGAGTTTTCATTATATCTTGAACTCTTTTAAAGATTTCTTCAGTTATATAAGCTGTAGAATACCAAGAATATGAAAGAAAAAAATAATTTTATAAATCTTAATAATTTACTTGATTTTGCATTTAGACAAACAGTATAATTTATTTAGGGAATATTTAGTTGCTTGAGTGTCTACCGAATCTTAAGATAGAGAGGAGGTTTGATAATAATGAAGAAGAGAGTTTTTATTATAAGAATTCTTAGGTACATTGCTATCATTTTATTACTCCTTACAACATTGGTAATAGCAATAAAAAAATGACACTTAAGTCTATGACTTAAATGTCAATCCAACAAATTGGGTAGACATTCAACATTTGCAAACTGAATGTTCCCTTTTTTAATATATTCAAGATTTCCTTGACATATACATCATAACATAAATTACATGTTTTTGCAAATAGGGTACTCTATTATTTTTTATTATATTTATTATTAACTAGTAAATTATATGGTGCATCTTTTTTTAATTCATTAGAGTTTTTCATTATATCTTGAACTCTTTTAAAACCTTCTTCAGTTATATAAGTAGTAGAATACCAAGAATCTGCTTCTCTATATCTTTTAACAACTTCTTCCAAATCTTCTATATTAGTATCTGGAAAATATTCGGTAAGTAACTCTGCAATTTCTTTATCGGTATGACTAAATGTATAATCTAATCCTTTTTGAATTGCTTTAGAGAATTTTTTAGCGACATCAGGGTTATTTTCTAAATAACTTTTTTTCATATTGAAAGTAGTATAAGGAACTTCACCACCAAGTTTACCAAGAGATGCCACAACATATCCATAACCTTCTTTTTCAATACCTAATGCAGTAGGTTCAAATAGTGATACATAATCTCCAGTACCACCTATAAATGCACCAGACATAGAAGCAAAAGCGATAGAAGTATCAAATTCTAAATCATTAATATCAATACCATTTTCTTTTAGAGTATATGCAAGTGTCATAGCAGGCATACCACCCCATCTCATCAATAGTTATAACAAATTAAACTATATATTATAAATAAAGGTAAAATAATATATTTTTAAGTACAAAAAATATTAAAGAAAGAGGTAATTATGAAATACTTAAAGTTTAATTTAACTACTGAGATGGCAAATATTATAATAAATGTACTAATTATTAATGAAAAATTAAATCAAGAATTAAGTAAAGAAGAACAAATGGCTTTATTAACTCAAAAAAATAAATTAGTAATATCATTTATAATAGAATTTCAAAAAAATAATGTTAATGAAATAAATAAATATAAAGAATTAATGGATACTATAAAATAGTATCTATTTTTTATAAAAAATAACAAGATTTAACTTATCCTTCTATCATAAATATATACCCAGTCCCTATTTTTTAGAGTAGGTTATCTATTATGTTAGATGGGTAAGTGTATATAAAAAATAAAAAAGGTATCATAGTAAATAGTAAAGTGGTAAAGTGTGATTTAATATTTATATACAAAACAGAATAAAGTATGGTATAATAAACCACAATGAAAAAAATTAAATGAGGTATTTTATGATTTTAATTGTTAAAGAAAAAGTATATATTCAACCTATTGATATAAGATTTATTTTAGATAATTATGATAACAATATTATTCCAATAGAATTGAAAAATTTAGAGTCATTTAATGGAAATAAATTTATTGAATTAAAAGAATTTAAAACAATCCAATTTGTTTCTAATGAGAGAAATATTATTAAACTTAATGATTTTGTTGATATGTCTTATGAAGAAATGCATTACTTTTTTAAAGTAGAAAGAGATAAATTAGAGGAATATATTTATGAGTATTTATATGATACTATTCCACGACCATTAGAGGACTCTAATAAAATTAGACAAAAAAATAATAATATAAATATAGATATATTTAAAATAATAAATGATTTATTAGATTCTTTTATTGATAATGAAATATATAATATAGATTATGTAGTAAATAATTTTCAAAAATATCCAATAGAGTTAAGAAATTTAGTATATAAATATTTGAATATTCAAAATGTAATTGAAGAACTATGCGATAGAAAAGAAAATATAGAATTAACAAAAAAAATATTAACTTTATATTATTCAAAAAAAGAAAAACAACAAATATATAATGAAATATTAAACGACAATCTATCTAAACCTGAATTATATCCAATTAAAACGCAATTAAAATCTATTTTTAGTAGAATAAATTATACTCCTGAAATACATAATTTAATTATATCTGTTAATAGACTGAGCAAAGATAATGATATTACTTTTATTAATGATGATTTAATGGAATCATTATTAAAAATGCATGGATATAAAACTAAATTTGAAGAAACATCTTCTTTATTATGGGAATATATTTATGTAATTGGATATAAGTATTTAACAATAGATTCAGCAAGAATGCTTGAAGTTGATATTGAAAGGATAAAAAATTTTTTAAAAAGAAACTTGGATGAGGTTAGTGTTGAAGAAATAAGTAAATACAATTTAGAGTTAAGTAATGTTATTCAAGTATTAATGCAATTTAAATTATCAAATTTAAATAAAATAAAAAAAGAAATTATGTATATTATGTGTGCTTATTTTTATTTAAGAATAGATAGATTTGAATATAATTATGAAAGTTTATTTAATATTTTAAGTGATTTTAGTGAGCATTTTATTACTGATTCAATTAATAGTGAAATGTTCTTAAGAAATAATGTTTATGCCTTTAATGTATCAGCTAATATTTTTGAGACCCAATTTCAAAAAAATAATGAAAAAGTCAAAATTAAACAAATAGAGAAAAGCAAAAACAAGTAAAAATTTATTTTAATATTTTTATTTATTTCATTAGAGCATTATGATATACTTAATTTGGACATAATGTACTTATAATTATTTTTATATAAGTAATATAACTAAACATTAAATGAAATAAAGGAGAATTTATGGATACAGAATTAGAAGAAATAACTAAAAAAACAAAACAAAACGAAGATAATAAAAAAGCAAAATTATTACAAGCTTTTGAAAATAATTTAAAAATATCTGGGATGAATTTGACAGATAAATATGAATCATTTGAAAATTGGGAGTATGATAAGAGTAATAGGTTATTATATGAAATTTCTCTATCACAAGATAAAAAATATATGAGATATCCAAGAGGTAGTATAATAAAAGTTGATTTTGGTGTTAATGTAGGTAGTGAATTTTCACAACAACATTTTGCAATAACACTTTCAAAGAGGGATAGTATATATTGCAATACAGTTAAAGTTATTCCTTTGACTTCTAAAGTTCATAAAAACTATATTAATCTAAATGATTTAATAAGTAGAAGCTATATAACATCATTGCAAGACAAATTAACTAAACTTCAACAAGAATTAGACGAAATAGATATTGATAATTGTGAATTTAATCCTAATTATAAAAAGGAAATAAAAGAAATAGAAAAAATATTGAAATACTATAAATCAATAAAAAATAATTTGTCTTATGCTTGTGTTGATCAAATTAGGACAGTTAGTAAATTAAATATATTAAAACCAATAAATAAATATGATATTGTTGGAAATTATAAATGTCCACCAGATATAATGGAAAGTATAGATATGGCAATTGTAAAAAACTATACATCTATTGACTATAGAGAATTTGAAAAATATATAAATCAGAAAAATGAAATTGACAAAGAAGAAAAATAGTGATATATTATATCTGACGAACGAGAACAGCGATGTTTTTAATTAAGTCATTTGGTCGGCGACGACTTATATTATAAAGAGCTAGTCATTTTAGACTAGCTTTTATTTTACTAAAATTAAATCACTTTACCGCTTACTTTAATGCAATGTAAATATATTTGGTATATAAAAAAAGAAAATCTAAACTTAAATTAAATGTCTTACCTAAAACTTGGGTAGACATTCAGCAATCCAAAACTGAATGTTCCCTTTAATAATATATTCAAGATTTCCTTGACATATACATCATAACATAAATAATATATTTTTGCAAATAGGGTACTATATTATTTTTTATTATATTTATTATTAACTAGTAAATTATATGGTGCATCTTTTTTTAATTCATTAGAGTTTTTCATTATATCTTGAACTCTTTTAAAACCTTCTTCAGTTATATAAGTAGTAGAATACCAAGAATCTGCTTCTCTATATCTTTTAACAACTTCTTCCAAATCTTCTATATTAGTATCTGGAAAATATTCGGTAAGTAACTCTGCAATTTCTTTATCGGTATGACTAAATGTATAATCTAATCCTTTTTGAATTGCTTTAGAGAATTTTTTAGCGACATCAGGGTTATTTTCTAAATAACTTTTTTTCATATTGAAAGTAGTATAAGGAACTTCACCACCAAGTTTACCAAGAGATGCCACAACATATCCATAACCTTCTTTTTCAATACCTAATGCAGTAGGTTCAAATAGTGATACATAATCTCCAGTACCACCTATAAATGCACCAGACATAGAAGCAAAAGCGATAGAAGTATCAAATTCTAAATCATTAATATCAATACCATTTTCTTTTAAAGTGTATGCAAGTGTCATAGCAGGCATACCACCTTCACGTCCTGCTATAATATGTTTTCCTTTCAAATTATTTATATCAAATTTTTCATTATTTCTACTTACTATAAAACTACCATCTCTTTTTGTTAAACCAGCAAAATTAACTAAATAATCTTCTGATCCACCATTATATATGTAAATAGATTGTTCACTTCCACAAAAACCTATTTCAGCATCACCAGACATAATGGATGCAGCAACTGCATCAGCTCCACTAGTAAGAATTATTTCAACATCTAATCCTTCATCTTTAAAGTATCCTAGACTATCTGTAACATACATAGGTGCATAAAAAATGCTATGAGCAACTTCTGCTACTGTAATATTCTTTAATTCTTTTTTAGAATTCTTTTTACCTTTGCCCATAAATATTCCTATAGCTATTAATATAATAATTATAATAGCTAATAAAGTTATAATTATTTTTTTCAAAATATTCCTCCTTAATCATGATATTATATTCAATACTTGTTTTTTAGTTAATAAAATAAATTTTAAAGTGTTATTTTGTTGAAAGCAAAACTAATGTTTGATATAATTTATATATAGAAAGTAGATGTAATTATGGATTTAAACGGTTTAAATGAAAAACAAATTGAAGCAATAACTAATACTGATGGAGCTATGTTAATACTAGCAGGAGCAGGTTCAGGAAAGACTAGGGTTCTTACTACAAAAATAGCTTACTTAATAGATAAAGGTGTAGATCCTACAAATATATTGGCTATAACTTTTACAAATAAAGCAGCAAATGAAATGAAAGAAAGAGTAAAAAGTATATTAGGAATTAATGCATATTCTATACAAATATCCACATTTCATTCTTTTGGACTTTCTATAATAAAAAATAATTATGATCTTTTAGGGTTTAAATCTAATTTTACAATAATTGATTCTGATGATTCACTATCAACTATAAAAAAAATATTAAAAGATATGAATTTAGACCCTAAATATTATAATCCAAAAACTATAAGAAATAAGATTAGTAGTGCGAAAAATGAACTTGTGACACCTGATGAATTAGACAAATTTACAAATAGTGAGATAGATGATATTACTGTTAAAGTGTATAGAAAATATCAAGAAAAATTAAAAATTAATAATAGCTTGGATTTTGATGATTTACTTATGTTACCTATAAACTTATTTAAAGAACATAAAGAAGTTTTATCTTATTATCAAGATAGATTTAAATATATTTTAATTGATGAGTATCAAGATACTAATAAAGTTCAATATATACTTACTAAAATGTTAAGTGCAAAGTATAAAAATATATGTGTAGTAGGGGATCCAGATCAAAGTATATATGGATTTAGAGGTTCAAATTATAAAAATATATTAAATTTTGAGCGTGATTATGAAAATACTAAAGTTATACTTTTAGAACAAAATTATCGTTCTACTAAAAATATATTAACTGCAGCTAATAGTATAATAAAAAATAATAAAAATAGAAAAGAAAAAAACTTATGGACAGATAATAATACAGGAGAAAAAATTAAATATAAAAGATGTAATGATGAAAAAGAAGAAGCAAGCTATGTAGTTAATAATATAAAGTCTCTTATTAATTCAGGGGTGTCTTTAAGTGAAATAGCTATTTTATATAGAACTAATGCACAATCAAGAAATATAGAAGAGATTTTACTTAGGGAAAATATTCCTTATAAAGTAGTTGGTAGTTTTTACTTTTATAATAGAAAAGAAATAAAAGATTTAATATGTTATTTAAAGTTAATTTATAATTCTGATGATGATATAAGTTTAACTAGAATAATAAATGTTCCAAAAAGGGGAATAGGACTAAAAACTTTAGAAAATTTGACAGTTAAGGCTAATATAATGAATCAGAGTATATTTGATACAATAGAAAGTGGCAAAGAATTAGAATTCAAAAATTTAATACTTAAGCTTAGAGAGCTCAAAGATAATTTGTCATTAACTGAGTTAGTTGATAACATTTTAGATAGAACTGGAATAAGAAAAGAATTAGAGGTTGAAGATACAATAGAATCAAATTCTAGATTAGAAAACTTAGAAGAATTTAAATCAATTACAAAAAATTTTGAGGATAAGTATGGAGCTATTTTGCTTTCTGATTTTTTAGATGAGATAAGTTTGGTATCAGATATAGAGGAACATAAAAATGATTCTGATGTAGTAACGCTTATGACAGTACATTCTGCAAAAGGTTTGGAATTTGATTATGTATATATAATTGGTATGGAGGAAGGCATTTTTCCACATTCTATGTGTTTATATAGTAATGATGAAATAGAAGAAGAAAGACGACTTTGCTATGTGGCAGTTACAAGGGCCAGAAAAAAACTATTTTTAATAAACACAAAAAAGAGATTATTGTATGGTCAAGATAATTATAATCCACCTAGTAGATTTGTTAATGAAATAGATGATGAATATTTAGAAAAAGATGAAGTAGTAAGTAAATTATTTAATTATAATAAAAAAAATACAACTGATAATAATATCTATGAAGATGTTTTGTTTAATCCTGGAGATAAAGTAATCCATGATAAATATAAAGAAGGAATTGTAATATCTGTAACAGATTCCATACTTACAATAGCTTTTTCTCATCCTTATGGTATTATTAAAATAATGAAGGGACATAAAAGTCTAAAAAAAATGGATTAAATTAATATTATAATGTATTGAAAAAAATCTTATATTATAGTATATTTAATATACTAGGTGGTGAGTTTTATGATTGAATGGCCAAAGGTTAACGAATTACAAGATAAAAAATTAAACTTACAATTAGAACTTAGTAATTTATTGGATGATAAAGAAGTATCAATAGAAAAGATAAATGAATTAAGGTCTGAAATAAAACATTTGGATAATGAACTTGAAAGAATACTTGGTTCTAATGTTATAGAAAATCAAAAGAAAATTAATAAGAAAAAATCAGGAATTGATGAAAGAAATTTAAATTCTTTTTACGCTTTAAAGGAAAAATACAAAAAAATAAATTCTATGGATCACAGTATAAATAATTTAATTAAAGTATTAACATCAATAATATCAACTAAAGATGTAGTAAAGGTAAAAAAGTAATATGGAGATAAAAAAAGAAGCTTTTAGTAGTTTAATGGAGTATTATAAGGTATTACCACTTGAAACTAAAAGAAAAGAAGTTATATCAGAAATAGAAGAAATTATATCAAATTATTCTAAGGTTTGTATTAGCCTTGGAATTACTCCAAATATTTTATTAAATAAAGAGATGCTTAATACAAATAAAAATAATTTAAATGAATCAGATTTTTTAAATTCTTTGTATGCATATATAAATGCTTTACAAGAAATCAGTTCTGAAGTGTTAGAAAATACTTATAATATTTTAGGTGATGTTATTGATGCAAAGTCTAATAGAGATTGACGCTAGATAAATTTTGGTGTATAATACAGGTAGTATATTTGTAGGAGGATTTTATGCAAGAATATAGATCTTTAATTGAATGGATAAGTAGTACTTGGAGCTTAGAAGATAGGGAGAATTTTAACTTGTTGGTTAACGAATTTTTCTTGTCTATCAATAATCCAGAATTTGGTATGGAACAAAAAGAAAATATAATATCAAAGATTGAAGAATTGGTCTCTAAAAATTATGATTCTTACTCTTATGAGTATGCAAATGAATATAATGCATATGAAGAAAGAGTAAAAAAATATGAAGAAAAAGTTAATGAATTAAAGGAAAAATTAAATAATCGTGATAACTATTTAAAACAATATCCAACCGAATTTAATGATATTTCAAATCTAGAAGAGTTGGATAAGATTAATAAAAAAATAAAAGAATTAGAGTCTGCAAAAGAAGAATATGAAAATATTGAAAAAAGATTAGATGAATGTCGTATAAAAATGGTATTAGCTACTACTCACCCAAATGAATATTCTATTGAAGAAATAAAAAAGGAATATGAATATTTACTTGGAGAAAAACAAGCATGGAATGAATTATATAAAAACATTGATTTAGATTTAGAAAAATATAATAGGTATTTAGAGTCATATAATTCCAGACAAGAACAACTTTCTAAATATAGAAATGAAGGATATTATGATGAGAATCAGATTAGATTAGATGAAATAGAGTTGCATAAACTTGAGTCTGGACTTGAATCTTTAAAAAACTCTATGACAAATAGTGGTAATGTTGATTATAATTATATTTTTAGTAACTGGATTAAGTCATTAGGTTATGATTCTAAAAAGAGTTCTTCATCTGATATGAATGCAGATTATAATACAGATTATAATAATGAATTATCTATATATGAGTCTATGCTTGAAAAGTACGAAGAAGATTATGAAAAATATACACAGATGTGTGAAAAATTATTAAATAATGAAATAGCTTATGCTGAATATGAAGAGTATGCTTTGCATATGTTAGATCAATATAATAGTTTAGTTGATGAATATAATAATATTAAAAAATTATATAATGAGACTTTAGAACAAGTTAAAAATGGTGAAAAGTGGCATCCAGAATTAAGTAGTAAACAAATTGATGAACTTATATCTAGTGGAATTACAAAACCAAGCGGTGAAGAATATAATAAGTATTTAGAGGAACATAATATAGACATAAATTCAATTGATGAACCTGAAAAAATAGATGATTTGAGCTTTTTAGGAGATAATCAAGAATTAGAAGAGGAGATCGAAGTAGAAAGAATAACTCCTTGGGAATGGGTTAAACACCATAAAAAGGAAATTGTTGGTGTTGGATTAGGAGCTCTTGCAATAACTGCTTTGATATACATATTATGTATTGGACCTGCTAGTGCTAATGCAAAAAGTTCAAATGAGATTGCTTCTCTTTTTGAAAAAATGAAATCCAATGGCGGTGCTTGGCCTAAAGCATCAGGATTTGAAAAAGATTTATTACATAATGATAATATAACTTTAGCTGGCCAAATATCATCTAAAACAGGTATGATAGGTGATTTTGGAAAAGATTGGATTTGGAGATTTAATGGCAAGAATTTTTCCGAAGCATTAAAATCAGCTAAAGAACTTGCTGCATCTAAAGCACAACTTTTATCTAACCTTAACATAGGACTTGCATTTGGTTTGGGATTGGGTGGATTAACAACTACTTTTGGACCTTCTTTACAAGATACATCACCTGAGTATAGAAGAATAAAAAAAGAAATTAAAAACACAAAAAAAATATTAAAAAATGAAGAGATAAGTGTTTATGAAATAGAAAATAAGCTGGATGAAATAAGATCTGATATAATGAATTCAGATTTGGATCATTATGAGATTAATGATTTAAAGAAAAGATATAATAAATTATTATTAAAATTAAAAGAAAAAGTCACTAGTTATAATGAAAAGCAGGATAAAAATAATGATGATGAAATTAACTTTGAAGACATAAAACAAGGACCAGCAATGACAGTTTAAGGAGGATTTTATGAAAATAGATAGTGTGATACATTTAAAAAATCAAGAAAGTTATTTATTACTATTACAAGATAAAGAATTAAATGGAAAGTATTTCTTAGCTGTTTTATTAGATCAAGATAACAACCCGACAGATAAATATGAAGTTTTTATGGAAGATAATAAAGATGGTAGACTTTTTGTAAAAAAAGTTAGAGATGAAGAAATTTTAAAGCAACTTTTAATTGATTATCAAAAACAATATAATAGTGAAATATAATAAAATAATAAAAAACGTATTTAAATTAATACGTTTTTTTGATATACTTATTGTGGTGATAAAATGAGTTTATTAATAGGATCTCATGTATCTTTTAATAAGGATACACAACTAATTGGTAGTGTAGAAGAATCTTTAAAATATGGCGCTAATACTTTTATGTTTTATACAGGTGCTCCACAAAATACGTATAGATGTAATATAAATGATGATATAACAAATAAAGCAAAAAAAATCATGCAAGAAAATAATATAGATATTAATAAAGTTATAGTTCATGCACCATATATAATTAATCCTGCTAACTCTAAAAATAGAGATTTTAATATTAATTTTTTGAAAGAGGAAATTAATAGAGTAGAAAAACTCGGTGTGAAACTTTTGGTACTACATCCAGGAAGTCATGTCGGCTTAGGAGAAGATGCTGGGATTTCTAATATAATTGATTGTCTAAATTCCTCATTAACTGATAAGAATGTCACTATTTGTATTGAGACTATGGCTGGAAAAGGAACTGAGTTAGGTTCTAATTTTGATCAAATAAAAAAAATAATAAATGGTGTAAATCTAAAAGATAAAATAGGTGTTTGTATGGATACATGTCATCTAAATGATTCAGGGTATGATTTATCAAATTTCGACAAAATATTAGATGAGTTTGATAGTAAAATAGGATTGAATTATTTAAAAGCTATACATATAAATGACTCTAAAAATATAATTTTATCACACAAAGATAGACATGAAAATATAGGTTATGGAACTATTGGATTTGATAATTTAATTAATATAATATATAACAAAAGATTAGAAGGTATTCCTAAAATACTGGAAACTCCATATATAGAAGCTAAGGCTCCATATAAATATGAGATAGATATGATAAAAAATAAAAAACTAAATAAAAATTTAATACAAGATGTATTAAATTAAATATCCATTGTATCTATTTTTATAATATAAAAATAAATCCTTAACCTTTTCATAATTTTCTTTAGATAATCTATTTTTTAATAAATCTAAGTATTTTTTATCATCCTTTAAAATATCTTCATAATTGTTTTTTGCTAAAGATAAAATGTATTCAAGATCATTATTATCAAGATATATTTCATTTTTTACAGCAAATTCATTTAATTTACTTATAGATAAATTATCTAAATAATTTTTTATTAAACCTTTCATATATTCACCATTATAATATATGATTAAATAATATAATAATGAATAAAATAAATAGTAGGTGATTTTATGTTAAAAATA
>JAUNNO010000019.1:0-18915 GCA_030531425.1 bacterium
TAAGTATGATTAATGAAAAGATTAATAAATCTTTCTTAAACATAATATCGCCTCCCTTCTCTTTAGAAGTTTGGTAATCACCCAACCATTAAATGTTCCATATTAATTATACCAAACATACATTCATATATCAATAGTATATGTTCTTCTTTTAAATTATTTTAAATGAGATCAAAATTTATAAAAATGTTATAAAATAAGGTCTAAAATATATAAAGTTTGTAATTTCTACTTTATGAGGTGACGTAATATCTCCTTTCTAGTCTATTATAGTTAAATATTTAATTTAATATATATGAATCATTTATACTATCATTATTGAGTTAAATTTTACTTTTCCCTATTTTTATTGTATAATACACATTATAATTTTTAAAGGGGGCTTATACTATGTCAGAAAAAGACAAAGTAAACAAAGATTTTTATAATTGTATAAAAAATTATTTAAAAGGATTCCAAGATAAATTAAGTGAAGCATATAAAGCAATTTATTTAGATGAATATAATAATAGTCATAATAAAGCTGATATTGATACTATAAAAAATTCTTCATATGAAAAGTTAGCTAAAAAACATCAAGATTCTTTAAAAGATTATTCATACCTTAAACACTTAATTGCTTCATATGATAATAAAGAAAGTATTGCAGTATATGGGAATGAAATAATATTTAATTTTACACCAATAGAAAATTGTTTCAATCTTTCAAATGCTAATAAAATTGAAAGATGTTTTATATCATCTGTTTTAATAGATAAATTTATTTCATATATTGAAAAAATTGATATGAACAAAGTAAAATTTATAAAAAAAGATACTATTTTAGGAAAAGATTCTAATAACTATGAATATTTAAGAGTTTTTACAAATGATAATGTAGAATTAGAAGGTAAAAAAGATTTAGAAAAGAAAAAAGAACTTGCTAAAATATTAAGAAATATTATAGGAGAAAATGGAGTAATTAATAAAAGTAATAAAAATTATGATTATAAAGAACTATTATTAGAATTTTTACCAGGTCTAAAACCATTTACTGCAGATTTAATTATTAAAAAAACAATTTGTAACAATAGTCAAAATATAGTTAAAGAATTGCCAAAAACAGATAAAAAAGATTTTTATGTTGAATATTTGCAAAATTTTATTACAATAAATAAAAAAGAATATAAACCTAAAAGAAAGCTAAATATTCAAGAAATATTTATGGTTATTGGTCTATTAAGAATAATTGGTGCAAGAGAATTTGATATTAAAAAATTTTATAATAATATAGAAAAATTAAATAATAATAATTTACTACAAAAAAAATTATAATTAAACAAGCATATATTGTATATCACAGTATATGCTTGCTTTTTATATTACAAAATTTAATATAATTAAAATAAACCAGTTATTTTTAAATTAGAATCTATATCCATATTTAAGTATGCTGAAGTTTTAGCTAAACCAGGCATTGTCATAATGCTTCCCATAAGTACTACTATAAATCCTGCTCCACTAGATAATTTGATATCTGTAACTTTCATATCAAAAGAAGTTGGCGCGCCAAGTATTTTAGGATCATCAGTGAATGAATACTGTGTTTTTGCTATACAAATTGGCAAATTAGACAACCCATTTTCTTCTATTATTTTTATTTTTTCTAAATCTTTATCAGATATTATTACATTATCAGCTCTATAGATCTCTTTGCAAATCTTATTTATTTTATTAATTATGGTATCATCAAAATTATAAAGAGGTTTAAAATCTATATCCTTATTACATACTTCAATTATTTTTTCAGCTAAAGATATGCATCCTTTTCCACCATCTTTAAATGATGTTGAAACCTCAACTTTATATCCTAAATTTGATACAAAATTTTTTATATATTCAATTTCTTCTTCGCTATCATAATTAAATTTATTTATACATACTACTATATTTTTAGTATATTTGCTCATATTCTCAATATGTCTTTTTAGATTTACAATACCAGTTTTTAATGCATCTAAATTTTTTTCATTAACTTTAGTTTTATCTACTCCACCATTATATTTTAAACTTCTAACAGTACAGTTTATAACAATACAATTTGGTTTAAGATTTGCAACTTGACACTTTATATCCAAAAACTTTTCAGCACCTAAATCAGCACCAAAACCTGCTTCTGTTACTACATAATCAGCTAGACTAAGTCCTAATCTTGTAGCTTTTATACTATTGCATCCATGAGCTATATTAGCAAAAGGTCCACCATGTATTATTGCAGGTGTATTTTCTAAAGTTTGAACTAAATTAGGTTTTATAGCATCTTTTAATAATATAGCAATTGCTCCTTCACACTTTAAATCACGAGCAAAAACCATTTTATTGTCTTTTGTATAACCGATTAATATATTACCAATTCTTACCTTTAAATCATCTATATCAGATGACATACAAAGTATTGCCATGATTTCACTTGCAACTGTTATATTATAATGATCCTCTCTAATTAATCCTTTATTATCATATTTAATATCAACATTACGTAATGCTCTATCATTTAGATCAACACATCTATTAAATACTACCCTATCTATTCCAAGCTCATTTCCCTGATAAATATGATTATCAATTATAGCGCAAAGTAAATTGTTTGCTGATTCTATTGCGTGTATATCACCAGTAAAATGTAGATTAATATCCTCCATTGGAACAACTTGTGAATATCCACCGCCTGCTGCTCCTCCTTTTATACCAAAAACAGGTCCCAATGATGGTTCCCTTAATACAACTACACTTTTATGCCCTAAAACGCTAAATGCATCTGCAATTCCTATGCTCATAGTAGTTTTACCTTCTCCAAATGGAGTCGGATTTATTGATGTAACAAGTATTAATTTACTGTTTTCATTTGTTTTATTTATTTCAGATAAATTAATTTTTGCTTTATATTTTCCATAACATTCTAAATTATTAGAAGAAATATTTAATTTTTTTGCAATATCTACAATATCAAGCATATTACAATTATTACTAATTTCTATATCTGTCATAACAAGTATCACCTCCAAATAATTATACTAAAAAAAAATAGAAAAATCTATTCTTTTTTAAAAACTACCTCTTCTTCTTAAAAATGAAGGAATTATATCATCTGAATCTCCCAAATCAGATGGATCTGCATCACTGTTTATATTATTTGTTCTATAAACTGGTCTTTGTTGAGGTTCTACTTCTTTTGGTTTTGCTGCCTCTATTTTTTCATCTTCATCATCAAAACCTGTAGCTATTACTGTAACTATTACTTCATCATTTAAATTTTCATTTATTACAGCACCAAATATAGTATTCATATCAGTCTTAGCATTGCTTCTTATTACTTCTGTTGCTTCATCAACTTCAAATAGTGTTAAATTATTACCACCAGTTACATTTATTATAGCATCCGTTGCGCCATCTATACTAGTTTCTAAAAGCGGGCTTGAAATTGCCTGTAGAGCCGCTTCAGTAGCTCTAGATTCTCCAACTCCTATTCCTATACCGATTAATGCTGTACCACGTTTTTCCATTATAGTTTTTACATCCGCAAAATCTAGATTAATAAGTCCAGCTACTGCAATCAAATCAGAAATAGATTGAACTCCCCTTCTTAAAACATTATCAACTTCTTTAAATGACTCTAAAAGTGGAGTTGATTTATCTATAATTTCTTTCAATTTATCATTTGGAATAACTATTAATGTATCTACATTCTTTTTTAATTCTTGTAATCCACTTATAGCTTGTTCCATTCTTTTCTTTCCTTCGAATGAAAATGGCTTAGTAACAATTCCAACAGTTAAAGCGCCTAAATCTTGAGCAATATTTGCAATAATTGGTGCAGCACCAGTTCCTGTGCCTCCACCCATACCGCAAGTTACAAATACCATATCAGCACCAGCCAAAGCCTCTTCAATTTCTTTTTTGCTCTCTAAAGCAGCTTCTCTTCCTATTTCAGGTTTTGCTCCAGCTCCACGACCACCAGTTAAATTTTCACCTATTTGTATTTTAGTTGGAGCCTTTGATGCATTTAAAACTTGCAAGTCAGTATTAGCTACAATAAATTCTACTCCTTTTACACCAGATTCAATCATTCTATTTACAGCGTTGTTTCCACCACCGCCAACACCTATTACTTTTATTTTTGCTACTTGATCCATTTCTAATCCAAACATAATTTCCTCCTCTATTCGCTGAAGAAAAAGTCAAACATTTTCCCTAGCATATTATTTGATGCATCTATCTTATTAGAATCATTTAAAGTCAAGGCATTAATTTCTTCATCACTTATCATACTATAATCCTGTTCTTTTAGTTTTAATTTACTAATAAAATATACAATATTACCTATACAAGATGAATAAATGTTATCACGCAAGCCAAGCATTTTAACATTACCTATACTAGCAAAAGATCCAAATACATCGTTAACAACATATTCTATACCTTGCATATTGCTAGTACCACCTGTAATTATAATATAATCAATTTTCCTACTTGTCAATAGATTTATCTCTTTTTTAGCTTCATTTAAAATTTCTTCTAATCTAGATTCTACTATTTCAGATATTTCAAATTGATTAATTTTTAAATTGGAATCATATGCGCTTTTAACTTCTATTATATCATTCATGCTAGCATTTTTTTTATGAGCTAACGCAAATTTTAATTTTAATTTTTTTGCAGATGGTAAATCAACTTTATACATATATGAAATATCATTATCTATATTTTTACCACCCATATTAATTATACTACTTTTAACTAAAATACCTTTATTATATAAAGAAATATCAGTAATTTCTCCACCTATATTAATAATTGCTCCAACTTTTTCTTCTAAGTCTTTATTATTAAATGAATATAAGTCTCCTATATTGTTTAAAGATATATCAATAACATCAATTCCAATACTTTCAAGCAAACTAATAACAGAATAAACATTTTTCTTAGGTGTAGTAACTAAAACTGCTCTACACCCTAAAGTATTTCCATAAACTCCTTTTGGATTTTTTATAAATGCTTTATCATCTATACTATAGTCAATAGGAAGCATTGTTACCATTTCTCTTGTATTAAAAGCATTTGATTTAAATGCTACTTCTAAGGCTTTTATTACATCATCACTTGTTATGATTTTATCTTCGCTATTAATTTTTATATTACTTTTAACAATTTGATATTCGGCATTAAATGAAGGTATTGAGGCAATAACTTTTTTTATTTTTATACCTAACATATCCTCAATTTCTAAAAAAGCATTTTTTATACATTCTTTAGCTAAATTGACGTCATATATTAAGCCTTTTTTAATTCCTTTAGATTTAAAAGATGATGATGCGAGTAAATTTAATTTATTTTTGTATAATTCACATACAACAATCTTTATTGTATCAGAACCTATATCCAAGCTAGTATATATATGCTTCACTTTACCATCTCCTACAATCTATATATTATTATACTATAAAAAAGAAAAAAAGTAAAAACTTTTTTTCTTTTTCTTAAATTTCTTGGACTATGATTAATATCATAGGTTTACTTTCTGTTTCTTTATAAAAATATTTTCCTAGTCTATCTCTTATATCCAATCTAAGTTTATTATAATCTATAAAATTATTTTTCACATTTTCTAATACTACTTGTGTGACAATATTTTCAGATTCTTTTATAATATCAATATTATCTTTTACATATATAAATCCTTTAGTTATTATATTAACTTTATTAATAATGTTTCTAGATAGTTTTGAAATATTAGCATTTACTATTACAATACCGCTTTCACTTAACATTTCTCTATCCTTTAATACCAAATCCCCAATATCAGAAGAAGATGTTCCATCTATTAATATTTCATCTACGGGTATTTTTTTATCACTATCTATAAGACTTCCATCAACAAATGTTGATACTTCACCATTTAAAGATAATATTATGTTATTGGCATCTATTCCTATATTTCTTGCAAGATTAGCATTTTCTACTTGATTTCTATACTCACCTATTATAGGCATATAATACTTTGGTTTCATTAAATTTATCATAAGCATTATATCTTCACTTGAAGCATGAGCTGATAGATAAGATTTAGATAATACAACTAATTTTGCTCCTACTTTTGCTATTTTATTAAATACATTAGTAGCAGTTATTTCTGAGCCTTCATATATAGGTGATAACATAACTACAGTATCAGAATCAGTTAAAGTTACAAATTTGTCAGAATTTCTAAGTATTCTTTTTAAACTATTATAAGGTTTTTCTCTATCGTTAGATATAATTACTATTATGCCTTCATCATTAACATGACTAATAGATTTTAATCTTGTCTTATCAAAATCTATATATCCAAGTTCTATACCTTTCAAAACAATGCTTTCCAAGGCTTTTCCCATAATAACTACACTACGATTAGTTTTAGTTATCTCATTAAATAATTCTTGAATTCTAAATATTTGTGTTTCAAAAATGTTATAAAAAATTCTATTTTTATTATCATCTAAAGTTTCCCTAATTAATGAAGCTGCTCTATGATTTGGAGATGTATAACCAATTTTTGAAGAATATAAAGATTCATTCAAAAGGCACAATACATTTTGTTTTCCTATGTATGCAAGTTTTCCTATATCAGTAGAATAAGGACCATTCATAGAAGGATCGAATAAATAATTACCACTAAATACAATAGCACCATCTGTTGTATTTAATACATACAAAAAGCTGTCCGGTAAGCTGTGAGATACTTGTATTGGGAATATACTTTCACATCCGAAGTCAATTTTTTTATGAGCCTTTATTTCAATTAAATTATCATAAGATATATTATTTTCTTTTAAGTCTTGTTTTATTATTTCAAGTGTAAACTTTCCACCATAAATATTTATACCATCTAATTCACTTAAAATATCAGCCAAAGCACCTATTTGTTCATCGTGACCATGTGTTATGAAAATCCCTTTTATTCTATCTTTATTCTCTTTTAAATAATCATAATTTGGAATTATATAATCCACTCCAAGTAATTTATCATCAGCATACTTTAATCCTGCTTCAAAAATATATATATTTTTATCGACTTCAACTACATACATATTTTTTCCAATTTCATTTAAACCACCTAAAGCAAAAATTTTTATTTTAGCCATAAATACCTCCTTTCTTTTATAATTTGACTTTCTAATTATATCATTTAAGGCAAAAAAAAGCAATGTTGATACATTACTCAATAACCTCAAAATATTTTCCACTATCCAAATGAAGTATACCTTTTTTATTATCAAAAGACTTAAGCATATCAATATATTTATTAATAGATGTAAATTTGTATAATGTTAAATATACATAATTACCATCATTCATAAAAAGCAGAAATCTTTCTTCATCTACTTCATTTGGTTTGTATTCAATTTCAGATATTCTATTTAATATATTTAAATCAAGTTTTCTCATTTTTTCTATAAACTTATTATATATAGTATCTGGTATTTGGTTTAATACTGTAGGAATTAATCCATTAAAATCCACTTCATCTTTATTATAGAGAACTGTTTTATTTTTTACTTGATAGTAAAAAAGCGGATAATTTTCTTCTATTTTTATATGTATACTAGATAAAAAATTGGTTTTATATACCTTTGAATTTAATATAAAAGTATCATTATTTAATCTTTTTTTAATACTAGCGGATAAATTATTTAAACTTTTTGGATAATCAGTAATATCTGCTATATCTATCACTTGTTGATCTGTTAAATAAATATTCCCACTTATATATATATTTTTAATTTTTATATTAATAATATAATAAATTAAAAAACCTATTAATAACAAAATAATTAAAAATGTTAAAACTCTTTTTTTATTTAATTTCCTTTTCTTCTTCTTTTTTTTAGCTTTAGACATAGTATCACCTATTCTATAAATTCTTGTTCAACCTTTAAATCTATATTATATTTTTCTTTTACTTTTTCTTTTATTTGATGTATTAATTCTTTTATATCTTCCCCTGTAGCATTACCTGTATTAATTATAAAATTAGCATGTTTTTGACTAACCATTGCCCCCCCTACACTTTTACCTTTATATCCAATATCCTCAATTAGTTTACCTGCAAAAGTTGATGTTGGATTTCTAAATACTGATCCTGCTGATGGATATTCTAAAGGCTGAGTTTCTAATCTTCTTTTTTTTCTTTCATCTATAAGATTCATAATTTCTATAGGATCACCATAAGAAAGAGTTATATTTGCTTCTAAACAAATATAATCTTTGTGTTTTTGAAAAAATGAAGACCTATAATGAAAATCTAGTTCTTTATTACTTAGAGTTTTCACCTCAAATTTATCTGTTAAAACTTTTACACTTCTTACAACATACCCCATATCTGTTTTATAAGCACCTGCATTCATATAAAGTGCACCGCCAACAGTACCAGGTATTCCCGTTGCAAATTCTAACCCAGATAGTCCTAATCTAGATACCCTTAGGGCAAGTTTATTTAACATATATCCTGCACCCACAGTTATTTTATTATTTATTATAGATAAATTGTTAAAATTATCTAACTTTATTATAACCCCATCATACTTCGAACTATTAAATATAACATTAGATCCGTTTCCTAAAACCATATGTTTAATGTTATACTCTTTTAAATACTTTAAAAGAGTTATCAAAGATTCTATATCATTTACAACAACAGCACAAATAGATTTTCCACCCACTTTATATGTTGTGTGTTCTTTAAGAGAATAATCTGAAATTACTTTACCAACATCTAGACTTTTGATATCTTTAATTATATTCATAATTACTTCCTATCTATTAATTTTTTTATATTTTCATATATTACAGTAGCGCTATTATCTACTTTTAATTTATTTAAATTATTTTTGATTTCATTCAATTTTTTTTCATCATTAATTAAATTATCTATTGTATCTACTAATATATTCTTATCTAAATCTTTTTCTTCTATTAGTATTGCAGATGATGAATCAAGTAAATCTTTTGCATTTTTATATTGATGATTATTAGGAACATATGGACTTGGTATTAAGATTGATGGAATATTTAATGAAATTATTTCACTTATAGTAGAAGCACCAGCTCTTGTAACTAATAAATCAGTACTTTTAAATAACCCTGCTAAGGATTCTACATATGGAACTATTTTAACATTATTAGAATGTTTAATATTCTTTAATTCATCATAATAATTTTTCCCTGTTATAAATAAAACTTCATAATTTTTTGACTTGAAAGACGGAATAATATTTTTAAGATAATTATTAACATTTAAAGATCCCAATGAGCCCATTACAATAATAACTAATTTTTTTTCTTTAGATAATCCATATTCTTGTTTTGAAATTTTTTCTTTTTTAATTGCATCCTCACCGCATGGATTTCCTGTAAATATTGTCTTTCCTTTTGGAAAACTTGAAAGACTAGATTTAAATGAAACCCCTATTAAATCTACTTTTTTTGAAAGCGATATATTAGAAAGACCTGCTACACTATTTTGTTCGTGTATGAATGTTTTAATACCTAGTTTTGATGCAACACTAATAACTGGATAAGTTACATAACCTCCAACACCTATTACTATATCAGGCCTAAATTCATTAATTAATTTCTTACATTTTTTCTTAGCTTTAATTAAATATTTTAAAGTTTTAAAATTAGAAAATATTTTTTTTCTATTAAATCCATATATTTCAATGTTTTCAAAAGGAATATTATATTTTGGTATAATATCTTTTTCCATTCTATTATGAGTTCCAATATACAAAAATTTACTATCCGGTTCTTTTTCTTTTATTTTATTTATAATAGCTAAAGCAGGATAAATATGACCTCCAGTACCTCCAGCGCTTATAATTACTCTCATCTAATCACCTATCTTATTATACCATAATTATATTCAATTACAATAATTATTATAAATTAAAAAGCAAAGTTAAATATCTTTACATATTAATAATTAAAAACCACTTCTTTTAAACATTTTTTCTATTTCATCACCACTATAATATATTGTAGTTGGTCTACCATGTGGGCAATTAAATGGGTTTTTACATTTCCTTAAATCTTTTATCAAAGCTCTAGCTTCATCTAGAGTTATGTACGTATTTGCTTTAATACTCATCTTGCAAGCCATAGTAGAAGCTATATTATCATTAAATTTTGACAAGTCAAATTTTTTTTCTTTAAGAATTACTAACTCAATTATTTTTTTAATTGCATTATCTTCGTTACCCTTTGGTAACCATACTGGATGAGCTTTTACTATAACAGAATTTATTCCAAATTCTTCTATTTCAAAGTTTAAATCTCTTAAAAGATTGAAATTTTCTTTCAAAACTATATATTCTGATGTTGTATACTCCAAGGTAAGAGGAAACATCATAGGAATATTTTCTTTTATGTTTTTGTTTAATTTTTCTTTAATTATTTCATAATTAACTCTTTCTTTAGCTGCGTGTTGATCTATTATATACATTCCAATCTCGTTTTGACATATTAAATATGTGCCATGTACTATTCCACATACTTCCATATCTGGCATTCTTTCTTCTTTTTCTTCATATACATATTTTTCAGATTCACTATCTAAAGATAAATCCCCATTTATAACATATTCTTCATTTTCACATACTGTTGGTGTGTCAAAATCTAATTTAATTTTTTCATAGTTAATAGTTTTTTCTGGTTTAACTTTTTCTTCAATATGCGGTATTAGTGTTTTTTTATCTAATTTATCTTTAATAGTTTTAAAAACTAATTCAAGTAATTCTTCCATATTGGAAAACTTTATATCCATTTTGGTAGGATGAATATTAACATCTACTAAAGATGTATCTACATCAATATTAAGTACTACAATAGGATAGTAATTATCTGGTTTATATGAGTGGTATGCATCATTTATTTTTCTATTTAAATCAGAATTTCTTACTATTCTTCCATTTACAATAGTAATTATGTTATTTCTAGATGATCTATATATTTCTGGCAAAGAAATATATCCATTTATCTTATAATCATCACCAGAAGAATCTATTTCAATCATTTTCTTTGCTACATCAATTCCATATACATTTTTTATACATTTTAACAAATTATTTGACCCATCAGTTTTTAATAATACTTTAGAATCATTAGTTAATGTAAATCTAATCTCTGGATGAGATATAGAAGTTTTATTTACATAATCAGTTATATTAGCAAGTTCAGTATATAAGCTTTTTAAATGTTTTAATCTAGCCGGAGTATTATAAAATAAATCTTTTACGCTAAAAATTGTACCTACTCTACTATCAGAATTTTCAACTTTTAAGATTTTTCCTCCTTTTATATTAACATGTGTTCCCACATTAGAATTACAAGTATATAAATCAATATTAGAAACAGAAGCAATACTAGCAAGCGCCTCGCCACGGAAACCTAATGTATGAATATGATATAGATCATCTTCATCTATTATTTTGCTTGTAGCATGTCTAGAAAAGCAAGATATAGCGTCATCCTTATCCATACCCTTTCCATTATCTATTACTTTAATTTCCTTTACGCCTGATTCTAATAATTCAATTTTAATTTCAGTACTTTTAGCATCTATACTATTTTCTACAAGCTCTTTTACAACTGATACGCATCTTTCTACAACTTCACCTGCTGCAATTTTATTAGACAAAATCTCATCCATCACTTTAATTATAGCCATACTAACCACCAAATAAATTATATAATAAAATTCTGAATTTGACAAATATAATATTTTAGTATACTATATACAGCAAAAAGGGGGATTTTTATGGATATAAAATACTTTGAAATGGAAGAAATATTTAATAAAATTAAAGAAATTATAGCATATATACAAAATTCTAATTTTAGTTACAGATTTAATAATTTATATTTATCAAATGGAGAACAAATAAGCTATAATATACAAAATGAATGCATACCACACCTTTTAGGTATACAAACTAATTATTTACAATCACTAGGATTATTTGGCACTAAAAATTCATTTGAAATGTTAAAAAGACTAGTTGAAGATGGGTATAGAATACAGCAATTACATGTCAAAGGAATTATTGATTATGATAAACTTTTTTCCAAGCATTTAAAAGAAAAAGTAGATATTTTTTTAAACAATATTAAAATAAACTTGCAAGAAGTATAATTTATATGTAAATATAGATCAGATAGAACTTACCATATTTCAGATCAGGTTTTAAACTGCGAATATATAATTGTAAAAAAATATGATGATAATAAGATAGGCGTAATAACACTGGCAAAAACCAAAAAATTTGAAAACGTATACGTGCCTTGTTCTAATAGAATTTATAATAATTTTGAAGAAGCAAAACAAGATTTAAAAGAATTAATACAAAATCAAGAAATAACAATTATAAATGGTGGGGTTGCAACTAATGCATATGACGATTATAAAAAGAAATATTTTTTGAGCATAGAAGAAAAAAAGAAAAAAATACAAAATCTAATTCCATATAAAGAAATATTTAATGTAATAATTGATACATCTGCTGACCTTAAATATTCACTTGGAAGAGCAACAGAAAACTTTAATTCAAAATGTGATGAGGATATAATTATTGATAAGTTAATTGAATCAATTGTTTCAAATAAAGTTTATGAAAACTATCCTAATGAGTCTAGATTTACTAAATTAATAGAGACAGTTAATGACTTGATTTGTAATTCTAGCACAATAAATAGTGATGGTGATACTTACACTGCGACAATAAAAAGACTTGAAGCATTGAAAATAAAAGTTAGCGAATTAGAAGACAAAAATAAAATTCTAACTGATGAAAACTCATCTCTAAAAATTGAAAATAAAAATTTAGAAACAAGAAATGAAAATCTAGAAAAAAAACATAAACAAATAATAAAAATATTAAATCCAGACAGTTAGTCTGGATTTTTATATTATTTCGTTAACAATATTAGGATTATTTAATACAGATACTAATCTATCAACCTCTTCTTTTGTATTATAAAAAGAAAAGCTAACCCTACAAGTATTTTTTATCTTTAATTCATCTTTTAAAATTTTAGCGCAATGGTTTCCTGCCCTTACACATATGTTATATTTATTTAAATAAATAGCTAAATCTTCTGAAAAAATATCTTTAATATTAAATGTAATTATACCACTTTCAGAATTTTCATTATAAATAATTATATTATTTACTAATTTTAATTTTTCTATAGCATATTTCCTTAAATCTAATTCATATTTTTCTATATTACTCATACCAATTTTATTTAAATAATTAATAGTCGAAGCAAAACCTATTACTCCAGCTATATTAGGCGTACCAGCCTCAAGTAAGTGTGGCATATCGCTATATTCTTTAGCCCCATCAAACTCAAAAGACGCATTCATTCCACCACCAAATATAATAGGTTTAATGTCGTTAATAAGCTCTTCTTTTATATATAACACGCCAACTCCAGTAGGTCCGTACATTTTATGTGCCGAAAAGCACAAAAAATCCATGTCAAGATTTGGAACATCAATTCTTTTGTGAGCTATTGCTTGAGCAGCATCTATAACTATTTTAATATTTTTATTTCTAGCGTATTCTATAATGCTTTTAATAGGTCTTTCATCACCTACTACATTTGTAATATAGGCTATACTAATAACTTTAGTTTTATCTGTTATAGCTTTATATAAATTGTCTAGCGTTAATTTATGGTATTTATCTAACTCAATATATTTTACTTTAATACCAATTTCATCCGCTAATTCAAACCAAGGAAGAACATTGGATGCATGTTCCGCTTTAGTTAATAAAACCTCATCTCCTGAATTTAAATAATGTCTAAAATACCCAAAAATTACCTTATTTAATGCATCAGTAGTATTATTTGTAAAAACTATTTGTTCCGTTTTTTTACAATTTATAAATTCACTAACTAATCTTCTTGAATTTTCATACATCTCATTAACTTTTAATCCAATATCATAAGATGATCTGTGAGCATTGGCACTATAATTATTATAATAATCTTTTATAGTATCACCCAAAATATATGGTTTTAATGTAGTTGCGCCATTATCAAAATATATGATATCTTGATTTAGTAGTTCAAAATCATCTCTATTCATAAAATCACCCCCAGTAATTTTCAATATTTTTATTTATTATTCTAATTATTCTTTTATTTAAAATATCGCTAGTTAAAAATCCTGTTATCAAAAGTTTTAATGCATCTTTATAGTTTATTCCCCTACTTTGAATATAAAACATTTCATCTTCTCTAAATTTACCTATTAAAGCAGAATGAGAAGCAGAAGTATCATTACAATCTATATAAAGATTAGGAAGTATTTTACTCATATTATTAGTAAGATTTATTATTCTATTATTTTGGCTAACTACACATCCAGTTATATTTTTAGGGACATATGAAGATACTTGATAAATAATGATTCCAGAATTTACACACACTCCATTATTTTTTATATTACTTGTAGTATTCTTTGCATTATGAAAAATATTATAATCATAAGTTTCTTTATCGTTACTTATTGTTTTAAAATTATAATTAATATTTGAATATTCGCCATTCAACTCTACAATAACCATCTCTTTTATAAATTTAACATTTTGAAATTTTGTCACACTCAAATTACTATTTTTATTTAGTACATATTTATATTGAATCTTTCCATTAAATCCTTTAGCTATTATATCTATATTTGAATTTACACCTTCTAATAACTCTATACTTATATTTAGTTTTGTTTCATTATTTAATTCTAGCTCTAATGTCAAATCTTCTGATTTTCTTATAACTATTTTAATATCACTAATATTAAAAAAAGATTTTGATTGATAGCATTCTATGTTAAAATAATCACTTAATTTTACAATTTTTAAATTACTGTTAACTACTTTTATTTTATTCATTTTTTATTTTTTCCTTTATAGCACATTCACCAATTGATATAACATTTTTTTCATTTATAATTTTAAAACCTTCTTTTTCTATCTTTTTGGCCAATGAATAATTTCCAGTTTTTTTAATATTTCCTTCACTAACAACATGGACAAAATGAGGTTTAATATAATCTAGTAATTTTAAATAATGAGTAACTAAAATTATACCTGGATTATATTCTTTTAGATACTTATTTATAGCTTGACCCACTATTTTTAGACTATCTACATCAAGACCTGAATCAATTTCGTCTAAAAGAACTAAACTAGGTTTTAACATATACATCTGAAGTATCTCATTTTTCTTTCTTTCTCCTCCAGAAAAGCCTTGATTTATTCCTCTATGTATCATATTAGGATCCATATTTAACATATCTACATAATTATCTAATTCCTTAATAAAATCATATAATTTAAAATTTTCTTTTTCTTTAGTACTTATAGCGCTTCTTAGAAAATCAGCATTTGTAACGCCTTCTATTTCAAGAGGTAGCTGCATTCCTAAAAAAATTCCTAACCTACTTCTTTCATCAGGAGATAAATTATTTATTAATATATTATCATAATAAATATTTCCAGATTCTATTTTATAATTAGGATCTCCCATTACAACCTTAGTTAAAGTACTTTTGCCAACACCATTATGTCCCATTAATACATGTACTTCACCACTTTTAACTTCTAGATTAAAGTCTTTAAGTATTATTTTGCTTTCAATAGATACAGTAAGATTTTCAATTCTCAGAACAGACATAACCTCAACTCCTAGAATTATTATACTAAATAATAGTAAAAAAATAAAGAAAGTTGAATATTTTTTTTATAAAACAACATAATACTTATGGATATTCGCAGGTATTCACAAAAAAAAGAAATCTTTTCTTTTTTATTTTTTTCTGGTAAAATATGTTTGGAGATGATTTAAATGGATTGCTTGTTTTGTAAAATTATAAATGGAGATATTCCTTCATATAAGATATATGAAGATGATTACACAATTGCTTTTTTAGATATAAATCCAGATAGTGATGGTCACACATTAATAATTCCTAAAAAACATTTTAAAGATTTAGATGATATTGATATTGATACTCTTAATTATATAAATTTATCTTCTAAAAAGGTAAAAAAAATATTAGAAGATAAATTAAAATGTGATGGTATAACATTACTTCAAAATAATGGTTCTATTCAAGAAGTCAAACATTATCATTTACACTTAAAACCATTTTATAATGATAGAAAATCACTAGAAATTGTAAAGCATCAAAAATACATTAATAATCCAAGTGATATATATAAAAAAATAAAAGATAATTAAATACTTTTATTTTTTTTGAAATTAAATCTTTTATTTGTTTGATCATCTGAATTTTTTTCAATATATTTATCGATTTTATTAGATACTTCATTTGATAATTTATATTCTAAAAACATATTTATAATTTGGTCTAAAAAAATGGGATTAGTATAAGCAAGTTCTTTTAATTCTAAATCTTCGAATGTATCTATTATATCAATATATGTTTGTCTATATTCAAAGGAATGCTCTACATAACATTTATATTTGACAGTCTTATAATATATTTTAATAAGTTCAAAAACAAGCGAATCATAATTTGACTTATCATTATTGTATAAATAAGCTATAACACTACCTAAAATATTTTTTCCATAATTATCTTTTTGATTTTTATTTATATATATATATTATAAAGTTTATTAATATCAATATAAGAGCAATAAAACATTTCATCCATTATTGAAATACTACTAACATTACTTAGTTTCTTATTTAAATGTATAGTGCTCATAATATTGCACCTATTTTCTAAATAGTTACTATTATAATTTATAACCGAATTCAAAATAAAATCAATTAAAATAGATGTGTCACTTTCTACTAGAACCAATAATTCATTGAAACTATTAACAGAACTAAGAACTTCATACAAATATTCTTCATCATCTATTAAATTAGATGAATTTTTTAATATTTCTAAATGACGATATGTATCAATATATCCAACTTTAAGTAAATATTCAAACAACTTTTCATTATATTTCTTTATTTCAAGAAATTTATTTATTATTTTAATTCCAAACTCATAATCATTAGAATTAATTAATTCATTAATATCATAATCAAATAAATTATTGTATAAACCCCTTACCTCGTCATTTAAGTTTAAAACCTCTATATCCATATTTCCCCCAATGGAATATATTATATCAAATAAAAAAATAAATTACAATTCTAATTTATTTTTTTCATTATTAGTTTCTATACTTATTCTTTGGGCTATTGCTAAAGATATTATAAGTGACAAAGTAAAACTACCCCCATAGCTTAAAAACGGTAAAGGTACACCAGTAAGTGGTATAAGTCCAAATAACCCACCTAGATTTATTAATATGTGTAAAAATATATAAACAGAAATACCTATACATATATATTTATTACTAATTTTTTTAGTTTTTGAAGATAATTTTAATAATCTATACAAAATAATTAAATATAAAATGAATATTAAAGCACAGATCAATACTCCATTTTCTTCTGCTATTATAGCAAATACCATATCTGTATGTGGCTCCGGTATATAGGAATATTTTTGGGTACTTTTTCCTATTCCAACCCCTGTTAGGCTACCATTATTTATAGCAATAAAAGCATTACAAATTTGATAGCCAGTACTTTCATATTTAGAACAAGGATTAGTAAAATCATTTAATCTAGATAATTGAGAATCAGATAAAATATATCCTTTAATTGAAAGCATAACTATTAATGCTATTGCAATTATACCTATAAAGATTAATGCATTTTTTAGTTTTTCTTTATTTGACATTGGACTAAATAAATATAATACTAAAAATATTCCAAATAAAATACTAGCAGTTCCTAAATCTTTTTGTAAAAATACTATAATCGGTAAAATTAAAGATAATCCAATAATTTTCCATATAATATTTCCATGCTCTAAACTTGGATTTTTAAGTTTAGAATAATATTTTTCAAGCAAGATAGAAGTATATAAAATTAAAATAGGCTTTGCAAATTCAGAAGGTTGTACTTTTATAAATTTTAAATCAATCCAGTTATTAGCCCCTCTTGTTGCTACCCCTACAAGTATTAAATATAAATTAAGACATAAAACAATAAAGTATAAAAGGGGTATAAATTTCTTGTATTTTGAAGTTGGTATTTTTATTATTATTAAAAATGCTATAAAACTTATAAAAAGTATTATAGAGTGCTTAAAAAAGTAATAAAAAAGATTTGTAGAGGCATTAACTACTGCTTCTCTGCTAGACGCTGTAACTATATTTAATGTGCCAAACACTATTAATAGTAACGATGAAAATAATAAAGTTTTATCCATATCTTTAAATAATTTAAATAAACTTTTTGATTTACTCATAACTCACCTACTTTATATATCATAGCACATTATTAAGTTTTTAACAATAATTAGGTATTCTTAATTATCAAAACTAAAAAAATATAATAATATATATTGACTAGAATGGAGGTATTTATGTATTACTATGGTGGATATCAAGGATATGGAAATTATCCATATTCAGGATGTTGCAATAATAATTACGGCAATTACGGCGGTGGATCAGGCGTAGGATATGGAGCAGCTATTATATTAGTATTATTTATATTATTAGTTATAATTATAGGCACTAGATCATTTGATGGTAGATAAACTCAAAGATTTCTACAGTTTTATTTTATCTGATTTTATGGTATAATACTTGCTATGGAAGTGATGTTATGTTTAAAAAATTAAATATATTAGATGAAAAAGATCCACATTTAAGAAAAATCAGTGTAGAAGCTGCATTACCAATAAATCCAGATTATAAAAAAATTATAAATAATATTATAACAGAATTA
>JAUNNO010000019.1:18933-23769 GCA_030531425.1 bacterium
CAAATAGAAGAATATGAAAAAAAATATGAATTAAGGCCAGGTATGGGATTAGCTTTTCCTCAGCTTGGAATAAATGAAAGAATTATTGTAATAGTATATGAATATGATGAAGGTAAATTTGAAAATTATGTTGTAATTAATCCTAAAATCATTAGTACTTCAAACGAAATGATTGCAGCGGAAGCTGGTGAAGGATGTTTAAGTGTAAATCGTGAAGTTGAAGGCCATGTTTTAAGGAATGCCAGAGTTACTATTGAAGGTTTCGACGTTGATGGCAAAAAAATCAAAATAAGAGCAAGAGAAGAATTAGCTATAGCGTTTCAACATGAAATAGATCATTTAAATGGAATATTATTTTTTGACAGAATTAACAAAAATAAAAAATTCTACACAGAAGATGAAATCAGATTGATATAACATATAAAATATTTTTAATATAATGATTTTATTTAAAATTATTAGTATCAAAAAAAGATAGTTTTTACTATCTTTTTTTAGGTTCTTTTGTAGTTTTTACATAAACTTTACTAGATGTAACATGTGAATTTGTTAAAACAGTCATTTCATTACTAGTCTGTTCCAATTTATAATTTGTATCTCTTAAAGCCCTTTTATATACTCTTAAATCTTTTTTATATTCTCTTTTCTGCTTTTTAAATTCTTTAATTGCTTTTTTAACCTCTTTAAGAACTCTTTTTTTCTCTTTAATTTGTTCTAATTTTTCTAGTTGTAGAGTTTTTAAATTATCAATGTCATTTAAGTGACCGTTCATTAATTCATTATAAACTTTTCCAGTTAATTCTTTTTTTATTTCTTTTTCTTTTTTCATTTTAATTCCCCCTATTTTTTTCAATTGCTTCAGCTTTAAAAAAGCCTGTTACTCCTTCACTATTACCTACCATATATGGATTTTCCTGGTTATAATCTATATCTAATATAACCCTATCCCAAGATATAGCTAAATTATATGGTGCATAAATTGAATCATACGAACTAGAATAATTACCTGTTATAGTTACAATATCACCAATTTTATATGTAGTATTTATATTATGATTCTTATATTCAGCTTGCAATGTAACATCATCATATAACTCATCATTTTCATATAATTTTCCATCTAAATACCAACCTATAAATTCAAAATTTTCTTTGCTTGGAATCTTTATGTTTTCTAATTTATAGCCTTTTAAGATTTTTATAGACTCTAGTACATCATCACTATTTGTATTAAAATTAACGGTAATATATTCTTCTTTAGCCCACTTTGCAGTTAATGTGATATCCTCTTTAACAGGCTTATCAAAATCAAACCTCTTGCCATCTAATTGCCACTCTACAAATACATATCCATCTAAAGTAGGATCTGTTGGTTTTTCTATTATTTGGTTTTTTTTAGAATACTTAGATAATATTACTTCATTTGTTCCTGTCTCAAATCTTATAGTTAATTTATCACTATAATATATATTAGTAAGTATTATAGCTATTAAAAATATAAAAATAAAACTAATAACAAACAAATATCTAGATTTTTCCATATACTCCTCCTGAAGCAAGAGGTATTGTACTACAAAATCGTATTATTGTCAAATTGATGAATATAATATTATTAATGAAAAAATGCTTAAAAATTATATTTTTGGCTTTAATAATATATATCTTAATTTCGAATTCGTTTAATACAATGGAAAGTATAAAATTTGCTTTCAAAATATGTATAGATAATTTATTTCCAGCCATTATACCATTTATGTTAATGTCTGATATATTAATATCATATAACTATATAGAAGATATAAGCACAATTTTAAATAAAATAATGATTAAATTATTTAAAGTAAGCCCAAGTGCTTCTTTTATATTTATTATGAGTATATTTAGTGGCAGCCCCAGTAACGCAAAATATATAAATGATTTATTAAATAGTAATATGATAACAATAAAAGATGGACAAAATTGTTTAAATTTTTGCCATTTTACAAATCCTATTTTTATACTAGGTACAATTGGATATACATATTTACAAGATAAAAGATTAGGATTAATTATATTAATAAGTCATTTTACAGGTAGTATAATTATAGGACTATTTAATAAAAATAATAATATCTATTATAATTATTATATAAAAACAAATGATAAAAAGTCATTTATAAATATATTAAAACAATCAATTTCTAAAACAGTTGATACCCTATTTTTAATATTAGGCGTTATAACATCATTTATTATATTAACAAATATAATAGATCTTATATTTAAAATACCAACTAATTTTAAATTTATCTATGGTATTTTAGAAATTAGTCAAGGATTAAAATATCTATCTTTAGCTAATTTGAATATAAAAATTAAAGCTATTATAGCGCAAGGCTTAATATCTTTTGGAGGAATTTGTGTGCATATGCAAGTATTTAGTATTATTAATAATAAAAAAATAAGGTATAAGCCTTATTTAAAAGCAAGAATTATACATATGATTATATCAAGTATTATAACTTACTTAATCATAAATTTATTGTATTAGAATTATACATATGAACTAAATCTATACCAAAATCTATATTTTTAAACATATTACATTTTATTGGTATCTTTATAATTAAAAAACTATTATAAGATTCTATTGATGAGGTAATATCCCTAGTAAGTAATACATTATCCATATCAACATAAGAATTTTTATTTAATTTATATGAATAAGAATCAAAAGTTATTTGAGAACTAGTTACCACTAATTTAGAAGAAGTTGAATCAGAGTAATAAAAATTAAAACAAAAAGATGAATCATCACAAGCATCGTATTCTATTAACTGTTTATGGTTAAGATTATAATTTAATAAATTAGAAAAAGATGCTTGATTAATATATAATTCGGTTTTTATGTTAGAATTTATATATACTTCCTTTACAATGTTTACAACTCTTAAAAGTAAAATAAATATTATTGATGCAAGCGCAAATGAAGTAACTAATTCAATTATAGTAAATCCTCTATTATTCATTAATATCACCAAACCTTATAGTGGCAAACCTATTAGATGAAAATTCACCAATAAGTCTATACTTTTCATTTCCTTCAGAGTGAATTTTTTTTGTAAAGTTAACCATTTTATTATTATAAGATGTAAAATCTATATTTGTTGTATCACTTTTCGTTATTAATATATTACTTAAATTTTCATAGTTAATTAATTTATTACAATAAGTAATAGAATTAGTAGTACAATAATTTTTTAAATCTATAATATCAATATTATCTATATTTTCATCAATATAATTTAAGATGTTATCTTCACTAATTATATAGTTTTTAATGTTTTCTAGTGAATACAAGTCTTCAGGCATATTAAGCGTAAAAGAATAATTATAATTATTGTTTAAATTGTTAAATTGTATATATAAAAATATTAACATTCCACACACAAATAAAGAAACAACTAAAGTCTCCACTAGCATATATCCTAAATTATTATTTTTTTTCATAAATCACCTCTTCAATATCTTGAATTTATTACAATATTATTATATAATAATTTTAGGATAAAATCTAGTCTATGTGATTATAAAAAGGGTGATGATATATGTTAAAAACTTTTGATTATGATAGAACTCCTGTAGTTGATATAGTTAATGAAATTCTTGTAGATGCTTCTAAAAGAGGCGCTTCTGATATTCATTTTGATCCATTTGAGGAATTTTTAAAAACTCGTATAAGAATTGATGGTGAATTAATTGATTATGCAGAAGTACCTAATAACGTAGCGAAAAACTTAATAACACGTATAAAAATTATGTCTGGAATGAATATAACGGAATCTAGACTTCCACAAGATGGTGCCATAAAAGATACTATTGAAGATATTGATTTAGATCTTCGTGTATCTGCAATGCCTACTAATAAAGGTGAAAAAGTAGTTATTCGTATTTTGGATTATTCTTTGAGCCTTGCTGGATTGGAGTCTTTAGGATTTAATGAAGAAAATTTAAAAAAAGTATTAAAAATGATTGCTTCCCCAAATGGTATTATATTAGTAACTGGAGCAACAGGTTCAGGTAAATCTACTACTGTTTATTCTATTTTGCAAAGGCTTAATAAAGAAAATACCAACATTATTACTGTAGAAGATCCAATTGAAATGGATATAAATGGTGTTAATCAAGTACAAACAAACAGTGAGATAGGGCTTGACTTTGCAACAGTTTTAAGATCTGTTTTAAGACAAGATCCAAATATTATAATGGTAGGAGAAATTCGTGATACCGAAACAGCAAAAATTGCTGTTAGAGCTTCTATTACAGGACATTTAGTGCTTTCTACTCTACATACAAACGATTCTTTAAATACAATTGAACGTTTACTTGATATGGATGTTGAAAGATATTTGCTTGCAAGTTCACTAATGGGAATAATTTCTCAAAAGCTAGCAAGAAAATTATGCCCTAAATGTAAAAAATTAAGACCTACTAACGATTATGAAAAATCAATCATAAAAAAGATTACTGGTAAAGATGTTAACGAAATATATTGTGCTGTTGGATGTGATGAGTGTAAAACTGGTTATAGTGGCAGAATCGCAATACACGAAGTATTATTAATAGATCAAAGCATAAGAGATGCTATAAGTTCAAACGTAAAGAAAGAAGAATTAAGACATTTAGTATATAATAGTGGTGTTACATCCCTACTTCAAGATGGCTTACATAAAGTATTACAAGGAATCACAACACTTGAAGAATTGATAAAACTAATAGAATTAGATGACGATGAATCCATACGTTCTACAGGACTCGTAAATGCTCTTAAAACAAGTGAAATAGCAAATGAAAATA
>JAUNNO010000073.1:0-875 GCA_030531425.1 bacterium
ATTTAAATCAGTATTAATAAAATCTATATCAGTAAAAATTTTTAATTTATTTACTTCTTCTTTCATATTAGAAGATATATGTATATCTTCATTTTTATAGGCTACATCATCAATAAACTTAATAAAATCATTAAAACTAATTTTATCATTTTTTGAATTATAATAATTATAATATATTAATTTAATTAAATAATCATCTATAGATGTATCTAATTTTAAATCTTTAAATCTTTTATTCATAGAATCATAAGTAAGAGACTCTCCTATCGTATTTCCATAACACAAAACACTATTTAATTTAGTATTTTCACTTAAATCTTTACAATAAGAACTAATTTTAGATTCATCTTTATTTTTATACATTACTACAATTTGATTATCTGGTTTAAATATTTTATCTATTTTGGAAATAGAATTATCTATATAAAATATTTTTAAATTACCTTTTAATAAGTAACTTACTATAAATAAACATAAAAATAATATTAAAAATAAATATCTAAATTTATAGCTTAACTCACCTATTTTATTCATATTTATTTTTAAAGATTTCTTTCTTGTTTTATCTATTAATTTGTTAAAAATTAAAATAAGACCTGGTAGTACAAAGAATGTAGAAATCAAACTACAAATAACACCTTTAGCTAAAACAAAACCCATATCTTTTCCTATAGTAAAACTCATAAAAACTAAAGCAATTAGTCCAACTACTGTAGTTATACTGCTACTACAAATAGATCTAAATGAGTGATATAATGCATTTTTCATAGCTTCATTATTATTTTTTATTTTAAGTTTTTCTTCATCATACCTATTCATTAACATTATAGAATAATCCATTGATAATGCAAGTTGTAATATTGCTGAAATTGAAT
>JAUNNO010000073.1:885-4065 GCA_030531425.1 bacterium
GATACTAGATACACTACTAAATATAATATTTGTTCCTTTATTTAATAAAACAGCTATTAAAATAGTAAATAAAAACAAAAACACTTCAACTATTGAATCACACATAATAATTAGTATAATAGTTCCAAAAGATACTGCAATAAATAATATAAAAGGTGTTATTACTTTAGTATTTCTAGAGGCTAACTCACCTTCTTTTACAACATTATATTTTTTATAATCTTTTACTATTTTTTTATAAGTATCGTTTGCTATTTTAGATTCTACATTACCATTTATTTCTATTTTATATAATGTATATTTACCCTTAGTACGCTTGGAAACACTAGATACATTATCATATTTTTTTAATTTATTATAGATATCATCTATCTTTTTTATAGATAAATCTTCAAACATCATATTAAAACTTGTTGATTTAGTTTCAAATTCACTATTCATTATATCTAGGCCTTTTCTTACATTAGAATTATTTGGCAAATATTTAGATATATCATAGTTTATATTTACTTTTGAAGTCAAAATAGAACATATAATTGCTGCCATGATAAATAAAAAGAGAATTAAATATTTTTTTTCAACAATAAATTTTACTATTTTTTTCATTTCATCCCTCCAAAACACAAAATATTATATTCCACTGTTTAAATAAATTTAAATACAATTATATAAACAATGTTAAAATTTTAACATTGTTGACATTTTTGAATAAATTGATATAATATCAAATGAGGTGAATTTATGAAATTAAAAGGGATTAATTCAAGTTCAAAAAAAACAAAAAATATTATTAAAGAATATTTTGGTGAATTATTAAAAGAAAAAAAAGAAATAAGTAATATTACAGTTACTGAACTATGTAAAAGAGCTAATATTACAAGAGGTGCCTTTTACTCCCATTATGACAATATTTATGCAATAGCAGAAGAAATTGAATCTGAAATCCAAGAATTAGCATTATCAAATGTAAAAAAAATATCATCAAAAGATGATATTAAGTATTTTTTGAATACACTTTTTAAGTATATTAAAGAAAATGAATCTTTTTATAAAAAAGCACTGCAATCAAATGACCCTATTATGTTCATAAATAGATTAAGTAAAAAATTCTTTGCTGTTTTTGAAAATAATTTAATAACAAACAATAAAGATTTTGATATTACAATACATTTTTGTGCTGATGGGGCTGCAATATTATTAATAAAATATTTTAGAGGAGATAATAAATTCTCTTTAGATTATATAAAAAACTATTTATGTGAAACATTAGAAAAGTTATTATAGATTAGTAAATTTTTACTAATCTTTTTGCTATATTAGAGTTTTTATATTCTTCTTTTGTAGTTACTTCTTCTATAACAGTTAAATAATCTGGAAAATTAAAACTTTCATCCTCATCTAAAAGTTCTATTTCGCATATAGCATAATCTCTTATTTCAGGATAAATATCAACTTCAAAATATTTATTTTTATAACATATACAGTATCTATCTTTAACAATTGGTGATTTTTCAAAATCAACATCTAGTAAAGCTTCAATATATTCTTCTTTTGTCAATTTTTGTTCTATTTCTATTCTCTTTAAAGAATCAATTTGCTTTTTCTTTGTCATAGTATAGGAAAAAGAATCACAACTAGATCTTAATCTTACTCTTTTTTCATATTCATCATCACTTTTTAAATATGTTTGAACTATTTTAACTTTAGAACAATTATCTAACTGCTCTAAAAAATTTATATCTGGCATTTCAATTAAAAATTTTCTTTCTATTTCAAACGGGTATGGAATACCTAATACATTTGAAATTTCTAATATAAGTTTACGCATTTTATCTTCAAAATTTTCATAGTTATCTATAACTTTTAAATGTGAATGGCCAATCCATGCATTTAGTGTTTTATCATCAATTAAAGAAGCTTCAGTCAATGTTTCCATTCTAGCTTTATTATCTAGATTATATGAATCTTTTACGCCCTTAGCAGCAGTTACTAAATGAAAACATGCATCATATCTTTCTTTCGCCCCCTCTAAAGTTAAACCATTATTTTTTAAGCAAAAATTAAATTCTTCTTCACTCATATATGCCCTATTATCTAAAATACCCCTATCACATACGAGTAAAATTTTATCATTATCTATATTTTCACATGCTTTTTCAAATAAATCTTCTTTTTTTATTTGTAATTTCATTAATAATGATTCAAATTCTACTCTAGATAACTCTTTTGGATTAAGACCACTATTTATTAATTCTGTTGCAGCTTCTCCTATAAATATTACTTTATATCCTTCTTTTTCAAAACTTGTTTTTATCCAATTAAGAGCTGTAGTTTTACCAGCACAAGGTCCTCCTGTTAATACTATTTTATTTATTTTTTTATCCATAATCCTCCTATAAATAATCAAAATATTTTTTAGTATCTATTAATTTTAAGTCAATATCAAAACTTTTTAATAAATCAATTAAATTATTAATCTCAACAGCATAATTATCTGTTATTTTCATAACTTTAAATTCTATAAAATTGCCTATATTTTCTACTTCATCAAAAGATATTTCATATTTATCTTTATAATTCATTTTAATTCTCTGCTTTATTATTTTTCCGCTGTTTTTAAATCCTAAATTGATAATAATATTTTCTAGATTTTTATAATTATCAAAAATTGATTCATATAAATTAAACTCGTTATCTTTTATCTTCTTTTTATAAGTTAAAATATTTTTATTATTCTCAACTCTTATTCGTAACCACTCATTACTAAATTTTTTATAAGTTGGAGTGTAATATGTATCTATTTGCCTTACTTCTATAACATTTTTACAAACATTCTTTATTTTATTTAATAAATTATTATATAAAGTTTTATTTATCTTTAATTTAACTTCTAAAAGTATAGGCATAAAGTTATAATAATTAGGATCTATTAATGAATAAATACTAATATTCATTACGGATGATATACTTAATATCATATTTAAATCAGGATATGTCCTATCAAGTTCCCAACTGGATATAGTTTTAGAAGATACAAATAATTTATCAGCTAATTGGGCTTGTGTTAATCCACTATTCTTTCTAAGTAATTTTATTGTTTGACCTAAACTATTCATAAATCACCACCCAATTACATTATACCATCTAAAGTTAAGTTTTTCTCTCTACATTTTGTAGAAT
>JAUNNO010000020.1 GCA_030531425.1 bacterium
TCCTTCTAATATCTACGCATTTAACCGCTACACTAGAAATTCCACTTGCCTCTACCACACTCAAGTCTACCAGTTTCTAAAACGAACTGAGGTTAAGCCCCAGGCTTTAATTTTAGACTTAACAAACCGCCTACACACACTTTACGCCCAATAAATCCGGATAACGCTCGCCCCCTACGTATTACCGCGGCTGCTGGCACGTAGTTAGCCGGGGCTTTCTGGTAAGGTACCGTCAGCTTGAAATCATTTCCTATTTCAAGGTTTCATTCCTTACAACAGAGTTTTACAATCATAAAGACCGTCATCACTCACGCGGCATTGCTCGTTCAGGGTTTCCCCCATTGACGAATATTCCTAACTGCTGCCTCCCGTAGGAGTTTGGGCCGTGTCTCAGTCCCAATGTGGCCGATCAACCTCTCAGTTCGGCTACGCATCGTCACCTTGGTAGGCCATTACCCCACCAACTAGTTAATACGCCGCAAGCTCATCCTGAAGTGAAGCAAACGCTTCTTTTAGCATACTTAGTTATCTAAGTATGAATTATCCGGTATTAGTGTTCGTTTCCAAACATTATTCCAGTCTTCAGGGCAGATTACTTACGTGTTACTCACCCGTCTGCCACTAAGTGGAAATTCCATCGCCAACTTCGTGCAAGCACTCGGTTTTTGTTGGGCCACTTCGTTCGACTTGCATGTCTTAGGCATGCCGCCAGCGTTCATCCTGAGCCAGGATCAAACTCTCCAAAAAATATTTAATATTTTAAGTTTGAATTGTTTTTTTCCTAACTATTAGTGAATTGACATTTTGCTCAGTTTTCAAAGATCATTCTTGCTTTTTTTCAAAAGCGCAAATCAAGTATACCAAACCAGAAAATCAAAGTCAATACATTTTTTGAATTTTTTTTAATTTTTTTGTTTGATTAACTTGTTGTTTCGAAATGTGAACTTTTTTTTTCACAAAACGTGATATTAATATATCAAATTTAAATGGTATTGTCAACCTTTTTTTTGTTTTTTTTAAAAATTGTACATTTTTGACACGTTTTTTCAAAACTCCTATAATATATCAAATTTAAATGGTATTGTCAATAGTTTTACTCACATTTAAATTATATTAAAAAAATCAATAAAAATTACTACTTTCCGATTCTTTTATAACTTGTAAATATAAATGAAGATATTTTTCATTTCTTTCCGCATCAAACATATGAGCTCCATTTTTATATTCTTTTATTAACTGTTTCATAGCGCTGTTTATAACAATATCTAAATCTTCTGAATAATTCATCTTATTTTTATGGTATTCGTACTCAAGTTTATCTAATATTTTGAATTCCCCTTTTGGAAAAATTCTAAGGTCAAGATCATAGTCAATATATTTAATTGTATTTTCTTCTATTATATAAGGTGTTGCTATATTACAATAATAATATATTCCATCCCTCTTCATTTGTGCTATTATATTGTACCATCTATCCTTAAAAAAATACATTATGGCTGGTTCTTTTGTTCTCCAAGTAGTTCCTTCTGCTTCAGTCACTAATGTTTTATTGTTTCCAAAAACCATATAGTCTTTTTTTATATCTAATACTACAGCTTCAGACCAAGCTCTATGTGGTTTTTTATCATGTTTATAACATTGGATTTCCAATTTATCTCCTATACAAAATTTATTCAATTTAATCACCTACAGAAATTATAACATATTTTATGACTTTTGAAAACATTACGAAAAAAGTGATAGTTCAACTATCACTCTTCTTCACAAATATAATTTATAGCAGTTTGAAGTTGAGTATCATCCAAATCATCATAAGTTTCATAATATTTAGAATCTAACTCCACTTCTACATCAGGTTCTATTCCTTTAGTTTCGTTTATCCAATTTCCATTAGGAGTTAACCATTTTTTTATAGTTATCTTATATTGCGTACCATCTTTTAATTCAACCAATTGTTGAACAGTTCCCTTACCATATGTTTTTTTGCCTATAAATATTGCTTTTAAATTTTCTTTCAACGATGAAATTAATACTTCTGACGCAGATGCGCTAGCCTCATTACCAAGTAATATTATATTATATTTTTTATTATTATTTTTTTCAGAATATATTTTAGTTTTTTTACCATTTTGTTCAAATTGATATTTAATTTGTTTATTATTTAAAAACAAATCTAATATCGAATCAACACTAGTTAAATGGCCTCCTGTATTGCTTCTTACATCTATTATTAAATCTGTTATTTTTTCTTTTTCAAGTTTATCTAGTTCTTCTTTAAATTGTTCATACGTATTATTCGCAAATATTCCTATATATATATATCCAATTTTTTTATTATTTCTTTCATATATATCTGATTTAACTGATGCAAGTGTAACCTTGTTTTTTTTAACTGCAATATTTTGTTCTTCATTGTCTCTTAGTATTTTTATATTATACTCATTACTTTCACTTTCTAATATTAACTTGCTAAACTCAGTACTAGTCAAATCTGATGAGTTTTTATCATCTACAGAAACGATATAATCGCCAGGCATTAAACCTGCAATTGATGCTGGTGAATTTTCAAAAATAGATGTTATTAACATATATCCAGTTTCCTCATCCTTAACAATTTGAAGCCCCAACCCTTCATAACTTCCATCTAATGTGATTGAGAAATTACTTGTAGATTCAGAATCTATATAAACAGAGTGTTCATCAAGTACATTCATCATCCCTGATATCGCACTATTTATAAGTTTTTCTTTATCAATATCTTCATAATAATTATCTAATATATAATTATAATTTTTAACGAATTCACTTAAAGCTTCATCTGTATAATAATTATTGTTGTTTATAATTTTATTTTTATTAAAATAGATACCTATAGTTAGACCAATTAGCAGGGATATTATAACTAAAAATATCATTTCTCTTGTTGAGAATTCTTTTATTTTATTATTATTAGTTTTATCTTCATTATTGTTTGTTTTCAAAATAATCATCTACCATTCTCTTTAAACTATAGCACATATATATGAAAAAGTCTATAAATTTTATTTACAATATTACAATTTATATTATATAATTTGATTGGTGATATTATGAAAAAATTTAATATGATAGATGAAGAATTTGTATGTGAAAATTGTAAATCAAAGGTTTTTAAACTAGAATATAGTGCAAGAGATCATTGCCCATTTTGTTTATATTCAAAGCACTTAGATATAAATCCAGGTGATAGATTAAACACTTGCAAAGGAATGATGGTACCAATTGGAATTGAAAAATTCAAAGATAAATATAAAATAATTTACAAATGTGAAAAATGCGGTGAAGTTCACAAAAACATATGTGCTAAAGATGATAACATTGATGAAATAATCAGGCTTTCTATAATAACTAAGTAATTTAGTTATTTTTTATAAAAAAAAATAGTGTAAACACTATTATAATTTCCATATATCCTCATCATATTTTTTTAAGTTTTTTATTGAAGGAAGTTCAATGTTTCCTAAATCTCCCAAACTATCAAAATTAAATTTTTGGGTTTTTTCCAAAGACATATCATCAATAGAATCTAAAATATCAGTTTCAACTATACCTTTTCTTGGTAAAAGTTCATCCAATTGTTTGTCTAAATTTTCATAATTATTAGTATTTGATATATCTTCTTTTGAATAGTCAGAGTTATTAATTAATTTATCATTTAAATTATTGTTTATATTATTAATCAATTTGTTATTTGCATTTAAATTATTATTCATATTATTAATTAATTCTGTATTAGCTTTTAAATTATTGTTTATATCATTAATTAGATCATTATTAAGTTCTACATTTTTATCAGATTTATCATTTTTTTGAGATATAATCTGATTATTAGTCAAATTCGAATTATGATCATTTAAGTTATTTTGATAATTTAATAAATTGCTATTTTCATCTGGTTTTGGATATAAATCATTTTTGTTTTCATCCTTTTTATCATCATAATTTGATTTTGATTCTTTAGGTTGCCCAAAATTAGTTTCATCAGCAAAATAACCTATTACTGCTAAAAGGATAACAATTGCGCATATAATAATTAAAACATAATTCGTAGCTAAAAAATTCAAAATATCATCCATATACGCTTTTCCTCCCTTTATCCTTTTATACTAATATAATATCATTTTTATTTAATTTTTTCAACTATCTTGTAAATAATCTTCTCCTTTTATAGTTTCAACTTTAGATAAATTAGGATAATCTTGTTGCCTTAAAGCCTCAAATAACACCAAAGCAACACAATTAGATAAATTAAGTGCCCTGATATTTGCATTTGTAGGAATTCTTATACACCTAGATAAATGTTCTTTCAAAATATTCTTTGGTATTCCTGTACTTTCTTTTCCAAAAACTAAATATATATTTTTATTTTTATCAGAAAAATCACAAGAACTATGTGGCTTTTTACCATATCTAGTTAAGTAATAAAAATCCCCATCTTTATTCTTAGATAAAAAATCATTATAATCATCATAAACTTCATAATCACAATGTTCTATATAATTAACTCCGCTTCGTTTTAAATGCTTGTCATCTAAAGAAAAACCTAAGGGTTTTATTAGATGAAGCTTAGTATAAGTTCCAGCGCAGGTCCTCATTATATTCCCTGTATTTTGTGGTATTTCAGGTTCATATAAAACTACATTAATCATTTAAATAACCCTCCATCACGGAATCTATATTAATTTTTTCACTTATATATATATAATTTGATATTTTGTTATCTTTAATAAAAATAAGTATAGGATATTTATTTATATCTATCCCATATTTTTTAATTTCTTTCTTAAAATTTTTATCTAATTTTGACACATCTATATATACTAATTCATTTTTTAAATTATTGAGTTCTATTTTATTCATTAATTCTTCTTCAATATCTTTGTAATTTGAATTAAATTTGTTTGAAACATATATTATAGAAGTATTATTTTCTGTTACATACTGTTTAAATTCATTTTGAGTTATTTTATTTGAATAATTATAAAATAAAGTTGTATTTCTTGATTTAGACATATATAAGTTAGATAAATATAAAACTAATAGAATTGTAAAAACAATTAAAATTGAAAATATTATATAATTTTTTTTAGGTATTATTCTCATATTATCTCCTATTCTTCAATAGTTATTTCTTTAATATCCACATTTGGGAATTCATATCCATCAGAAATAGCTAAATCCTTAAATTTTTCCTTAAAAGCATTTAATTCTCTTATTATTGAATCTGGATAAATCCTTTTACTTGTTTTTATTGCATTAAATACATCTAGGGCAGTTACATATTTTCTATTTTGAAACAAAGCTTGTGAAAAAGATGCAGTTAATACTGAAAATGCAATATCTGGATACATTGCTCCCAATCCATATACCCTTTTATATTCGCCAGTAGCGCTTACAATTGACTCTATAAGCATTTTATTTACATAATCATTATATTTAAATCTAATTCCCGTATAAGAAACAATTTTTGGTAAACTTTTTAATAGGATGTTAACAGTTACCTCTTCACTAGGCTCTAAAATATCTATTTTTTCAAATCTTCTTAAAAAAGCTCTATCTCTTATAATATAAGTATTATATTCAATATCTGTAGTAGCACCTATTAATTTTACTGCTCCTCTATCTATAGTAGGCTTTAAAATATTGGCTAAATCCATAGATTTATTTTCACCTGTGCCTATTAAAGTGTGAATCTCATCAATAAATATTATAGTTTTATTAATATTGGCTACTTCTTCTACTAATAAATTTACTATCATTTCTTCTCTTCCGTTATAATTAATTTTCCCAAGTAGTGATGAGGCATTTATTTTTACTACTCTATAGCCTTGTAAAACAATTGGAACCAAATTATTTAATATTCTATATGCTAATCCCTCTACTACAGCAGTTTTACCAACTCCAGCTTTACCTACAAGCAAAGCTGATTTTTCTGGCGTTAATAATACCATCATTAATTTTTTTAATTCTTCATCTCTAGAAATAGAAGGATCAGTAACATATGTTTTGGCTGTTAAATCTTCACCATAATTTTTTAAAACACTAAATCCATTATATAAACTATTTTGCATATATATCCAACCTTTCATACTACTACAATAATTATATCTTATTTTATTTAAAAAAAAAAGAGAAAATTATTTTTTAACTCTTTTTGTGTACTATCAATTGATCCTCCATAACAAAAATTCTTTCATTTTCTTTATTTAAACTATTAGCATCTATACCTAAATTATTTGTTATAGCAGCTATTGTGTCCCCTTGTTTTGTAACATATACTATTACATTTTGTGCTGGGATAGTTAATTCTTGATCTGGATATATATAATCATTTTGATTTAATCCATTAATTAAAAGGAGTGTGGTAGGATCTATATTATACATTCTAGATATAGAATATATAGAATCACCTTTTTTCACTTTATACATTTCAAATATATTATCTTCTTTATTTGGAACTATTATTAGACTACCTACTATTAAATCAGAATCATTATTAAATCCATTAATTTTTTTTATATTAGAAGAATTAGTTCCTGTTTTCATAGCAATAATATCAAAAGTATCACCATATTCTACTTGATATATCTTATACACTATCTCACCTCAATATAATATATGATATTTAAACATTATAGTTCTATTATATTAAAATTTTAATATAATCTATTAGAGGTGATTTATGAAAGATTTACCAAAAGTATTTAAAAACAAAATTGATAAGCCTATTAATAACAATAAAAACATTTATTATAGTAAAAACAATACCGAAATTATTGATAACACTAAAAGTGTCCAACAAAAAATAAATGAGATTTTTTCATCCCCAAATTACGTATATAAAGCAAATGTAGAAATAACATTAAAAAATGAAAAAATCACCCAAAGAATAATTGGTAGAAATAAAAATTATATAATAACGATGGACAACAATTTAATACCCATAGATGAAATTATTGATATTAAATCAACAAAAAACAGATAAGTTAAACTTATCTGTTAATATTTTAAATGTTATTAATTAGTAGCAGTTGATGTTACACTTGATCCAGCACCAAATGCATCTACACCATTATAATATTTAGTCAAATTTCCTTCAACTCCACAATTTAATAGATACTTACCAGTTGCTGCATTATATGTTAATGTACATATAACATCATCATCAGTTTTAATAGTTAAACTATCTCCAGAAACAGCTTCTGCATGTGCATTATCTACATCAAAATAATCATGAATTGATTGTAAACTTACAGTTCCAACTTGTGTTCCATTTGTACCTTTATACATTGATTTTGTATAAGCATATTGGATACCAGTTTTAACTAACTCAGCTGATCTTTCTCTAGCACTATTTCTAGCATCATTGATTATACCAATTATAATTGGAGTAGCTATTAAAGCAATGATGGCTAAAATAACGATTACTGCTAGTAATTCGATTAATGTAAAACCTTTATTCTTCATTCTTCTCACCACCCATCTTCTCCTATGATATAACTATATCATGAAATGCTAATTTTTGTCAATATCATGTATTGAATTATTTATCGCGTTTGATATAATATTTGACAATTTTTTAATTACAAAGTCTATCTCTTTAGGAGTTACCATTAAATTATAACCTATAGGATTTAAAACTTCATATATTAATTTATGTAATTCTTGATCTTCTAAAGTTCCAACAAGCCCTAGCAATTTTTTCTTTTCTTTTTTATTTTCTACTATTTTTTTATTCAAATAATTTACATTGTTAAAAGTTAATTTGCTTTTAGGATCATTTTCATATTCTTTATTAAAGGCATAATTTTGATATATAAAATTTATTGTATCTGATACTATTACAGCAGCATCCACAACAGTTGGAACTCCTATCGCAAAAACAGGTATACCAAGCACTTCTTCGCTTATCTCTTTTCTTTTATTACCTATTCCACTTCCTGGATGTATACCTGTATTAGTTATTTGTATAGTTTTATTTAATCTTTCAATAGATTTACTTGCTAAAGAATCTATTACTATTAAATAAGATGGTTTTATTTGATCTACTACTGATTTTACTATATCGCTTGTTTCTATTCCTGTTGTAGCCATAACACCTGGATTTATTGCTGCTAATCTTTTATAATTTGAACTTAATTCATTTAAAATATACAAATGATTAGTAACTATAATCCCATCTATAACTAAACTTCCTAAAGAATCTGGTGTTGATTTTAAATTACCTAAACCAACAACCAATCCTAAATCATCTTTTTTAGTATTAATCATACTTTTAAGTATACTTGTTAGTGCATTTGTTATTGATTTTTCATTATTAGAATCTGTTGCATCATCAAACTCCAATGTGATGTATCTTCCTTTTTTCCTTTTTAATTCATTGTTTTCTTCTAAATTCACATCAGTTATTTTAATACCTTCAATCGTTTTAGTATTAAAATTTACACCTTTTAACTTTACTTTTTCATCTACATCATCGATTGCTAAATCGGTTCTGATATTATATTTACTTAAGTCAATTTGTTTATCCACTTTAATCACCCTTATTATTTTTAACAAATTAAATATATTTATTGCTTTTTTTAGTTTTTTTTGTTAAAATATTGGTACATGTGATGTGAAAACGGATGTGGAGGTGAATTATGCCAAATTTAAAAAATGCAAAAAAACAAGTTTTAATAAATAAAAAGAAGGAAATAGCTAATAATGAATTTTCTGCTAGTATGAAAACAGCTATTAAAAATGTGGAAAGAGCAGTTAATTCTAAAGATAAAGATAAAGCTTGTGAAAAGTTAAAAGTTGCAATAAAGGTTATAGATAAAGCTACTCAAAAGGGAGTAACATCAAAAAATACAAGTGCTAGAAATAAATCTAGACTAAGCAAAAAAGTAAATTCAATGGAGTAAATTTTTACTCTTTTTTATTTTTTTCTTGATAATAAATTTATGTATGATATAATTAAATAAGGTGAGGATATGAGAGATTTAGCAAAAATTGTTTTTATGTTATCTTTAGTTGCTGTTGTATATATATATAAAGATTCTATAACAGGTTTCGTTTATGATAATATTATATATCGTAATAGTAATAAAGTTTTAACATATAATGAATATTATCTTAATAATGACTTTTTATTTGTACAAAATACAGATTCAAAAGAAGTAAATAATTATCAAGAGCTATTAAATATATTATATACTATAATTAACAGTGGTGAATCTAATTTTACTTTTTACTGTAAATATGATAACTGTATAAACGATATTAAAGTCTTAACAGAAGATGAGAATATAGTTTCAAATATAAATAATTTTGTACATCCTTTTAATTCTTTTTCAACTATAAGTATTGATATTAAGCAAGATAAGAGAATAGCAATAAAATTAAACAAATTATATTCAGATTATCAAATTATGTATATTAAGGCTTATATTGAAAATTTTATAAATAATAATATTAATGATTCAATGCAAGATAAAGATAAAATAAAATTGTTTCATGATTACATTATAAATAATACTGAGTATGATCAAAATATAAATACAAGCGAAAATTCTGCATATAATCTTGTAAAAAGTGGAAAAGCTATATGTGGTGGATACAGTGATATAATGGCTATATATTTAAATTTTTTAAATATTAAGAATTATAAAATTTCATCTGAAAATCATATATGGAATTTAATTTATTTAGATGGCAAATGGTTACACCTTGATATGACTTGGGATGACCCTGTAGCTAGCGACGGTAATCAATATTTACTTCATAATTTCTTTTTAATAGATACTAATGAGCTTCTTAATCTAGATAAAGTAGAACACTCATTTGACTATAATATATATATGGAAGCAAAATAAAAGAGACTAATTATTAATCTCTTTTATTTTTTCTTCTATTCTATTACCATACTCTATTGATTCATCATATATAAATTCTAATTCTGGTATATGTCTTAATTCTATTCTATCAGCTAAAGTTTTTCTTATAAATCCTTTAGCACTTTTTAGCCCTTCTAAAGTTTCTAATCTATCTTCTAAAGTAGTAAAGTAAACTTTAGCATAACTTAAATCACTAGTTACATCTACTGCTGTTATTGTTACAAATTTTATATTTGGATTTTTTATTTCATTAGCTACAATATAGCTAATTTCTTTTTGAATATTACTATTTATTCTTTCATTTTTTATCTTCATAAAATCCTCTATTTTTTTACTACCATTTCATATGTTTCTATAACATCATTTACTTTAATATCATTAAAATTAATAATTGTTATTCCACATTCTAATCCCTTTTTTACTTCTTTTACGGTATCTTTTTCTCTTTGAATAGAATTAATCTCACCATCATATATTACAGCACTATCTCTTATTACCCTAACTTTGGAATTTGATTTAAGTATTCCATCGGTTACATAACTTCCAGCAATAGTTCCTACTTTTGAAAACTTAAATAATTGTCTTACTTCAGCAGTTCCAGTTACTTTTTCTACATACTCAGGATCCAACATTCCCTTCATAGCGTCTTCCATATCTTCAACTGCTTTATAAATTATATCATAAAGTCTTATTTCAACGCCTTGTTCTTTTGCATAATCTTTTATGCTATTATTAGGTCTTATATTAAATCCAATTATAAGTGCACTAGAGGCTTTTGCAAGGACTATATCACTTTCTGTTATAGCGCCTACGCTACTTCTTAAAACTTTAACTTTTACGCCTTCTACATCTATTTTTTCTAAGGAATTTTTAACAGCTTCAGCTGATCCATTTACATCTGCTTTAACTATTACATTTATCTCTTTTATTCCTTCTTGTATTTTAGTAAAAATTTCCTCTAGTGATACTGTAGATTTAGAATTTTGTTTCAAATGCTCTTCGGATTTTCTTTTTTCGCCTATGCTTCTAGCCTGTTTTTCTGTCTCAAAAGCCATAAACTTATCTCCAGCAGACGGAGTTTCATTAATACCAGTAATTTCAACAGGTTGACTTGGTAAGGCAAAAGTTACCTCTTCGCCTTTATCGTTTTTTAATGTTCTTATTTTACCATAACTAGTTCCAACAACTATAGGATCACCTAATCTAAGAGTACCATTTTGTACTAAAACAGTTACAATAGCTCCTACTTGTTTATCTAATCTTGATTCAATAACTGATCCAGATGCATATCTAGCTGGATTTGCCTTATATTCTTCCATTTCAGCTACTAATAAAATGTTATCAAGAAGCTCATCTACACCCTCTGCTGTTTTTGCACTAATTTTAGTAAATATTGTGTCTCCTCCCCAAGTATCTGGAGTAAGACCATATTCTGATAATTCAGTCATAACTCTATCAATATTTGCTCCTGGTTTATCTATTTTATTTATTGCAACTAAAATAGGTACCCCTGCAGCTTTAGCATGATCTATTGCTTCTTTTGTTTGTGGCATAACTCCATCATCTGCTGCAACTATTATAATTACTATATCAGTAATAGATGCTCCTCTAGCACGCATTTCAGTAAATGCAGCATGACCTGGTGTATCTATAAATGTTATTATATCATCTTTTACCTTTACTTGATAAGCACTTATTGCTTGTGTTATTCCTCCTGCTTCACCTTCAGCAACATTAGATTTTCTAATAGTATCTAAAAGTGTGGTTTTACCGTGATCAACATGACCCATTATAGTTACAACAGCAGGTCTTTTTACTAAATCTTCTGGTTTGTCATTTATTTCAAATTCTTCAAATTTTGTTTCATCTATAATTTGTTCTTTTTTTAATTCTTTATTATATTCACTTACTAAAAGTGATGCATTATCAAAATCTATTTTACTATTTACTGTAGCTAAAACGCCTAATATAAATAATTTTTTTATTAATTCATTAGAATTTATATTTAAAGCTTTAGCTAAATCAGAAATTGTCATTCCATCTTTATATGTAACAACATTATCATCAATAATAGGGCCATTACTAATTAATTTTTCTTTATTTTTATACATTTCTTTTTTCTTTTTAGCTAAATCTTTCTTATTTGATTTAACTTTTATTTGATTTTGAATTTGCTTTTTTTGCATTGTATCATTAGGTTCTTTTGCTTTATTTCCTTTTTCTATTAATTCTTCTTCATATTCTAAATCGCTATCTAAATCATCTTGCATTATTATATTATCTAGTTCAGTTATGCTATCTTCATCTAACATATCATCTTCGCTAGATACATTTATTCCTAGTTTTTTACAATATTCAAATATTTCGCTTACTTTTTTATTTACATCTTCTGCATACTCTAATACACTCATCATAAGCTACACCTTCTTTCTACAATTTTCTTACTTCTATACCTGCCTCATTTAAAAAATTTTGAGATAATGAATCTGGATATTCTTTATCATATACAATTTCTGGTATTCCTGCAGAAGTTAACATCTTAGCACAAATGTAACAAGGAAATGTTGTTACATAAGCTGTACTTCCATCTAGGCTAACACCATTTCTAGCAGCTTCTGAAATTGCTAATTGCTCTGCACAAATTGCTCTACAGACTTCTCTTCTTTCTCCAGATTTAATGTGCAACTCATCTCTTATACAACCAACTTTAGTACAATCATTAACTCCACCTGTAACATTGTTATATCCTTGAGCTACTATAGCTCCATCAAGTACTAGAACCACTCCTACTTTAGCCCTAAGGCAAGTTGATTTTAAAGCTTGCTCATAAGCCTTATCCATATAAAATTGATCCATATTATAACCCCATTTCAACTTTTTTTGAACTTTTTTTGTACTCTTTATATTTTATTTTACAAACATCAAACATTTTCTTTGCAGCTATATTTGAATCAGTACCACAATACTTATCACTTAAATATATGACTTCTTTTATTTTGGATTGAATTATTATTTTTGCACACTCATTACAAGGGAAAAGTGTTACATAAAGCTTACATCCTTCAACATTAGTTCTAGAATTTAATATTGCATTTAATTCTGAATGGCACACATATGCATACTTAGTATCTAAGAAATTTCCTTCTCTTTCCCAAGTCATGTTTTTATCATCATCATATCCAATAGGAGCTCCATTATACCCTACAGAAACAATCTTGTTATCTTTATCAACTATACAAGCGCCAACCTGTGAATTAGGATCTTTACTCCTCATAGCAGATAACATAGCAAGTCCCATAAAATATTCATCCCAAGTTAAATAATCATTTCTTTTCATTTTAATCACTAACTACTTTCTTTAATTCTTCAAACAATTCTTCAGGTATGTCTATTTCTAATTTTTTATTTAATATCTTTTTATCTTTTGCGATATCAAATACATTCATATCTTTTTTTAAATACACTCCTCTACCATTTATTTTACCAGAGGGGTCAACCAATACTTCACCATCTTTTGTTTTTACAATTCTTATTAATTCTTTTTTTGGTAATTTTTCATTTGTTACTACACAAGTTCTCATAGGTATTTTTTTCATACGTCACCTACTCTAATATATTTATTCCAGATTCTTTAACTTGATCTATAGTTTTAATTTCTAAATTATAATGAGTTAATCTACTAGCAAGTTTTACATTAATTCCACGTTTTCCAATAGCTAAACTTAAATTTTTATCATCTACTACAACCATTGTTTCTTTTGTTTTTTCATCTAATACATACACTCTTAAATCTTTAGCAGGTGACAATGCATTTTGAATAAATTCAACAGGATCTTTTGAATATTTTACTATATCTATTTTTTCGTTACCTAGCTCTTTTAATATATTAGCAATTCTAGTTCCTCTTTCTCCTATACAAGCTCCTATTGGATCAACATTACTATTTTCAGAATAAACTGCTATTTTTGTTCTATTACCAGCTTCACGAGCAATACTGTATATTAATACAGTACCTTCGCTGATTTCTGGAATTTCAAGTTCGAAAAGTCTTTTAATAAATCCATAATGTTTACGAGTTAAAAGTATTAAAGCTCCTTTGGAATTTATGTCTACTTTACTAATATAAACTTTAATAATTGAGCCCATTTTTATTTCTTCACCTGGTATAATTTCACTTTTTGGAAGTAAGCCTTGAGTTTTACCTAAATCTATATAGTAATTGTTTTCATCTTCCATCTCTACTGTACCAGACATCATTTCGTCTTGTTTTTCGCCAAATTCTTGCGCTATATTATTTCTTTCAGCTTCTCTTACTTTTTGAATAATTACTTGTTTTGCCGTAGCTGCTGCAACACGGCCAAAATCCTTTGGAGCAACTTCTTCTTCTATTGTCTCTCCTACTTTAATTTCAGGATCAATTTTTTTTGCATCTTCTAAAGTTATATGAATTTTTTCATTAAATACAAAAGGTCTATATCTAAACTCTTCTGGTAAATCCTCTAATTCTTCATCTTCTAATTGTTCTTCTGTTAATTTTTCTTCTTCCGCCATTGGTATACTATCTTCTTCTAATGATTCTTTATGGTTCTTATCTAAAACTACTGTCTTAAATGAAAACAACTTAAATTCTAATTTATCTTTATCAAGCTCCACACGAACATTAGATAATCCAGTATTTTTCTTATAAGCACTAGTTAAAGCAGAAATCATTGACTCAAACATATAATCTTTATCAATCCCACGCTCTTCTAATAAAGCTAATGCCTTACTAAATTCTTTGCTATTCATTATTTACACATCCCTCTCTTTTGAACAAACATCTAGAATATAACTATCTAAAATGTAATTGGCACCATCTAAAATTGGATCAACTAATTTAGTTACTTTAATGCAATCTTCTAAATCAATTATACCTTTTTTATCAATTATTATTCTTAAAAAATAATTTCCTTCCTCTTTCAAATATAAAACATCATCCAAAATATATCCATTATTCTCTATTACCTCTTTTACAAGGCCTTTTACTTTTAAAGCTATATCCATATTCCCTCCATTAATTTAAAGAGTGGGATTTAATCCCACTCTCGCTTGACAAATATATTATAACACACTTTTTTTATTTTGTTAACTATTTTTATAACTTTTTTGATATAATATATTTAACGATTGGAGAATAATCATGGAAAAAGAAAATAGTAAAAATATAAAATCAATTTTAATTGGTATTGGTGTAATTATATTATATTTAATAATATACTCTCTATCAATTGATTTTTTAAGTATATTTGGAATAAATTATTATGAATTAAGTAATCCTATAAGGCAATTATATCTTACCTTATATGATCTTTCATTTGCACTTATAATAATATATATTTATAAAAAGGATTTTATACCTAATTTTAAAGATTTTAAACAAAATTTTGGTAAATATATTGAAAAATATATAAAGTATTGGTTATTAGCTTTAATACTTATGATAATAAGCAATAGTATTATAACAAACTTCACAACAGAAAATGTAGCACAAAACCAACAATCTATTATTGATTTAATAAAAATATTTCCTATATATAGTATAATTTCAATTGTATTAATTGCTCCTTTAACAGAAGAATTAATATTTAGATTATCAATAAAAAAAATATTTAAAAATTCTGATATTTTGTTTATAATTTTTTCTGGCATTATATTTGGTTCATTACATGTTATAACTACATTACAAAATACATCTGATTTATTGTTTATAATCCCATATAGTATACCAGGTTTTATATTTGCTTATTGTTATACAAAATCAAAAAATATATTTACTACAATAACACTACACTCAATTCATAATACATTTATGTTAATTATTCAAATAATTGCTTTAATAAAAAGGTAGATCAAATTGTCTACCTTTTTATATTATTTAATTTTTATTTTAGATTCTATCTATTAATATTCAAGACTAGCTTTTCCATTATCTATAGAAATATATTCAATACCCACACTTGTTTGTTTAAATGTATTAAAAAGTTTTGCTATATTTGTATATGCTTCTTTATTTTTCTCCGATATAATTACAGCATTCTCTTTCATCTTTTCTCTAACAATAATTAAAATACAATAATTTTCACTATTATCTTTTGTAATAGTTACTACATTATGTCTATCTTGAATATCTTTTCTATCACTTTTCAACATTTTATAATTACTAATATTATTATTTTTAAAGAAATTATCTAAAATTTCATATGAAGCATCATCTTTTCCTATTCTAACAAATGAATATTCTAAATCAGACTTTGAAGTTAATTCTCCACAATATTCAATAACAAACACACTTTCATTTAAAAATGGATATATTTTAAAATTACTATCTTCACTTCCTAAAGCCAAAATTTTATTACTATATTGTTCTGGTTCCATAACACTTTCCCCTTTCGGGTTATATATTCTATAATAAAATTATCTTTTTGTCAAATTAATAAAAAGGAGTTTTGGCTCCTTTTATTACATCATATCTTCTAGTTTTTTACTTGCTTTCTTCATTGTTTCATTTGCTAAATCTTCTATTTTATCCATTACTGGCTCACTATACTTTTGATAAGCCAATACTGCCCCCGCACCAACAGCTATTAAAGCCATTGTTTTTGCTATTTTCATATACTTCACCTCACTAGAAATATGACAGTGTATATAAAATATTATATACATTATTATTGTTATTATTTTTTTATTTTTTATTCATATAATTTACCAATTTATTCAATAAATCAGTTTTTCTTGAATACTCATAATTATTAGAAATACCATACATAAATGCACTAGGATCACCAATTAAAATTAATTTTCTTTTAGCTCTTGTTATTCCTGTATAAATTAACTTTTTATATAACATTCTTTTATATGTAGTTGAAATTGGCATTATAACAAGTTCAAATTCACTTCCTTGACTTTTATGAATACTTATAATGAATCCATGTTTAAAATTAGAAAATTTTTTAAAATCATAAGTTACAATATTTCCATAATAATCAATTGTAATTTCCGGAGTATTTGAAGCACCTTTGTAGTTTATTTTTTTTATAATGCCTATATCTCCATTAAAAACATTATTATCAGGATCATTTACAAGTTGTAATACTTTATCATTTTCTCTATATATTATATCTGAATACTTAATTTCTTTTTTATTTATATCAGGTGGATTAAATACATCTTGCATAACTTTATTTATATTATCTATCCCATTAACTCCAGCATACATTGGAGCCATTATTTGAACTCTTTTATAATCATATCCTTTAGAAATTGTCTTTTTTACTATGTTTATTAAACTAGGTAATATTACATCACTATTACAAGATAAAAACTTGTAATCGTCCCTATCAACCATAAAGTCTTCATTTAATTCATTATTTTTTATATCGTTTGCTAGTACTGGTATATAACTAGATTCATCTTGTCTATATAACAAGTCAAGAGATATTGTATCTACTATATCGCTATCTATTAAATCCTTTAATACATTACCATTTCCAACACTTGGTAACTGATTATAATCTCCTACTAATATAAGTTTTATATTGTTAGTTAATCCTTTAAGCAAGCTACACATAAGATTATTATCTATCATGCTCACCTCATCTACAATTATTAAATTTGAAAAATCGGGATCATATTCATTTACCATGAATTCATTACTTTCCTTGTTCCAACGCAAAAATCTGTGTATCGTAGTTGCAGGATAATTTGTTGATTCACACATTCTTTTACTAGCTCTACCAGTAGGAGCTAAAAGTGCCATGTTTTTTATTAAATCTTTTAATTCTAATTTATTAATATTCTTATATAATTCAACTATTGCTTTAATTATAGTAGTTTTACCTGTTCCAGGACCTCCTGTGATTATTAAAATATTATTTTCTATTGCTTTTGTTATAGCTTCTTTTTGCTTATCACTGTAAGTAATATTAAATTTATTTTCTAAATCTTTAATTTTTAAATCTAGGTTTTTATATTTAGTATTTTGCTTGTTTATTAAATAATTAACTTTATAAGCAATATATTCTTCAGACTCATAATCTTCATAAATAAAATATTTATTATCTTCTATTTTTATTTTTAAATTTCCCTCTAAATTACTTATAGCTTCATCAAATAAGGAAGAAGCAATTTCAAATTTAAGGTAATTACAAACGCCCTTATATATTTGATAATATTCCAAGTATGTATCTCCATTTCGAAACATCAACTCTTTCATTATATATATAACACATGCTTCTATTCTATTTATATTATGCTCATCTTTATATAAATTAATTGCAATAGAATCAATTTTTGAAAAATTTATTTCCTTAATATCATCTATTATTCTATATATATCATTATTAATTACATCAATAGTATTACTTTTATATGTATTGTAAATAACTAAAGAATCTTTCATAGAGAATCCAAGTTCAGTTAATTTTACTATAATATCGTGTGATTCTTCATATTTTCTCAAAGTATCATATATTTTATTTATTTTATCCTCTTTTAATTTTGGCACTAAATAAAGGCAAGACTTATCCTTAAGTATCAAATCTAGCGCATTTTCTCCTAATGTATCTACTATTCTTTCAGCTATTTTTTCACCTATACCTTTAAATAAATCACTAGATAAAAACTCTATAATACCATCTCTATCTTCTGGTTTTATTTTTTCACTATCATGTACATTAAATTGAAATCCATATTTAGGATGATTTACAACTTCACCATACATTATATATCTATCAAATAAATTTAAATCTGCAAAATACCCAGTAAAGGTTATTGTTTTATTTATATAATCTTTCATATCTATTATATTAGTGTCAATAACTTTTAAAAGGCCTATAAAATATCCTTTATCACTTTTAAATATTGTCTGTTTAAATACTCCTTTTACAAAATCTTTCATAAAATTATTAACACCTCCATATTTATTTACATAAAAACTATACCTAATTATTATATCAAAAAAGAAAAGAGTTTTCACTCCTTTTCTTCTAATTGGGAATTTTCTATAATTTCTTCATCTTCTTTTTGAATTTCTTCTTCTAAAGAGCTAGACTCTTCTTCCTTTCTAGTATCTTTTTCTTCTTCATCTTCTTCGATAAGCTCTTTTTCTTCTTTTTTTTCAGAAATTTTATCATCTGTAATTTTAGAATTATCTTTTTGATTTGATTCTTCTTTTTTTATATCTGTATTTTTTTGTGTCACCTTATTATTCGAATTAGAATTATTATATGTAGATTCACCAGAAGACGTCTTAAATACTTTATTACTAGTTCCACCTATTTCTTTATATGATGACTCTAATTTTTCGTTATTCAAAAATTTACTAATCAACTCTTTAGCTTCAGTTATACTGTTTTGATCTGGTTCCATAACATACAATAATTGATTATATGTATATGTATAATTATTAGCATCAGTTCCAGTTAAGCTATAAGACGTTATAGTCCAATCAGGCATTTTATCAAGTTGCATTTTTATTAAAGATGTGATTTTTTTAGTACTCATATTAGTTTGATATTTACCATTTATCGCATCTAGTAGTGAATTATATTTTGTTATAACAGATTTTTTAGTAGCTTTTCTTACTATTGCTTCTATTAAAGCTTGTTGATTCTTTCCTCTTTGTCTATCACCTTGTGCGAATGCTTTACGTGTTCTAGCAAAGTCTAGTGCTTGTTCACCATTTACAGAGTTCATACCTTTTTTAAAACTGAATCCAGAATATGATATAAAAGTATATTCTGAATATAAATCTAATCCTCCTAATACATCTACTATGTCAATAACAGATGTAAAATTAACTTTAATATAATAATTTATATCACAATCAAGTAAATCTTCTAGTGTCTTTACCGACATATCCACACCATATATACCAGCGTGTGTAAGTTTATCTTTTGACCCCTTAGTTCCATGTAACTGAACATAATAATCTCTTGGAACAGATATTAATAAAATTTGGCTTGTTTTAGGGTTTACAAACATAACTATGTTTACATCACTTCTTGATACAGAAGATATTTTTCCATATGTATCTATTCCACTTAAATATATAGCAAAAACCTCTTCTGTTACATTAGCTTCTTTTACTTTTAAATTTGATTTTACTTTAATAGTAAAGTTATATATTACTTTTACTTTACTGTCAAAATCAGTAAACTCTTCTTGTAAAATTTGCTTTACAGAATCTTCAAGCAAAATAGCATCTACATTTTTGTCTAACAATTTCTGATACATCTCATCTGCACCATTATACTTTTGTTCTTTAAAATTAATTTTATTTTTTAATTTAGTTAAAGCGTCATTAATTCCAGTTGACGTGTCAATATATCCTATATCTTTTTTTGATATATCCTCTAGTTTTTTATATTTGCTATCAGATAACACTACTACAGAATAATTAACAAGTTTATATTTACTATTTACATTATTTGACAAAATATTTAAAGTCTTGCCTAAATAAAAAGTTCCTAATGAAAACAAAATAATTGCTAAAATCATAAATGATGACATAACTCTTTTTATTTTTCGTTTCAGTTTTCTTATATTTATGAAAAAAATATTAAAACCATCAAATACTACAATAACTAATAAAATTATTGATAAGTACTTTGATGGGAGCATGTTAGAATATATAATTATTCCGCCAAATATAACAGAACAAATAATTAATAATGCGCTTAATATTTTATAAAATATAAATCTTTTCTTATTATTTTTTCTTAATTTCATATATATCACTCATCTATTATAACATAATAAAAAGAAATTATAAACCAAATTTATAATTTAATTTTTCTCTTTACATATGGATTTATATTGAGATAAAAAATAGTTATCTGTCATACCTGATATAAAATCTATTACTTTTCTTGAATTGGTAGTATTTTCTATGTAATCTTTTGACATATCATTTAAAAATACAGTGTATATATTAGAATCCTTCATGCCAGATTCTAATTTTTCTAAATAATACTCAAACAAAGTATCAAACATTAATCTTATTTCATCTAATTCGTTTATAGTAAGGGCATTATTATAAATATTATCATAATTAAAACAAATCAAAGAATTTAAAGAATTATATATATTATCCGACATTACTATCTTATTTTTATTTATACTGTTTTTCAATATATCGTTTATTATTGTATTAATTATTTTAGAATTTGTATTGCCAAGGGTATTAACTATATCTTTTGGGATATCTTCTCTTACAATTTTATTTAACCTTATCGCATCTTCTATATCTTTTCCTATATAAGCAATTACATCACTTATTTTTACTACGCATCCTTCTAAAGTCATGGGTCTAATATTTTTTAATGTATTAAAATCTTTGTAACTTGAATTATATTCATTTAAAAACTGTTCTTTTGTTTTAGAATGATATATATACTCTTTTTGCAAAACTTCACCATTATGGCATAAAATTGCATCTAATACTTGTAAAGTAACATTGCTACCCTCCCCACCATTTTCTATATTCATAAGTATTCTTACACTTTGCACATTGTGATTAAAATATCCTTCATTATTTTTTAAACTAATATCATTTAATATCTTCTCACCAGCATGTCCAAACGGAACATGGCCCAAATCATGTCCTAGGCTTGCTGCTTCTATTAAATCTTCATTTAAACCAAGTCCTCTACCAATTGTTCTAGCTATTTTACTAACTAATTGAATATGTGTCATTCTTTTTGTAATCATATCATCTTCATTAAAAGAAAAAACTTGGGTTTTATCTTTATATCTAGAATATGATAGTGTATATAATATTTTATCTGCATCTCTAAAAAAAGGTGGCCTTATATCTTCCACTAAAGTTTTAAATCTTATAGCATATTCATCTAAACAAGCATATCTAGATAAATTCATATTATGTTTTTTCATGTTCTCTTCATATTTTTCCATAAAATACTCCTTATAACTAAAAACATTATAACACACTTTTATAATTATGTAATGTTATTTTTCTAGAAATAAAAAGTGCTGATTTTTAAACCAACACTTTTTAAACATAAAATTTGAAAAGTTCAAACTTATTTTTTAAATGGTCGGGAAAACAGGACTAACAAATAAATTTTTAAATATTCATAATCCACTAGAAATAGTGGCTTTTTAGTCTACTTATTACTATTTGTTACTATTTGAAAACACTTATTTTAAAAATTTTAAGGGCTAGAAAGGAGTTAGATATGTCTGTATTTAGAATAGAAAAAACAAATAAATATACAGTAATGAGTAACTATCATTTAAAAGATATTAATCTAAGCTATAAAGCAAAAGGATTACTTTCATTTATGTTAAGTTTACCTGATTATTGGGACTATTCAGTTAAAGGTATTACTAAGGTAAGTAAAGAAAGTATTAAAGCTATTAGATCAATACTAAAAGAACTTGAAGATTTTGGATATTTAATTAGAACTAGAATTCAACTAGATAATGGTAGATTTGATTATGAATATTCAATATATGAAAAACCATATACCCAAAAAGGGAATACGG
>JAUNNO010000074.1 GCA_030531425.1 bacterium
ACGAGGAGTGTTTATGTTGAAGAAAATAATTAGAATTTTATTAATAATAATTATCTATTTTGCATATAAATTAATAAATAAATCATATATAGAAGATATATATGATTATTCTGTTTATATTGAAGCTATTGATGGAGATAGTATAAATATAGGTTCTGGTTTTGTTTATGACAAAAAAAATGGAAAAAATTATATAGTTACTTGTTATCATATTATTGATGGTGCCAAAAATATTAAGGTCTATAATTATAATGAAAAATATGAAATAGCAAATTTAATTAAATATGATTTAAAAAGTGATCTTGCTCTATTAGAAATAGATGATAATCTTAATTTAAAAAAAGCAAAATTAGGAAGTAGTAATAATATTGCTTTAAGAGATAATGTATATGTAGTAGGTACTCCGCTAAATAAAAATTATATTATAAGCTTAACTAGTGGAATAATATCGAATGTAAAAAGATCCTTAAAAGTAAATGGAAATACTTATAATGCAATACAATTTGACGCAGAAGTAAGTGGTGGTAATAGTGGAGGAGCTTTATTAAATGGTAAAGGAAAAGTAATTGGGATGGTGTTTCTTAAAGAAGAAAATGCTTCTAATATATCTTTTGCTATTCCTATTGATGATATAAAACGTAATTTAAAAAACAAGGAGAGTAATTATGAGCTTAAAAGATAGAATTGAGATACCTAAATACACTTTAAGCGAAGAATTAATAAGCGCAATAACTCATGGAATAGGTGCAATACTTAGTATAGTTGCTTTAGTACTTTGCGTCACCTTTAGTTCTATTCATAATAATGTATATGCTATAGTTAGTAGTTGTATATATGGAAGTATGTCGATTATTTTATATAGTATATCTACTATATATCATTCATTAAAAGTAAATAATGCAAAAAGAGTTTTTAGAATAATAGATCATTGCAGTATTTATCTTTTAATTGCCGGTACCTATACACCATATTGTTTAGTAGCGCTTCCTACATCTTTAGGGTGGACTTTATTTGGAATTATATGGGCATGTGCCGTACTTGGCATAGTATTAAATTCTATAGATTTAAAAAAATTTAAGACATTTTCTATGATACTTTATATAGTTATGGGGTGGATGATTATCTTTTCTATTAAACCCCTTATAAATTCTATTAATATAAAAGGTATTTATTTTATGTTTACTGCAGGAATACTATATACAGTAGGTTCAATCTTCTATGGAATAGGTAAAAGAGTAAAATATATGCATTCGGTTTTTCACATCTTTGTCTTATTAGCTTCTGTATTTTTTTTCTTTTCTATTTTTTTATACATAATTTAAGCACAATAAAGTGCTTTTTTCATACATTAATATAGGTGATAAGCATGGCAAAAAAAGTTGTGATAGATGCAGGTCATGGAGGAAATGATCCTGGAGCAAGTGGGAATGGTATAATAGAGAAAGATTATACACTTAAAATATCTAGGTATATATATGATAGACTAAAAGAACTAGGTTTGGATGTTAAAATGACTAGGACTACTGATGAGACTTTAACACCTGATGAAAGAGTAAAAAGAGTACTTAATTCATTTGGGGATAGTAGTGATGTATTAGTCATTTCTAATCATATAAATGCAGGTGGTGGTGATGGAGCAGAAGTTATATATGCTTTAAGAAATAAAGATACACTTGCCAATTTAATATTGAATGAGCTTTCTAATGAGGGTCAAAATGTTAGAAAAGCATATCAGAGAAGATTACCAAGTAACACTGCTAAAGATTATTATTTTATGCAGAGAAATACTGGTAATACAGAATCTATTACAGTAGAATATGGATTTTTAGATAGTAAAGGTGACGATGTTAATCAATTAAAAAATAATTGGGAAAATTATGCAGAAGCTGTTGTAAGAGCTATAATAGAATATTTAAATTTAAATTATATACCTGTAGAAGGTGGAAATTATTATACAGTAAAAAGTGGAGATAGTCTTTGGAGTATAGCAAAAAAATATAATGTGAGTGTATCAGAAATAAAAGAATCAAATGGGTTGGTAAATTCTTTACTTAATGTAGGTCAGGTTTTAAAAATCCCACAAATAGATCAAGAAGAGGTAAGTAGTAATATATATATAGTAAAAAGTGGAGATAGTTTATATAAAATATCTCAAAATTTTGATACAACTGTTTCTGAATTGATAAGTATAAATAATTTAACAAATACAAATCTATCAATAGGTCAGAAATTACAAATACCACAGATAAATCAAGGTAATGTATATAAAGTTGTATCTGGAGATAGTTTATATAAAATAGCAAGAGAAAATAATACTACAGTAGACGAAATAAAAAGATTAAATAATCTTAATACAAATTTATTAAGCGTAGGTCAACTGTTAAAATTACCTAATTATGAAAATAATATATATATAGTAAAAAATGGAGATAGTTTATATAAAATAGCAAGAGAAAATAATACTACAGTAGATGAAATAAAAAGATTAAATAATCTTAATACAAACTTATTAAGTATAGGTCAAAAGTTAAAATTAAAATAAAAAGAGTTCTGGCGAACTCTTTTAAAGTGTTTTAAATAAGTATGGAAATAAAAATATAACAGCTCCAAATAGAATAATAAGTAATATAATCAAAAATGTATAGTTTATCCCAGGCTTTTTTTGTTCTTTTGCCGAAACATTGTTTTGGGTATTATTTAAAAAATTTTGATTTGTTTGTTCTATTGTAGGGATTTGTTGCATTTGAGAATTAACTTGTTTATTATCCAATGGATGATTTTGATTTGATAAAACTTGTGGTTGAATATTAGTATTATTCATTGTCGTTTGTGGCTGTGGGTTAATATTTTGATTTTCATTATTATTTATAATATTTTGTGAAGTGCTTGCATTATTTGTATTATTCATAACTTTATTCCTCCATATTGCTATATATAGTATCAGGATTTGGTTTTAAAGAAAATTGTTTTTGAAAAGAATCTTTTTCAATATTGTTATCATCGTTTTCATAATTTTCATCAACATTATCTGCTTTTATTTTATATTTTCCATCTTCTTCAACTATTTTTATAATTTCATTATCCTCATTTATTATAACTTCATTTTTTAAATCTACTCGTATAATTGCTGAATTTTGTAATTGATAGTCATAAGCAATTTTGTATAAAGTTTGTTCTTTTTCATTAAGAGAAGCATAATTAATTTCGCTTAATTTCAAAAAATTTAAACTTTCTTTTTTGCTTTTTTCCATTTCCTTAAACATTTCTAGTGTGTTTTTTTCAGGATCATTAGTTTGGAATTTTTTTTGAGTTGGCTGTAAATGATTCAATTGTTCTTTTATTGTATGAAAAGAATTTGAATTATCAAAAGCAAAAGCCTTATCATCTGTTATTAGACTTACGTATTCTTTATCATCAATTTTTTTTGTATTAATATCTTTTTCGTCATATGATGATTTATTCTTTGTTAAAGTTCTTAAATTTTCAATAATTAAAACATAATCTTCCTCATTTAATTTATTACCGAAATGTTTAACTACATTTTCAAACCCGTTTTTTTTGAGAAATTCTTGCAAACTGTTATTTTTATTAGAAAAATCTTCTAAATTATCATATTTATTATCATTTAATAATTTCATTATCATTCTTGCAATAAAAATTTCTTCCCCTTTTTTCATTGGTGTATCATTAATAGGTATATATTCATTTAATTCATATCTCATATATTCCTCCTAATATATTATTTCTAACTGAATTCTATCATATATTTTAAAAAAAATAAAGATATATCTTAATATAAAAAGCATTTTTACATGCTTTTTACATTTTTACATTT
>JAUNNO010000075.1 GCA_030531425.1 bacterium
CTTCCATGCTCATAAGTTGCTATTACTTCATTAGAATTGTCCTTATTCTCTAATGCTGTATTTCCATTAATTTGAATAACACCATAAGTACTAGTATCTGCTGGAGCAGACGCAAATACTGTTGTAATTGGTAAGAAATAATTTACCAACATTGCAAATGTCATAAATAAAGCCATTGTCTTTTTAGGCAATTCTTTTAATTTCTTTTTGAATTTTTTCACAAAAAATCCTCCTCCTTCTAATATTCAATATTATTTTATCATATTTTCAGTTTTTTCCACATACTTATATCAAAAGTTACTCTATTGTCATTGACTTTTATGTAATTTATATTTATACTTATGAAAAGGAAGTGTAAAGGTGATATTATGAACTTTAATGATAGACTTAATGAATATATAGAAATTGTTGGATGTACCAATAAACAATTATCTGATTTAACTGGTATTGCCCCACCTATTATAAGTGGATATAGAAAAGGAAATAGAACGCCAAAATATAAAAGTGAACAATTAGAAAACTTAATTAACGCCTTATCATTTTTAGCAAAAGAAAAGAAAATTTCTAACCTTAGTAAAGAAGTTATCAGAAAAGGATTAGAAAAACATTTAAAAAAAGATGATATTAATCTTGATGTATTTAGAAATAATTTTAATACATTAATCAATGAATTGAAAATCAATGTTTCTGATTTATCTAAATATATCGGTTTTGATTCTTCTTTTGTTTCTAAAATAAGAACTGGTGTTAGAAAACCATTAAACATTTCTGACTTTGCAAATGCAATATGTAAATTCGTAATAAATAATTATTTAGATACTTGTGATGAGAAAATTAAATATTTAATAAAATGTGAGGATAAAGATTTAAAAAACCAAGAATTACTTTACGATAAGCTTTATACTTGGCTTACAAATAACAAATTCAATTATAACGAAGAGTATAATATTGATAACTTTATTAAAAAACTTGATGACTTTGATTTAAATAATTATATTAAATCAATTAATTTTGATAAATTATTTACTCCTACATTACCAAAATTAAAAACTAAATCACAATTCTATTATGGATTTGATGGGTATAAAGACGCTCAACTTGAAGTCTTAAAACAGGCTGCATTCTTCAAATCAAAAGATAATATTTTTTGGTATAGTAATATGCCTATGATTGAAGTAAGTAAAGATTTAAAATTTACGAAAAAATATATGATGTACTTAGCATTCATATTAAAAAAAGGAATAAAACTGGATATGATTCATGACTTAGATAGACCATTTAAGGAATTAATGCTAGGACTCGAAGGATGGATTCCACTTTATATGACAGGTCAAATAAACCCATATTATTTTAAAAATAATTCCAATTTTTTATATTCTATTATAGAATGTGTTTCTGGTAATGCTATATTACATGGACAATGTGTTACTGGTAGTATAGAAAAAAGCAAATTATTAGTTAGTACAAAAAAAGATGATATTACTTATTATAGAGAAAATGCTAATTTATTATTAAAAAAAGCAACTCCACTTATGAATATTTATACTCCAGAAAAAAAAGAACAATTCATTAAAATAATAGATAATAATTTATCATCTAATAAAAATAGAAGAAATATATTGCTAAACTTACCTTGTTATACATTATCAGATGAATTATTAGATAAAATTCTTACTAATAATAAAATTTCTCCAACAGATAAGAATAAAATTCATGACTGGATTAATGAAGAAAAAAGAAGAATTAAAGAAACATTAACCAATTGCAAAATTATAGATGAAATATCAATAATGAATGAAAATGAATTTAATAATAATAAATGTATTTTGGACTTATCAAAATACTATTTTGATAAAGAAATTAAATACAATTATGATGAATATAAAGAACATATTGAATTAACTAAGAACTTTAAAAAAGATAATAAAAACTATAGTTTTAAAGCAAGTGATAAAAATATATTTAAAAATATAAGCATCTATATAACTGAAGATAAGCAAGTAATTATTTCCAAAATAAATAAACCAATAACTAATTTTGTAATTTATCATCCACAATTGATAACTGCAATACAAAACTTCAAAGCTCCAATAAATGAAAACGATTAGAGATATAAACCTCTAATCGTTTATTTTTTTTACTTGATGTTTTCGCATTATATCCATATTACGAACGGAATATCTTAATCTTCCGATCATTTTAAATTCATCTTTTTAACTCTTTGATTCAATTCTTCAGTGACTTTTTCTAAATTGCTAGAAGTTAATGTTGGAATTAAATCATTAATTTCTTCAATACTTAAATCCCACCATTTTAATTCTTCCATTATTTGAATTAATTTATCACTAAATCTTTTTCTTATTACTCTTGCTGGATTTCCTGCAACTATTGTATATGGTTCAACATTACTTCCTACAATACTATTCGCTCCAATTATAGCTCCATCTCCAATATGAACTCCAGGTAATATAACTGCATTTTGTCCTATCCAAACATCATTGCCTATTACTGTATCTCCTTTTAATGGTAAATCTTCTTTTGATGGCGGAGTTTGCTCCCAACCTTCTAAAGTATAAAAAGGAAATGTTGAAACAGCATTCATTTGATGATTTGCTCCATTCATAATGAATTCTACTCCTGAAGCAATTTGACAAAATTTTCCTATAATTAATTTATCATCATTCCATTCATATAAATGTGTAACATGACTTTCAAATTCTGAATCTGCTATATAAGTAAAATCTCCAACAATTATGTTTTTATTAGTTATTGTTGGCTTAACATATATTTCTTTATCGTATCCAGCTATTGGATGAATTGTATTTGGATTAGGTATTTTTCCATCTTTCATATAGTTCATCTCTCTTTCACCTAATATTATACCATATTTTTCTATAATTCTTACCTATCGGAATATTACTAAAGTCCGAAAACCTTATTTTTACTAGTTTAAATGCATAAAAAAAATCGTCCCTGTACTAGCAGACGATCTACTACTTGTTGTTAGATATTTACTACCATACTTCTATACTACATTACTGCATTACTTCTACTACAATACTTCTAAAGTTTACTACATAAAAATTACTTCTTACTTCATACTACTTTATCTAACAACAATATTATTATATAAAAAATGTCGGATATTGTCAATTACTTATCCAACGAAAAAAGAGGTAGCCCTTTGGACTACCTATCATTATTTAAACTTCTTAATAATTTCATATCTGGATTTTCATTATGAATTTCTATAATTGTTTTATTATTTTTTTCTGTTATTTGAGAATGATAATATTCTGCTTTTACTTTTGAATTTAATAAGGACCTTTCTCTTTGCTTTAATGCTCTATCTAAAGTAACACACATATAAGTTCTATGATTCTGACCAATAACATATTTAATTTGGAATCCATTCTTAAATATTTTACTTATTGCTTCTTCTACTAATTTTAAATTATCTTTATCAGCTTGTTCTAAAGATTGATTCATTTCTTTAACTTCTCTTGGATTCGGTTTTCTTTTTTCTTTTATATCATGCTTTATTTGTTCAACAGTAAAATAAGTATAGGATAAATCTTTTAATGGATTAGAATTTCTTTCAACTTTTCCAGATTCATAACAACTAAATTTATTATATAAAACTGTATCTCTAAAAATTGGGAATCCAATTATTGGAAATATTATAGTTTTATAATGAAGTTGTTTTACTTCTTCTGGAGTCATTAAATCTCTACCAATTAAATTAGTAGTTTTATCACCATTATAATTCATAAG
>JAUNNO010000021.1 GCA_030531425.1 bacterium
AATTAAATAAAAAATTAAATAATTTATATGAAGAAATATCTATAGAAAAAAATGATAATAAGTTGAAAAAATTAATGAATCAAATAGATAATATAAATGATTTATTAAATTATTATGAGCAATATGAATCGGAGTCTATTTTACTTAAAATATTACAAGGTATGAATATTGATAGTAATTTATTAGATTTAAAATTAGTTAATTTATCAGGAGGTCAAAAATCTAAAGTAGCTTTTGCAAGACTTTTATATTCAAAATGCGAAATACTCTTATTAGACGAGCCTACTAATCACTTAGATTTTGATACAAAAGATTATATAATAAATTATTTAAAAAATTATAAAGGTTTAATACTTGTAATATCACATGATATAGATTTTTTAAATCAAATAACTAATAAAACATTATATGTAGATAAAATTAAACATAATTTTACTTTATATAATGGTAATTATGATAAGTATATTAAAATAAAAAAAGAACGAGATTTAACTCGCCAAAGATTATATGATAAACAAATAAAAGAAGAAGAAAAACTAAAGAAAATAATTAGTAAATATATTAGAGGTAATGAAAAAAAAGCTAATATAGCTAAAGATAGACAAAAGAAATTAGAAAGACTTTTAAAAGATAAAGTAGAATTAGAAAAAACAAATAAAACATCTAGATTTAGTATAAAGATAGATTATCCAAGTTATAGTGTACCTATAAAATGTAATAATTTAACATTTGGTTATAATGAAGATGAATTATTATATGATAGTTTATCTTTTGAACTTAAAAGAGGAGAAAAATTTCTTGTAGTGGGAGAAAATGGAGTAGGTAAAACTACCTTACTAAAATTAATTATGAACATATTAACTCCTAATGAAGGTGGTATAATAATAGGAGAAAAGACAAATATAGGATATTATGCACAAGAACATGAGATATTAGATTTAGATGAGTCTATATTAGAAAATTTTAGTGATAGTGGTATGACTGATTATGAGATAAGAAGATTTATGGGAAACTTCTTATTTAGTGGAGATGATATATATAAAAAAATAAGTATATTATCGCCTGGTGAAAGATCTAGGGTAGCGTTAGCTAAAATAGCTATAAAAGGCGCTAATACACTTATTTTAGATGAACCTACAAATCATTTAGATCCTATGACACAGTTATTGATATCAGATAAATTTAAAAACTATGAAGGTACTATGTTAGTAGTATCTCATAATTTAGAATTTGTAGATAATTTAGGCATAAATAGAATGTTACTTTTACCTAGTGGTAGAATAACTTATTATGATAGAGATATAGTTATGCACTATGAGAATATAAATGAAGAAAATGATTAAAAGAATTATGTTTACAATTTATAATTAGTCACAAATACTAAAATTTATAACTGCTATATTTTCTCATAATATGTTTATACACATAAAATAGTTAGATAGTTTTAAGACTTAAATTTTCTTCAATAGCAGTAACAGTTTTAGTATTACTAGTTGTAATTTTTATATAATGATCAGAAACTCCATCATTATAATAACTTATCTTGTATAAATTACTTATCTGTGGACCGTTCAATTTAGCTCTTATATCAAAAGTTCCATCCTTACGTGGAGGTAAATATGCAATAGACCTTCTAATATAATACGTGGATCACCATTTAATATAAGATTAATTATGAACTCTTTTATATATGGAATATTTAATATTTTTTTGTTAACTTCATTATCTACTAAAAATTCATAATAAGATTTAAATATCTCTAATTCTATTTTTTAATATAATTATTATTTTGAAATATTTATTGCCTTCTTATCTAATTGTATTTATAATATTTTTTGTTACCTCAACCAATTTATGTCGTATATTATATCTTAAAATATATATTTTTTCAAATTATATTTTTCATCGATAGTGTAAAATGTTTTTTATAAAATAAATTTATTTTTTGTTTTGAGGTTAATAGACAAATATAAAAAAATGTGGTAATCTTATGTATGATAATACAGGAGTGGTATAATGAAAAATAATAAAAAAACAATAATTGCAATATTAATAATTATTATCCTAATAGTAGGTATATTTCTAATAATAAATTTATTAAAAAATTCATCTGTAGCTGATAAGGTTATTTATGGAAATATTTATACAGGAGTAGATGGTGAGGTATTTAGTGAAGCTGTTGCTATTATAAATGATGAAATTGTTTTTGTAGGAAATAAAGCTGATGTTAAAAAATATATTAATAAAAATACTAAAGTTTTTGAATATGATGATGGGATAGTATTATCAGGTTTTACAGATACTCATACTCATGTGACACCTTATGTAGGTACAAATGAGTATCAATTTGATATAACAAATGCTACATCTGTTAGTGAATACGTCAAAATAATTGAAGATTATATTAAAAATAATCCTAATAAAGAAATGATTATAGGCAGAGGTTTTAATAATACTATTTTTGAAAATAATATTCCGACAAAAGAAATATTAGATCAAATAAATGTAGATAAGCCAATCTATATAAAAAGTAGTGATGGACATTCTTGTTGGGTTAATTCTAAAATGTTAGATTTAATAGGTGTTACAAAAGATACAGAAAATCCAATTGGTGGAACAATAGTAAAAGATGAAAATAAAGAACCAACAGGCTATTTAAAAGATAGCGCTATGGATGTTTTAGCTAAACCATTTTTAGTACCATATTCTGTTGAGGAATATAAGGTTATTATAAAAAAAGCACAAGAATATTATGCAAGTATGGGATATTCATCTTATATAGAAGTTTTTGTAGAAGCAGATAGTTTAAATTATAATTTATATAAAGCTTATGAAGAATTGGATAAATCTGGAGAATTAATATTAAGAGTCCAGGGGGCTTGGAATATAAATAATAATGAAGATTCTATACAAAATCTTAACAAGGTAATAAAGTATAAAGAAGAATCAAAAGGTGGAATGTTTGAACTTACTGATGTAAAAATTTTTATGGATGGTGTTGCAGAAACCGAAACAGCATATTTAAGTGAACCATATGCTGATAATCCAACAAATTATGGGGCAGACAGATGGCCTAGCGAAGCTGATTTTAATAAACTTGTTGATATGGCAATTTTAGCTAATAAGAATGACATGGTTATACATTTTCATGCTATTGGTGATGCGGCAATTACTAAAGCAATAGATGTAATTGAAAAAGCAAGAAAAACATATATAAATCCTAATATTCATAATGTTATTACTCATTTTGAAATAGTAAAAGATAGTGATATTAAAAGATTAAAAGAAAATGATATAATTGTTTCTGCCAATCTTTCTTGGGGATGTAAAATGGAAGATAGTTATGAGTCAGTAGAGGTTAAAACATTAGGAGAAGAAAGAGCTTTTAAAGCTTATCCTTATAAAAGTGCAATGGATATAGGAGCTATTGTTAGTATGGCAACTGATTATCCAGCAGGTCCTGTAGTTTCACCAATTGCAGCATATATTGTAGCTGTAACAAGAAATATTACTAGTGATGAATCAAATGTTAGAGATGCTTCACAAAAAATGACAGTAACAGAAGCATTAAAAACATTAACTTATAATGGAGCATACCAAATGCGTCAAGAAAATATAAGAGGTACTATAGAGGTTGGTAAAAAAGCAGATATAATTGTTCTTAATAAAAATTTATTGATTAGTCATTCATTTGATACTTTAAATACAGATGTTTTACTTAATATTGTAGATGGAAAAATAGTATACAGTAAATAAATTTGGGAGTTAAAAACTCCTTTTTTAATATTAGTAATAAAAATTATTAATATAATTGAACAAAATAAATTATATATGTTATAATTGAAATATAGAAGGTAGGTATTATATGAAAAAAGTAATGGTTGTAACTGGTGCTTCTGCTGGAATAGGTAAAGAATTTGTTTTAAGATATTTAAAATCTAGTAAGGTAGATGAAGTATGGGCTATAGATAGAGATAAAGAAGGATTAGATGAATTAGAAAAAATTATAGATACTGATATAAAAAAATTAGTTATAGATTTATCTAAACAAAGTGATATAGAAAATTATAAAAATGAATTAGATAAAGAAAAACCTAATGTAGTTTTACTAGCTAATATAGCAGGATTTGGTAAATTTGATCATAGTGAGAATATAGCGCTTGATGTAAAACTAAATATGATAGATGTAAATGTAAAAGCACCAGTATCTATGATAGATTATAGTCTTCCATATATGAAAAAAGGATCTAAAATAGTTAATGTAGCATCTTGCGCAGCTTTTCAACCAATACCATATATAAATGATTATGCATCAACAAAAGCATTCCTTTTATCGTATTCTAGAGCTTTAAATCAAGAATTAAAATATAGAGATGTACACGTTATGACAGTTACTCCTTTTTGGACTAAAACAAATTTTTTTGATAGGGCAATAATAAAGAATCAAAAAGAAGTAGTTATTAAATATGATGTAATGTATAATGTTAGTGATGTTGTTGATCGCATGATTAGTGATCTTAAAAAGAATAAAGAAATATCTATATATGGTGGTTTAAATAAAGCACAAAGACTACTTGTTAAATTGTTACCTCATAGTCTAGTTATGAAAATATGGATGAATAAACAGAAATATGATGGAACACCAAATATAAGATAAAAGGAGGAAATTATGAAATTAGAAAATAAATTATGTGTTGTAACTGGTGGAGCCATGGGTAATGGCTATGGAATTGTAAAAGTATTTTTAAAATATGGAGCTGTTGTAGCTATTCTTGATTATGATGATAAAGTAACCACTATGAATAGTGATAGAGTGTTAGGTTATAAAGTAGATATTAGAGATAAAGCTAAAGTAGAAGAGTGTATAAAAGATTTAATGACTAAGTATAAAAAAATAGATGTACTAATTAATAATGCTGGAGTATGTAAATTAGATACTTTTGAAAATATGAGTGATGAGACAAGGGATTTTCATTTTGATATAAATATTAAAGGTACTTGGAATGTAACTAAAGCTTGCCTTCCATATATGAAAAATATAGATGCATCAATAGTTAATTTATCTAGTGTAACAGGGCCTATGGTAGCTGATCCTGGTGAGGTTGCTTATGCCACTACTAAAGGAGCTGTTCTTGCTTTTACAAAAGCTTGTGCTGCTGAATTCATAGAATATGGAATAAGAGTAAATGCTATAATGCCAGGATATATTCATACACCTATGGTAGATAGTATAGCAAATAAAACTAATAGTGAAAATCCACAAGAAGTAATAGATGGGATTACAAAAGGTATACCAATGGGAAGAATGGGTACTATAGAAGAATTAGGTGAACTTGCTGCATTTTTAGCAAGCCAGGAGTCTAGTTATATAACAGGACAAGGAATAGTCATTGATGGAGCATCAACACTTCCTGAAACTATGGTAGTAGGATCATAATGAAAAATGATATGGATGATTTATTTAAGTATTTATTTATAAAAGAATATATTGAAGAAGATAATCCAAAAAATTCTGAAGATAATGAAACCGATGAATCTGATAATGATGAAAATAGTATTCAAAAATGAGTTTAATACTCATTTTTTATTGACATAACGTTTTGAAGTGTGTATACTGAATATATACGGTGATATTATGGATATAATAATAATGAATTCAAGTGATGTTCCAATTTATAAACAATTAAAAGAGCAGATAAAAAATCTTATTATAACAAACAAATTAAAAAGTGGAGACAAACTTCCTTCTATAAGGGTATTAGCAAGAGATCTTAAAATAAGTGTAATAACAACAAAAGCTGCATATGAAGAATTAGAACGTGATGGTTATGTTGAAATAGCTCCATCAAAGGGTGTTTATGTATCTTGTAAAAATAAAGAATTAATTAGAGAAGAACAATTACAAAATATAGAAAATTTGATTAAGACTTCTATTGATATTGCAAAAATAAGTAATATTTCAAAGGATGATATAAATGATATTATTGATATTTATTGGGAGGATTTAAATGAGTAATATACTTACAATTAAAAATTTAAATAAAAAATATGATAATTTTGAATTAAAAAATATAAATATTGAAGTAAAGGGAGGAGTTATTGTAGGTTTTATAGGAGAAAATGGTGCTGGTAAAACTACAACAATTAAATCAATCCTTAATTTAATTAATATAGATCAAGGTGAGATTAGAATATTTGATAAGGATTATAAAAAGTATGAAAAACTTATTAAAGAAGATATAGGTGTAATACTTGATAATAGCTTTATGCCAGAAAGTTTAAGCCCAATAGATATTAATAGTATTATGAAAAACATGTATAAAAGATGGGACGAAAAATTGTTTTTTAATTATTTAGACAGATTTAAATTGCCAAAAGATAAAGCTATTAAAGATTATTCATCAGGTATGTTAATGAAATTGAAAATAATTACATCCATCTCAAGTAAGCCTAAATTATTAATACTAGATGAGCCAACAAATGGACTTGATCCAATAGCTAGAAGCGAAATATTAGATTTGTTTCAAGAATTTGTTCTAGATGATAGTCATTCTATATTTGTTTCAAGTCATATTACTAAAGATTTGGAACAAGTTGCTGACTATATTATATTTATAAGTAACGGAGAAATTATTTTAAACTCTTCAAAAGATAGTTTATTAGATAATTATGCACTAGTAAAATGTTCTAGCTCTGATTTTGATTTGATAGATAAAAAAGATATAATAAAATATAAAAAAAACAAATATGAATATCAAGTTTTAATTAATGATAAAAATAATTTTTTAAAAAAATATAATATAAAAACGATAGATAAAATAACATTAGATGATATTATGTTACTTTATATTAAAGGAGAGAATAATGAATAAAATTAAATCACTTTTAATAAAAGATTTTTTAGAATTAAAATCTTATAAAAAAAATTTTATTTTTAGTTTATTTATATATATTGGATTAATAGTATTAAATGCTGATAATGGTGATATGATTACAATGGGAACATCAATGATAATATTTTTATTTAGTATTTATTCTATAGCAACTTTCAATTATGATGAAAAATCAAAAGCAGATAAGTATATTTTATGTATGCCAGTAACTAAAAGGGAAGTGGTTTTATCAAAATATATTTTAATATTTACTAGTATGGTATTAGGTGTAATTACGAGTTTATTTTTAGGTGTTATTTTATATTTTATAGGTATTGTAAAAATATCAAATTTTAACAATTATTTTCCATCTTTATTAGTATTATTATTTACATTATCAATAGTTTATGGAATACAAATTCCTTGTATATATAAATATGGTGCTGAAAAGGGTAGACTTCAAATATATCTTATATTAATGTTTATATTTTTAATAATAGGTATTATATATATATTATTTCCAAATATTAATTTAGAATTCTTAAATCCTTTTGAAAAAGTTATTCCTTATATTTTAATAGCTTTAATTATACTTAATTATTATATTTCATATAAAATATCTTATAATATATATTTAAAAAAGGAAGTTTAAATATATATTAAAAAGTGATATACTAATTATGTAGTATGGAGTAGGTATGAGGAAGTATATAAAAGAGTATATAAATACTAATTACAAATTTGATAAAGTAACTATGTTAGGTATTATTTCATTAATAATTGTAATTTCTGGAATATTTGGTTTTTTATATGAAGTAATATTTTATTATATGAATAGTGGATTTAAAGAGATATATTGGCGTGGTGGAAATTTTTTGCCTTGGATAAATATATATTCATATGGAGCTTTAATAATTTGTATTCTTGCATATAAAATAAGAAAAAGTCCATTAAAAGTATTTTTTGTTAGTATGATATCTTGTGGTATTTTAGAATTTTTATCAGGTTATTATATATATGACATTTTAAATATATCACCAAGGTGTTGGGACTATAATAAAGAAATTCTTAATTTTGGAAATATAGGTGGATTTGTATGCTTGAGAAGTGTAATATTTTTTGGATTATCAGGATTACTTTTAATATATGTAATTGTACCTTTTTGTTTTTATTTAGCTAATAAACTACCTAAAAAAATTTTTGTTACATTTAGTGTGGTTTTGTGTTTAGTTTTTCTTTTTGACGAAATTTATAATCTTATAATAGCTAAAATTTTTAATTTAAAAAGAGCTTCTGTTATATATAAAAAAATGGGGCTAAAATATATATATTTTAAATAGATTTTTTAATCTATTTTTCTATATATTAGAGCTCCATGGTTATTGTTGTTTGTTTCTTTACCATTATCAAGATTGTTTTTAATTTTTAAAGTTTCAAAGCAATCTTCTTTGAATACAAATTTTCTAGCACTTTCATTACATAAAGGAAGTGTTGTTATATTAGTATAATAAAGATAACAAATCATAATTTCACCATATATATTTAAATTTTTTGATAATTGTTCTATAAATGATTTTATCGATTTAAGATATTCTATATCATTTTTTTTTGCTTTATCAAAATTTTTTACAAATTGAAATATATTTGATAAATATATATAATCAAATTTTTTATCAATATTATTAAGTTCATTAATATTACAATTTATAAATTCTATATTAAGATTTTCAATAATATTTTGAAGTTTTTTATAACTTTCCTCGTTAAAATAGAATATATTATTTTTTAAAATTTTATGACTATATTCATCCGCACTAAATAAAGCACTAGGTTGTCTTATTTTTTTTGGTTTATAAGTATTAAATAATTCATCCCAAAATATTTTACTTTTATTATCTGTTATATATTCTGATATATGTTTATATATTTCTATATCAAATGCGTTTCTGTTATTAAAAATATTAAATTTATATTTAATTTTACAAAAAAAATTTTCGTATTCTTCAAAGCTTATTCCAGATAATATAGCCGCTTTTTTTAATTCATAATAATAATATGTTAATGGGTTTATATCAAATGCAGTAATATTATTTGCTCCTTTTAGGTGCATATCTAATATTTGATCTGAACTCGATAAAACAGATAAGCAATCTTTACCTTTAAAATTAAAGTAATTAAATATTTCTTTTATGTTTTCATTTGTAAATGGATATATTCTATCAAATCTTTTTATATTTTCAAAATCAAATGCACTATTAATTAAAAAATGGGCTTTATCTATATGTTTCATAATATCCTCCAGGTATACTATTATATCACATAACAAAGTAATTTTTAACTTTAACTTTATTTTTATACGTGATATAATAATAAATGATGATATATGTATTATAATTTTATATAAAAATAAAGGAAATCTTAAATTTTTATAGTATGATATATATGTATCTACTTAAATTTGTTTTTGTGTTATAATGTTAATAGATATGATATATGTGGAGGTATTTATGTCAAAGAAAAAAGAAAGAAAAGAAGAAAATGTAGAAAGTGGATATATAGTAGAGTTAAAAGGAATATTTCTTTTATTAATAGCTATAATAGGTCTTTGCCCTTTTGGGGTTGTCGCGAAATTTATAAAAGGTTTTTCTTGCTTTTTATTTGGAACTTTATGGGCTTTATTTTTAGTTGTAGTAGGAGCAATTGGACTTTATACGATAATAAAAAGAAAAATACCAAAAATATTAAATGGTAAAACTGTTGGAATATTTATAATAGCTATAGGTATTTTAACGCTTCTTCATTTAAGTTATATAAAAAGTGATATAGATCCTAACAATTTTAATATTGCTAAAGATGGTATTAGTATATTAAAAGTTACTGTTGATAATGTTATGAAATATATAAATACTACATCTGAAAATGCTCTAAATTTTGGATCAAATACAGGTGGAGGAGTAATAGGCGCAATTTTCATAAGTATATTCGTATCACTTCTTACATTAAATGGTACAAAATTTATATGTGGTGCTTTAATACTTTGCGGTATTATTTTATATACTGGATTATCAATATATGAGTTATGTAAAAAAACTAAAGCAGATCTAAAGATGGTAGCATCAAAAGTACGCACTAAGAAGAAAGATAAAAAATCAAAAGAGCAAGTTGAAGAAGTAAAAGAGGAGGTTCCAGTTCAAATTGTAGAACCTACTGATTCTGAAAAACAAACAAAAAAATATATTTATCCACCTATTTCTTTATTAAATAAACCAGCTAAAACTGATGGTAAAGAAAATGAGCTTGCTATAAAAAACAATATTCCAATATTAGTTCAAGTTTTAAAAGATTTTGGAATATTTGGTAATGTTGTAAATACGCATGTAGGACCTGCAGTAACACAATATGAACTCGAAATAAAAGCTGGTACTAAAGTTAGCAAAATTTTAAGCTTAAATAGAGAAATTGCATTAGCACTAGCTGCTAAAGATGTTCGTATTCAAGCACCAATTCCAGGAAAAAATACAATAGGTATAGAGCTTCCAAATAGAAAAGTTTCTATGGTAAGTGTAAGAGAAGTTTTAACTAGCGTACCAGCAGTTAAAGCATCATCTAAACTTTTAGCAGTACTTGGAAGGGATATAATGGGAAATCCTCAATGGATGGAGATTAATAAAACACCACACCTTTTGGTAGCTGGATCAACTGGAAGTGGTAAATCTGTTTGTATTAATAGTATTTTGGCATCTATTTTAATGAGAGCAAAACCAGATGAAGTAAAACTAGTTTTAGTAGATCCTAAAAAAGTTGAACTTTCAATATATAATGGTGTTCCACATTTACTTGCACCAGTTGTAACAGATCCTAAAAGAGCAAATGTAGCTTTGAAAAGAATTGTTGCAGAAATGGAAAGAAGATATGATGTTTTTGAAGAAAGTAAGACCAAGAATATAGAAAGTTATAATGCTTATATAGATAAAAAAAATGAAACGCTACCAGAAGATCAAAGAGAAAAACATATGCCTTTTATAGTTGTAATAATAGACGAACTTGCAGATTTGATGCTAGTTGCTGCAAAAGAAGTTGAAGATTCTATTATGCGTATAACACAAATGGCTCGTGCTGCTGGAATTCACTTGATTGTTGCAACACAAAGACCATCTACTGATGTAATTACTGGTGTAGTTAAAGCAAATATTCCTTCACGTATATCATTTGCTGTATCATCAGGAATAGACTCAAGAACAATTTTGGATATGGTAGGAGCCGAAAAATTACTTGGTAAAGGTGATATGCTATTTTTACCACAAGGCACTAATGCCCCAGTTCGTATTCAAGGAACTTTTATATCTGAAGATGAAACAAAAGCTATAGTAGATTATGTATGTGCCCAACAAAAAGCTCATTATGATGAGTCTCTTCTTATGGATGACGAGGAAAAAGGTGCAACAACTATGATTAATGGTTCTGATGACTATGAAGAACCTTTATATAATGATATAGTTGACTTTGTAGTATCTCAAGGCAAAGCAAGTGCATCGCTTTTACAAAGAAGATTTAGACTAGGTTATAACAGAGCAGCAAGATGTATTGATTTACTTGAAGATCGAGGTATAATAGGCCCTCAAAATGGTTCTAAACCAAGGGAAGTTTTAGTAAAGAAAGATGGGGATGAAGAAGATGATTAAACTGGGAATTAGAGATGAAAATGATGTTTTAGAACTAGATAATGTTACTCACGTGTTGGTATGTGGTAATAAAAATACTAATAAATAGATTTTATTAAAAATTTTATTTATTCTGTAATAAAAGATAAAGAGAATAAAATAGTTATATATGATCCTCAAAAAAAATATTTTAATTTATTTTCAGATATACCTAATTTGGCTACTTCAATAATAATTAAACCAAACAAATTTTTTGAAGAATTAAATATAGTAGATAGTATAATTAATGATAGAATTAATATATTATTAAAAAATAATTCAAAAGAAAATAAAGGTTATTTTAAACCTATATATATTTTTATTGAAGACATTTATGATTTAATTAATCTAGATAGAGAAGTTCTTGAAAAACATTTATATAATATTATTTCTATAGGAAGGAAAGTTGATATTCATGTAATCCTTTCTTCAGATTTATCTAATAAAAAATTTATAACTCCTTTTATAGAGAGTTTGTTTCCAACTAAAGTGTGTTTTAAAGTTAATACAAAAATTGAATCTAAAAATGTACTTGATTATGAAGAGGCAAGCATGTTAGATGATGATGATGATGAATTTTGCTATGTATCAAGTGGAGATGAGTACTTTGATGTTGAAAGGTTTAAAAATTATTTCATAGATGATGTTGAAATATCAAAATATATTAAAAGCAAAAAATAATTTCAAATTTCGACAAAATAAAATCAATGATTAAGCTACAATAAAAATGGTGATAAAATGAAAAAATATTTATTTGCACTTACAATTGCTTTAGTCATTGGTTTTTTTCTATCTAAATTTTTTTTAGGAGGATACAAAGATTTTGATGGAATAAAAGTAAATTCAAATTCAGAAGAACTATATTTCATTCAATATGGTGTATTTTCTTCTTTAGATAGTTTAGAAGAAAATACTATATCACTACAAAATTATGTATATAATGAAGATAACAATTTATACTATGTATATGTTGGAATAACAAAAAAAGAAGAAAATGCTAATAAAATAGTTGAATATTATAAAAAACAAGGTTATGATCCAATAATAAAAAAGTTTGGTATTACTAATAAAAAATTTTTAAATATTTTAAATAATTATGATGAAGTGTTAAAAAATACAAATGATTCAACCGCTATAGCCTCAGTTATAAGTCAAATACTTGTTAAATATGAGGAGGTAGTAATAAATGGCAGTTAAGATAAAAGATATTCCTAAAAATGAAAGACCAAGAGAAAGATTAATAAATAAAGGTGTTGAGAATCTTACTAATGAAGAACTTTTGTCAATTATATTAAAATCAGGTACAAAAGGTGTATCAGTTAAAGAATTGAGTACAAAATTATTATGCAATTTAAAAAGTATAAAAAAACTAAACGAAATAAATTTAGAATATTTAAGAGGCTTTAAAGGAATTGGAATGACAAAAGCTTGTGAACTTTTGGCTTCTATAGAACTTGGTAAAAGAATTAATAATGAGATAGATAATTTGAAATATATAAAACTTACAAATGCAAAATTAGTTTATAAATATTATAAAGATAAATTAATAGATAAAAAACAAGAGCATTTTTATTGCTTGTATTTGGATTCATCAAAAATAGTTATAGGAGAAAAATTACTATTTATAGGTACTGTTAATTATAGTATAATACATCCAAGAGAAATTTTTAAAGAAGCATACTTGCTTGGTGCTAGTGCGATAATATGTGTTCATAATCATCCATCAGGAAATGTGACTCCAAGCAAACAAGATTTTGATATGACAGAAAATTTGATAGAAGTAAGTCAAATACTTGGGATTCAAGTATTAGATCATATTATTGTAGGAAAAACTAATTATTATAGTTTTTTAGAGAATAATAATATTAACATTTAAAAAATATTATTGTATAATAAAGTTGGTGAGGTTATGAGAAAGAAAAAAAATAATACAAAATATTTTATATTAGGTGGTATAGTTTTATTTGCTGTATTACTTGCTATAACTTCAAATAATATAAGTGATTCAAAAGATTTAAATTTTTTTGAAAAAGCAATTAAAGATACTGGTGTGTATACTCAAAAAATATTTTATGCTCCAATAAAATTTGTTAAAGATAAATTAGAAGTGTTTAATGAAAAAAAAGATCTATATAAAAAATATACAAAATTAAAAGAAAAAGTAGAAAAAACAGATTTATATTATGCTGAAATAAAAGATTTACAAAAAGAAGTAACGGAGTTAAAAAGTGTATTAGGACTTAATGCTACGTTATCTGAATACACATATGTTAATGCTACCGTTGTAAATAGAAATGTTGGATATTGGTATAATAATTTAACTATTGATAAGGGAAGTAAAAATGGCGTAAAAAAAGGTGATGCTGTAATAATTTCAAATGGTTTAATTGGTAAAGTTACTAGTGTAAGTAATTTTTCTAGTAATGTAAAACTTTTATCTAGTGATAAAATAAGTAATAAAATATCAGTCAAAATAGAAAGTGATAATGATTTTTTATATGGATTATTAATTGGATATGATATAGAAAATAATATATATAAAATAGAAGGAATAACTGATTCAAGCAAAGTTAAGGAAGGCGCATTAGTTACAACAACTGGATTAACTGATTATTTTCCAAGTGGACTTTTAATTGGTAGAGTAAGTAAAATAGTTAAAGATGAATATGATTTAAATAGTATAGTTGAAGTAACTCCTAGCGTTGATTTTAAAAATATTAGTATAGTTACAGTATTAAATAGAAAGGCAATAGAATGATATATTTAACTCTTATATTTTCATTTTTATTTGAGGCTTGTTTTTCTAATGTTATTCCATTGTTTAGTATATTAACGCCACTTTTTTTAATAACAAGCTTAGTTGTTTTATATCCTTATTTTAAAGGTAAAAGAATAAATTTTATTATTGTTTGTTTAATATGTGGATTATTTTATGATATTATATATACTAATTTACCATTTATAAATACTATAACAATTTCTTTAACTGGTTTATTTATAATATTTTTATATAATTATTTTAATTATAATTTACTTAATTGCAATATAATAGTCTGTTTAACAATTATTATTTATAGGGTACTTTGTTATCTTTTATTAATTATAATAGACTTTTTAAGTTTAGGAATGAGTGAACTATTCGCAAGTATTTATACATCCTTAATATCTAATTTTATTTATACTATTATTCTTTATTTATTTATTGATGTAATATCTAAATTATTTAATATAAAAAAGATAGATAAATTTTAAAAAGTATGATAAAATGAATTAAATAGAGGTAGATTTTATGGTAAATGTATTGTATTATGAAATTTTAATAACTTTAGTTACTGTGGTTATTGTAATTTGCTCTGTGGCAATATTTTTGTCTGTTAGATTTCAGAAAAAGAATAATAAAAAATATAATGATTTAGTAAAACTTTTAAGTGAAAAAGAGAATGTTACATTTGAATTAAAAAATGGAATGACAAAAGAAGAGATAAATCAAATAAACCCTAATATTGATGTGGATTCATTAATAACGAATTTATGTAATATATATATGGATTTTGAATCACACGTTAGTGATATGAATACTGATTTTGATAACATATTAACAGGAATGCTTAAAGAGTTTTATATAAATAAACTTGAAAGTTTTAAATTAAAAAATTATAAAGAAGTAAAAAATGAAATAGATTTAATAAAATATTTTATAGAAGAATATAGTAATGATACTATAAAATTTAAAGTTAATATAAATTGTTTTAATTATAAATTAGAGAATAATATAATTGTAAGTGGAAGTAATCTAAACAAGAAAGAACAAGTTATAGAATTAATTTATAAAAATGTATCAGGTAAATGGCTTATTTCAGCTTATGATATTGTATATGAAAAAGAATTGTGCGATTGATTTTGCACTTTTTTAATTTTGGTAAAAATTAGCACGCAGAAAATATAAACAAATGTTCGTAAAAACTATTGACAAGTATTTTTTTATTTAGTATAATTAATTTGTAATTATAAAGGAGGAAATAAGATGGCAAAAACTGTAACTTCAGATAAGACGTTAGATCAAGTTTTATCTGATATAGAAAAGCAATTTGGAAAAGGTGCCGTTATGAAATTAGGAGAAAGGGAACATCAAAAAATAGATACTGTGCCAAGTGGTTCAATTTCTTTAGATATAGCGCTAGGTATAGGTGGATATCCAAAGGGTAGAATAATAGAAATATTTGGACCTGAATCAAGTGGAAAAACTACTTTTGCTCTTCATGCTATTGCAGAATCACAAAAACTTGGTGGAAGGGCTGCTTTTATAGATGCAGAGCATGCATTAGATCCTGTTTATGCCTCTAAGTTGGGAGTAAATATAAATGAATTATTATTGTCACAACCAGATAATGGAGAACAGGCATTAGAAATATGTGAAGCATTAGTTAGGAGTGGCGCTATAAGTATAGTAGTAATAGATTCAGTAGCAGCTTTAGTACCACAAGCAGAAATAGAAGGTGAAATGGGAGACTCTCATGTTGGACTTCAAGCTAGATTGATGAGTCAAGCATTAAGAAAATTGTCTGGTATAGTTAATAAAACAAATACGGTTGTAATATTTATAAATCAATTACGTGAAAAAGTTGGAATAATTTTTGGTAACCCTGAAGTTACTCCAGGTGGAAGAGCATTAAAATTTTATTCTTCTATAAGACTTGAAATAAGAAAAGGAGAACAAATAAAATTAGGTGGAGACTCTATAGGAAATAGAACAAATATTAAAGTAGTAAAAAACAAGATGGCTCCTCCTTTTAAAAGCTGTTCTGTCGATATTATTTATGGTGAAGGAGTTTCTATTTTAGGTGAAATTGTTGATTTGGGTGTAGAATCAAACGTATTAGAAAAAAGTGGCGCCTGGTATTCTTATAATGGAAATAAGGTAGGCCAAGGTAAAGAAAATGTAAAGGAATGGTTAAAAAATAATCCTAAAATTAAAGATGAAATAGAGAAAAAAGTTAGAAATTATTTTGAAAAAAATGATGCACTTCAACTTGGAAACGTTGATGAAACAGAATAAAGAGAATTTTTTCTCTTTTTATTTATAATTTTAATTTTGTATGATATAATTAAATGGTGATACTATGAGAAAAAGAAAATTGAATAAAAGAGGTAAATTATTCTTTATGGTTTTAGTTTTAATTATAATTTTTGCAATAGTTGTTGTTATATTTAAGAATATTAGCAATAATAATTCTAATACTGATATATCAACTGAAAAAGAAAGTAAAATATCAAAACTAAAATTAAAATTGCCAACAAAAAAAATAAATATAGTAGATTTAAAATCCACTTCTAGACCTTTTGCTGTTATGATAAATAATATTAATGTAGCAAGACCACTTCAAAGTGGATTGCAAGATGCATATATAATTTATGAAATAATAGTAGAAGGTGGAATTACAAGATATATGGCACTTTTTCAAGATCAAGCAACTGATAGAATTGGTTCTATTAGAAGTGCCAGACATTATTTTTTAGATTATGCACTAGAAAATGATGCAGTGTATGTTCACCACGGACAATCAGATCAAGCTCTAGAAGATTTTAATAATCTAAATGATTTAGATAGAATTGTTGTAGATAATTCTAAAACTGGTTTTAGGGATACTTCTTTAAATGTATCAAGTGAGCATACTTTATTTTCAAGTATAGATAAATTAAAAAATGGTCTTGATAATATTAGATTAGAAAGAAATAAAAATTATTTGTTAAAGTATTCTTCTGATAGTATAGATTTTTCTAAATATGATTCGGTTTTGACTGCAAATAATGTTTCTATAAAATATTCAAATTATACTACTTCATCATATGTATATGATTCAATAAATAAAGTATATAATAGATTTGTTAATGGTAAAGAACATACTGATTATGTAACAGGAAAACAATATAATTTTAAAAATATAATTACATATCAAGTAAATAATTACGATTTAAATGATGGATCTGGAAAAGGTAGACAAGGAATTGATAATATAGGTAGTGGAGAGGGATATTATATTTCTGAAGGTTATGCAATTCCAATTACTTGGGAAAAAAAATCTAGAGAGTCTAGGACTATATATAAATATAATAATGGAGAAGAACTTGTTGTAAATGATGGTAATACATTTATTCAAATTCAACCTAAAGGTCAAAATTTAACAATTGAATAAAAAGTATTATAATTTTATTTAAAATGTGTTATCATATTAGTATATTTAATTGCCTTTATAGGCAAATTTGTCCTTGTAGCTCAGCAGGATAGAGCAATTTCCTCCTAAGAAATAGGTCGGGCGTTCGAATCGCCCCAAGGACGCCATATTTTGATTATATAAAGCCTTGTAATAGCTAGTATTTACAAGGCTTTCTTTTTTGATGAAAGTATGGAAGAAATAATAAAATTAAGCGATTTAAGATTTAATCTAATTGAAGATATGAATAATATGTTTATTAAAATAATTATTATTAGACAAATGTTAAAAGAAAATAAATAACAAAGAAAGCTGTTTGAAAAAGAGCTTAAAGAATTAACTACATTATTTGTATTAGTGTCTAGAAAAAAATAATATAAATCAAACACAAGAATATAATAATTTAATATAAAAGTAATTTTATATGTGATATTGTAAAAAAATACAATTTGTGTTATGATGTATATGTCAAGGAAAATTTAAATATAATAAAAAAGGGAAACATTCAGTTTTGGAATGTTGAATGTCTACTCAATTATAAAATTGTGCGACATTTAAGTCATAGACTTAAGTGTCATTTTTTTATTACTGCTACCAATAAAGATAGGAGTGATAAAATGATAGCAATGTATCTAAGAATTTTTATAATAAAAATCCTTTTTTTCATTATTATCAAACCTCCTTTCTTTTATAAGATTAGAGGTAGACACTCAACAACTGATGTTTCCTGAAAAATAATTATACTACTTGTCTAAAACTTAAACAAGCAAACAGAATAACTTTCTTATCTTTTTTTGATAATGAACACAAAACGAACATTAAAAATGGAAAAAATATGCTATAATAGATTTTAAATATTTTTTGGCTCTACTAAAATACTAATTATCACGCGGAAAAATATAATAAAAAAGGCCAATACGAAAGAGTTAGACTATGCTTATTTATAGTCATAAAGGGAAATGTTGTCCACTTCTTCTAATTTTGGGAATAGTCAAAAAAATCAATGGGCTATGATAAATTATAATTGTTATATATGGAATGATACAATAGATTGTAGTAGCCGTTATATTTATACTTATGTTAGACATGTTTATTGTTCTTATGATACACTTTGCTCTTTTAATAAGTTGCTATGATGTTGAAAAAGATTATTTTGATAGTAATAATTTAGAAAGCTTAAAAGGCCAAATAGAATAAACTACTTTTTCAAAAAGAAAGTATTTATAAAAGGCTTAAATTAATATAATATTGATTATTAAAATAGTTTTGTTTTTTTGAATTTTATTATATAATAAAATTGTTTTAGGAGTTGTTATGGAAATTTATAAGGAAATAGAAAAAAGTATAATAAAAAAATATAGAAAAGATATTTGGAGCAAGTTTGTAAAAGCTGTTCAAGAATATGAATTAATAAAGGAAAATGATAAGATTATGGTATGTATTAGTGGAGGTAAAGATTCATTTTTACTTGCCAAATGTATCCAAGAATTAATTAAACATGGTAAATTTAGGTTTGAAGCTAAATTTGTAGTTATGAATCCAGGATATAAAGAATCAAATATTGAACTTATAAAATACAATGCAAAATTATTAAATATACCAATAGAAATTTTTGAAAGTGATATATTTAGTGTGGTTGATAAGATATCTAGTGAAAATCCTTGTTATTTATGTGCTAGGATGAGAAGGGGATTTTTATATAATAAAGCAAAAGAGTTTGGATGTAATAAAATAGCTTTAGGCCATCACTTAAGTGATGTTATTGAAACAACTCTTCTTTCTATGTTTTATGGTGCAGAAATAAAGACTATGATGCCAAAACTTCACAGCACTAATTTTGAAGGGATAGATCTTATAAGGCCTTTATATTTAGTACTTGAAAAAGATATTATATCTTGGGTAGGCTCTAATAATTTAAAATTTTTAAATTGTGCTTGTAAATTTACAGAAAAAAGTAGTATAGAAGATAACAGCAAACGTAAAGAAATAAAAAAATTAATAAATGATTTGAAAAAAATAAATCCTAATATTGAACATAACATATTTAAAAGCATGGATAATGTTAATTTGAATTGTGTTTTAGGATATATAAAAGATAATAAAAAAGAAACCTTTTTAGATAATTACTAAAAAGGTTATTTTAATTTCTATATCTAATATTTTCATTTGAAATATTAAAAATTATTCCAGCCATTATCATATAACTAAGCAAGCTAGAACCACCATAACTTATAAATGGAAGTGTAATACCAGTAATTGGCATAAGACCTATAGTCATTCCTATATTTTGTAATTGTTGATAAATTAACATACCAATAATGCCACTTATTACATATTTATTTATATTGATAGGGCTTTCAATAGCTAATTTAATTAGTTTTAAATCAAAAAATGCAATTAATCCTAAAAGTAATATAGAACCTATAAAACCAAAATTATTTGCGAATACAGCAAATATAAAGTCTGTTTGAGGTTCTGGAAAATAAATAGGTGTATTATTAATACCATATCCAATAATACCACCACTACCAATAGCTGTTATTCCATTTTCTAATTGAAATCCACTACCATTAGACCAATCAAGTAATCTATCTATTCTAAGAAAAAATGATGAACCAAATATTTTTATAAATAAATCATTATTTACAAAATATGTTATAAGTATAAAAGCTATTATAACTCCTATTATTCCAAATAAAATAATAAACCATCTATATCTGATTCCAGATATAAATAACATTATTATTGTAATAAGTAAATATATTAATACAACTCCTGTATCCGGTTGTAAAAACGTTAAAACAGATGGAATTCCTACAATAATGCATACTTTTATTAAAAATTTAAATTCATCAAATAAAGTAGGCGATTCAATCTTTTCTTTAAAATCATTAATAACTCTGCCAAGAACAATAATTAATATAATTTTCATAAATTCACTTGGCTGAAAGTTTCCAATACCAGGTATTTTAAACCAGCATTTAGCTTCATTTATAGTAGCTCCAAAAAATAGTACTAATACAAGAAGAATTATTCCTATTATATAAAAGAACCAAGCATTTTTGAGTAAAAATTTGTTACCTATGAATAATAAAATACCAATCAAAACAAATCCTACTATATACCATATAATTTGTTTAATCATTAGATTATCATTACTAACTAACAAGCTTTCAGCACTTTTTATTGTTATAACACTTACTACAGCAAATAAAATTATACATAAAAGTATTCCTAAATCAATTTTAAATTTAGATGTTATTCTCATAAACTCACCATTATTATCTTACACTTAATTTTTAATTTATACAATAAAAATACAATATATTTCTTTTTTTTTATTTTTATAGTATAATTATATAGGTGAGTTTATGATATTAAAATATATATTAATTATTTTTGTTTGTTTGTTTATAGCTATTGCTGTTACGAGAACTAAGAAAAAAGACTTTAAATTAGATGCTAATAAACTTATAATTTTATTAGGTGGAAAAGATAATGTATTAGATTATGAATTTAATAAATCAAGATTTATCGTAACACTTAAAGATGTATCTAAAGCCTCTAAGGAAGGTATTCAAAAAATGGGAGCTCAAGGTATTGTTGAAATTGATAATCAATTAAAAATAATACTTGGTAGTAATGCAAAACAAATAAAAAAATATATAAATGAATTAAAGTGATATTTCGTCACTTTTTTTCATATTTCGACAAAATTCGACAAAAAATAATATTATACTTAAATAGGTGAATTGATATGAATATATTTCAAACAATATTTATTGATGTAGTATTGCTTTCTTTTCCAATTTTAGTATATTTAATATATTTATCTACAAATGAAAATATTAATTCTAAATCTAAAAAAATTTATTTAGAATTAGCTATGTTTACATCATTTTTTATATTATATAGATTTGGATTAGATAATCCAAAACTAATACCTTTTTTAGTACTTAATTCTTTAGTTATATTAAGTTTTATAA
>JAUNNO010000076.1 GCA_030531425.1 bacterium
CCACATGGGCAAGGATCATTTCTACCTATTTTTTGTACTCTTTTTGGTTGAGCTTTTTTAGTTTTTTCTTTTACTTCGTTAGTTTGTACTTTATCTGCTACTTTTTTTCTTTCACTATTCTGCCTAACTTCTGCTTTTAATAAATAAGCAACAGATTGATAATCTATTTTTGATAATAATTCATCAAAAAGTGCATAACCTTCTGTTTTGTATTCTCTTAACGGATCATTTTGAGCATAACTTCTTAAATGTATTCCTTCTCTTAAATGAGACATTGTATTTATATGTTCCATCCAATATGTATCAATAACTCTTAAAGTTATAGCTTTTTCAAATTCATCTGTTACTTCATCTGGTATTGTTTTTATTTTTTCTTTATATTCGCTATATATTTTTTCATACAAATATAAAATTATCTCATTTGATGATTTATATTCTATTTCGTCAAATATTATTTTATCTTTAATTAATTCATTAATAGATTCTAATATCTCTGATTTATCATTTCTATTTAAATTATCATTATCATCAAAGTGAGAATATACTATATCACTTACATAATTTTTAAACATTTCTTCAATTATTGAAGTTATAGAATCAGAATCTAATATTTGATTTCTTTTCTCATATATTATTGATCTTTGCTCATTTATAACATCATCATATTCAAGTAAAGTTTTTCTCATATCAAAGTTATTTCCTTCTACTCTTTTTTGAGCTGACTCTATTGAATTAGATAACATTTTATTTCTTATTGAAACATCATCATTAAATCCTACTCTTTGAAGCATTAATTTAGCTCTATCAGTTCCAAAGCGAACCATCAAATCATCTTCAAATGATACACAAAATTGACTTTCTCCCGGATCACCTTGACGGCCTGAACGTCCCCTTAATTGATTGTCTATACGTCTTGACTCATGTCTTTCAGTACCTATTACAAATAAACCACCAAGTGCTTTTACTTCATCATTTATCTTTATATCTGTACCACGTCCAGCCATATTAGTAGCGATTGTTACAGAACCTTTTGCTCCTGCTTTAGCTATTATTTCAGCTTCTCTTGCATGATTTTTAGCATTTAATACTTCATGTGGTATTTTTATCTTTTTTAACTTTTCACTTATTAATTCACTAGTTTCTACTGCAACAGTACCAACAAGTACTGGTTGTCCTGTTTGATGGCGTTCTTTTATTTCATTTACTATAGCTTTATATTTTCCCTCTTTTGTAGCAAATAATAAATCTCCATAATCTTTTCTTGCTATTGGTTTATTTGTTGGAATTGTTATAACATACATATTATAAATATCTCTAAACTCTTCTTCCTCTGTCTTTGCAGTACCAGTCATACCAGAAAGTTTTTTATACATTCTAAACAAATTTTGAAAAGTAATAGTAGCTAGAGTTTTTGTTTCTTCATTTATCTGTACTCCTTCTTTAGCTTCTATTGCTTGATGAAGCCCATCAGAATAAGCTCTACCTTGCATAAGTCTTCCAGTAAATGGATCAACTATTACAATCTTACCATCATTTACAACATAATCAACATCCAATTTCATAGCATAATTTGCCTTTAAAGCCTGATTAATAAAATGAAGTAAGTTAGTATTATTAATATCATATAAATTATCTACTCCAAAAACTTTTTCAGCTTTTTCCATACCATCTTGATCAAGTGATACTGCTTTTGTTTTTTCATCATAAATATAGCCTTCATTTTCTTTTAGACTCTTTGCAAATTTATCTGTTTGCATATATAAATTTGCAGATTTCATAAATCCACCAGATATTATTAGTGGAGTTCTTGCTTCATCTATTAAAACAGAATCCACTTCATCTATAATGGCAAAATTATATGGTCTTGCTACTCTATCTGATGCTTTTACTACCATATTATCTCTCAAATAGTCAAATCCTATTTCATTATTTGTAGAATATAATATGTCGCAAGAATAAGCGCCCCTTTTTTCATCAGTTGATAATTCTCTATAGTTTACTCCAACAGTTAAACCTAAAAATCTATATATCTCACCCATCCAATTAGCATCACGTCCAGCAAGATATTCATTTACAGTAATTATATGGACTCCATCACCTGATAAAGCATTTAAATATGCTGGCATTGTCGAAGTTAATGTTTTTCCTTCACCAGTTTTCATTTCAGCAATATTACCATAATGAATAGCTAGTCCTCCTATAATTTGAACATAATAAGGTTTTTCTCCTATAACACGAAAAGCTGCCTCTCTTGCTGTAGCAAATGCCTCTACTTTTATATCTTCTAAAGTTTCACCTTTCTCTAATCTTGTTCTAAATTCATTGGTTTTATTTTTTAATTGTTTATCAGTTAATTTAGAATACTCACTATCTAATAATATAACCTCATCAGCAATTTTCTTAAATTTTTCCAATTCTTTATATTCATGATTAAATAAGCTTTTAAATAATTTCATGTCCTACTCTCCTTTGTATTTATATATATATTTTATCAAAATTTAAAACAAATTAATAGTATTATAGAAAAAAATAGGCAAAATCCTATTTTATTTCTAGTAATCCATATCCTTTATCTTTCCTCTTATATAAAATATTTATATTATTTGTATCTGAGTTTCTATATGCAAAAAATTCATGACCTATTAATTCCATTTGAAGTATAGCTTCTTCCTCTGTCATAGGTTTATCTTCTACTACCTTTCTTTTTACTATTACATCATCATTTTCTTCTGGTTCATCAAAATCTAAAATAAAATCTCGAATATAGTTTTTATTAATTTTTTTACTCATTCTCGTTTTGTTTTTTCTTATTTGACGTTCTAATTTATCTGATACTTTATCAATAGATGCATATAAATCTTTATTTGACTCTTCTGCTCTTAATATAAACTTACTCGCATTTATTGTTACTTCGACTACTTGTAAATTACCTCTAAGTTTTATAAGAACTGTTGCTACAATATCATTTGGATTCTCAAAATATTTATCTAACCTCCCAATTTTCTCATTTATGTAACTTTTTATCGCTTCTGTTACATCTAACTTTTTACCACGAACATTAAACTTCATATTATCAATCCTTTCTATAGATATTATATCAAATGGAAAAGAAAAAAACTACTATACTAAAGCAGTTTTTATCTCAATTACATTCTTTGCTTGTAAACCTTTATCTGTTCTTACTAAATCGAATTTAACATATTGACCTTCAACTAAAGTCTTATACCCTTCTGAAAGTATTGCAGAATAATGAACGAATATATCTTCTTTTTCATTATACTCAATAAAGCCAAACCCTTTTTCATTGTTGAACCATTTTACTTTTCCAGTAATCATAAAACATCTCCCTTCTAGTATTTTTTACAACTCAAGTATAACACAAAACCAACAGCTTTAAATCTAACTACCGTTCCCAAAATTTCAACATTTTTTGCATACTTCTCATAAATATTCTATTAAGGAAAAAACATTAAGTTTAACACAACATTAAAGCATATTAAATAAAAATTGTATGAAATCTTAATATTTTTGTTTGAAATTAATTTCAATGCATACAGCAATATCACAAAATGCTAAATTAAACGCAAAAATTTACTATTAAAACAATTATTATTTCTTTTTATAAATT
>JAUNNO010000022.1 GCA_030531425.1 bacterium
GAAATTTAAAGGAATTTAACGATGCTTAAAGACCTATAAAGAGCGGTAAAGTGCAAAATAAAAGGCCATGTGGAAGTGGCCGTAAGTACAAAGTTTGTTGTGGCAAATAATGGTGAAAACCCTTGTAAAATAAGGCTTTGCGAGGGTTTTTATAATTGCAATTTTTGAGTAATTTTACATTAAAAAAAGCGTTTAGATACGATTTAGATACGTTTTTGATAGAATTCAATATAAAAAACAACGTATATGATTTAATTATTTAAAGGGGATACTAAAATGACAAATAATAATTATCATGAAGGATATTGCCGTATATGTAATAAATTTGGAAAACTAACATTTGAACATATACCGCCAAAATCTACATTGAATAATACAGAAGCAAGAGTATATACAGGAGATTCATTTTTGAAACTTATGTGTGATCCGAATAGATACCCATGGCAAACAGAGGGGATAAAGTATAAACTGCTGCAAAAAGGTTTGGGAGATTACACTTTATGTAAAAGTTGTAATAATATAACAGGAGAATTATACGGTGAGGAGTATAAAAGATGGTTTTATATTGCATTAAGATTGATAAATGAAAATGCTGAAGAACATAAAAAAGCTAGTCGTGCAATGCTTCATTTAAATGGTGTATATCCAGGAAGATTTATAAGACAGGTACTATCAATTATTTGTAGCACACATCCTGAGTTTACAAAAAAATATCCATTTGTCAAAGATTTAATACTAAATAAGAATTATGTTTTTAAGGAAGCACCAAATTTTAAAATATACATGTATTTATTAAAAAATCCTTATAATGGATATACTGGACCAATGGCTATTGGATTTGGGAATGGTATTATAAAGTTAATCAATGAAATCGATTTATACCCATTTGGTTTTTTGGTAAATTTATCAAATGAAGTGGAAAATGAAGCGGATATTACTGGCTTTATTAATTGTTCATATGATGATGTTGGAGAAATTGATATCCCCATTAATGTATATGAAAAAAATAATATAGTTCCGATGGACTTTAGAACAAAAGAAGAGATAATTATCAATTCAAATGATTTCGATAATAATAGTTAATGTGATATAATATGAGTACAGGTGTGGTTTATGGAAAAATATAGAAACGAAGATTACTTAAAAAAAGAAATAATGCAGCAAAGTAGGCATTTGTTTGTTTATGGATATAATACTGATTATAGAAGTCAATTTTTACAAAGTATGGAAAAAGATTATCCTGTACAAGCAGATTCAGATAGACCTGTAGCATTATATTTTGATACTTTTGGAATGCCAAAAATCGATTTTAATCAAGGAGATAAAAATCAATACTTAATAGAGGCGATGAGTAGAGAGTATTTGCATTTTACTATAGCATCTAAAATATTAGAAAGAACAATGGAACTTGATAAAACTATTTTAGATAGTAGATTATCAAGATTAATTTATTTGACAAATATAAGTAAGAATAATGGTTATCCTGAGATAGAAACCATAGAAGATTTACTACGAGAGGTAAAAACTTCTAGAAATTATTATTATCAAAGTTATATATATTATGTTAAAGGACTAATAGAAAATGTTTCTATTGATGATATTTCTGTTCCATTTATGCAATTAGAAATGTTTGTATCTCAATATAAAGAAGCAATGAATATTGATTCATATTTAGGAATTATTCTCGATAAAAAAAGACCATTAGCTATTTCTTCAGTACAGGCAATTAATAATTTGATAGGTGGAAGAATAAATAAAGATATTTCAATTAAAGTTGTTACTGAACCAGATGATTGGGAAACCTATAGAGATGTAAATGGTCAATTTATCGAAGCGACACATGATTATGGCAATGTTGAATTGGATGATTCGTATAAAGCTTACATGAAAATATTAAAAAGATAAAAAATATATTCTAGATACGTTTTTAGATACGTTCTAGTCAAATTGTAAAAATATAGACACAACATTTTTACAATTTAAATATAAATTGTTAAAATAATTGAGTAAGAAATCCCAATTTTAAAGCAAAAAATTACGTGGTTGTTTTAATAGGACGCCATGTGGTTCTGGTCGCAAATATAAGCAATGTTGTGGTAAATAAGCTCGTTTTTCCTTGTAAATAAAGGGATAAATGGAATTTTACTATCTTGATTTATCCTTTTTTGTATGATATAAAAAACAAAAATGATATAATATGTATGAGTTTATATTTAAAAAAGGAAGTGAAAAAATGAACAAGAAATTAAAAACATGGCATTTTGGAACAAAAAATGATGAATTAGTAGAATTAGTTTTATGCGGTAAAAAAACAGCTACCACTTCAATTTATGATGGAAGTGAAGATGAGATTGATTCAGAATCAATTTTAATATATGAAAATGAAAAAAAAGCTTGTATAACTAAAACAAGAAAGAATGTTGTTTGTAAATTTAATGAAGTTGAATGGGATATAGCTAAATTAGAAGGTGAAAACAATAATTTAGATGAGTGGAAAGAAGGGCATTACAACTTTTTCAAATCAATCGATGATAATTTTACAGAAGATACATTAGTGTTAGTAGAGATTTTTGAAGTTACTAAAAATTTAAAACAAGAAAGACTTGAATTAGCTACTTTAATTGCTAAAAACAATAAAGAAATTATAGGTGAGATAGAAAACATATCAGAAATTAATGCTGGCTATAATAATAGTATTTTTGACGTTAATAATAAATATATAATAAAGGTATGTGGAAATAGTGATAAGGAAGATTTATTTGATATAGAATATAATTTTTATAATGAAAATAAAGAGAGTTCTATTATTCCTAAACTATATAAATTTGATAAAAGTAAAAGTATTGTTCCGTATGTTTATGAAATAATAGAAAAGATTGATGGTAAATCAGTATATTATTATTGGTATAAATGGAATGAAAATGAAAGAGAATTATTCATTAAGAATTTAGTTGAATTGTTGAGCGAAATACATATCTTTAAAGAAACAAAGGATAACTGGAAAAATGATATAAAAACTAAAATTATCGAAAATTATAATAAGTGTTTAGAATTATTTAATGATGAAGAAAAAATGATAATTGAAAAGGCTTTTGATTTATATGATGTTATTTTATCTGATAATCATTATTCATTAATACATAATGATTTGCATTTTGACAACATCTTATTGGATAAAAATAATAAGATAAGAATTATAGATTTTAATGATTCAATAATTGCTCCATTTGATTTTGATCTAAGATTATTATTTATGTGTCAAGATAGACCATGGAAATGGGCAAATAGTGAAATGGATCCATATCAAAAACCAGAAGATTATAAAAATATTAGAAACTATGTTAAAAAACACTATAAAAATCTTTCAAATGTTAAAAATCTAGATGAAAGAATGTATATTTATGAAATCTTAGATGATATTAAGCATTTACCAAAATATAAAGAAAAAGAGCAAATTGAAGTTATTGTTAATAATAGTAGAAAGATTTTAGATACAAATTTAGATACAAATGACTGCTAAAATCGAGTGTAATAGAGTGGAGTTAAATGCATTTTTACAGGAAAAAAGTGGGATAAAATGCAGTCAAGTGAAGTAGAATGACAGAATTTTAAAGTCCATGTGGCAGTGGTAAGAAATATAAGCAATGTTTCGGAAGATAGCTTCGCAAATTCCCGTAAATAAAGAAATTGCGAGCTTTTTCTTTTTTTTGAAAAGATGTAATTTTTATTAAAAAAGTACTTCTAGATACGTTTTAGATACGTTTTTATATTTTTATGAAATAAAATGAACTAAAATTTTAATTTTGAAATCTTTATATTTTACATTATACGTGCTATAATTATATTGGTGGTTGATAATGTGAATAAAATAAGATTACAAAATGCTATAGATTCATTATCAAGATTAACTTCAATAGATGAAAATAAAAAGAAAGATTTGATTGAAAGATTTTCTAATATGGATGATAAAGATGTTATTAAAGAACTATCTTTATTAGCATATAGAACTTTTAGAAATAATGAGGAGTATTATATTTATTCATTGACAGTTATTCAAAATATTAATCCCAAAGTTTGCCCTCCAGTAGAAGAAATGAAAAATATTCTTTTAAAAATGTTTTCTAATGAAGTTGAAGGAAATATGAGTCTTGAAGATAATCACAAATTAGTAAATGAATCGTTGATAAAATTTACTACATTATTTAACCAAGCGGGAATAGATTATTATATTGTTGGAGCTTTGCCATGTTTTTTGAAGACAGGAATTCCATTATTTAGATATCATGATGATATTGATATTATGATAAATGAGGATGATATTCCAAAAATCACTGAATTAATTGAATTATCGGGATATAGTTTTCAAGATGATAGATTCCCGACTTTAGAAAGATTACATGAAATGCAGCAAAATAAACCTCCGCATACAGTACTGGCTCAAAATCCTAAAAATGAATTTCATTTGGGTTTCTTTACATTTAGAAGAGAACAAGATAAATCTATAACGATGAGAGAATATTCACATAGAGAAGAAAATGGCGAAGTAGTAGTAGAAATATTAGAAAGAACATCAGATCCTATTGCTACATCATTAAGATATGATGAAAATCCAACTGAGTATTATGGCACATCATTTAGAACTAGTACAGTTGAAAGTGTATATAATTTAAAATCATATACTAAAAGGCCTAAAGATATTACCGATATGCAAAAATTGGAATCATATATAGATAAAGAAAAATTGGTGCAAATTAATTTGCATAAGAATGAAAATATTACTTATAAAAATATTGTACAACAAGAAATAAACGATGGTAAACATTTATAAAAAATTATAGAATTTTAGATATCCAAAAATTCTATAATTCAGTTATAATTGAAGGCAAATCTTATAGATTTGCCCTTTTGAATAATTACTAAATAGATATATAAATAGCGATTTGAAAGGAGAAAGCGTAAATGCCAATAGAATTAGTAAAGGAATGTATAGGGAAAAAATGTTTAATTAGTTTAATGACGGGTACAGCAGAATTTACTGGTGTAGTAAAAGAGATTGAAGGATATTGGGTAAAAATACAAGAAGAAGATTCAATTAGAATTATTAATGGTGTAGCTGTTAGAGATATAAAAATATTATCATAATAGTAAATTACAGTTTGAGAAAGTAGATGAGTAAATACTATAAATGATAAAAGAATACTTAGAAAAAAGCAGATATAATTAAAATATTAAATGATAGCAAAAATATTGATATTAAATTTAAAAATAAAAATTTAGTTAATATAAATAAAAAAATATGTTATAATTATAAAGAAATATGTAATATAATAATTGTTTTAGAAAATGATGGAGGTATATAATGAATTATTCAGATAAGGTAAAAAATATGAATTGTGTTGCTCAAGGAGTAAAACATAAAAATTCACCTATTCCAGAAGAAGGAAAATGGGTTAATGCAAAAGAAATTAAAGATATTTCAGGACTCACACATGGTATTGGATGGTGTGCGCCTCAACAAGGGGCTTGTAAACTAACCTTGAATATTAAAAATGGAATTATTGAAGAGGCATTAGTAGAAACATTAGGTTGTTCTGGAATGACACATAGTGCGGCTATGGCTGGTGAAATATTGCCTGGTAAAACCATATTAGAGGCTCTTAATACAGATTTGGTGTGTGATGCTATAAATACAGCAATGAGGCAGTTATTTTTACAAATTGTTTATGGTAGAAGTCAATCAGCTTTTTCAATAGATGGGTTATCTATAGGTGCTGGGTTGGATGATCTTGGAAAAGGAACTAGAAGTCAAGTTGGAACTATTTATTCAACTAAAGTAAAAGGGCCAAGATATTTAGAATTAGCAGAAGGATATATAGTGGAAATTGGATTAGATAAAAATGATGAAATTATAGGTTATAAGTATGTTAATCTAGGAAAAATGATGGATAATATAAAAAGTGGAATAGATCCTTTAGAGGCAATCGAAAAAGCATCTGGTAAATATGGCAGATTTGATGAAGCTGTAAAGAAGATTGATCCAAGGGAAGAATAGTTAATGGAGGTATATAATATGTTTGAAGGTTATGAAAGAAGAATAGATCAGATTAATAAATTTTTGAATGATAATGGTATATCTTCATTAGAAGAAGCCAAGGATATTTGTGATAAAAAAGGTGTAGATGTTTTTAAAATTGTTAAAGGCATACAACCAATTTGCTTTGAAAATGCATGTTGGGCTTATACAGTAGGAGCTGCTGTTGCAATAAAAAGAAATATAAAAGAAGCAAGTAAGATATCTGAATGTTTAGGTGAAGGATTGCAATCATTTTGTATTCCAGGATCTGTAGCTGATGATAGAAAAGTGGGTTTAGGTCATGGCAATTTAGGAGCTATGCTTTTGTCTGAAGATACAGAATGTTTTGCGTTTTTAGCAGGACATGAGAGTTTTGCAGCTGCAGAAGGTGCAATAGGTATTGTAAACAATGCAAATAAAGCAAGAAAAAAACCATTAAGAGTTATTTTGAATGGCTTAGGAAAAGATGCAGCTCAAATAATATCTAGAATAAACGGATTTACTTATGTAGAAACTGAATATGATTTTTATAAAAGTAAATTAAAAGTAGTAAATGAAAAATCATATTCTGATGGAGAAAGAGCAAAAGTTAAGTGCTATGGAGCTAATGATGTTAGAGAAGGAGTTGCCATAATGCACCATGAAAACGTTGATATTTCAATTACAGGTAATTCCACTAATCCTACAAGATTTCAACATCCTGTTGCAGGAACATATAAAAAAGAATGTGTAGAAGAGGGTAAAAAATATTTCTCAGTCGCATCAGGTGGAGGAACCGGAAGAACTTTGCATCCAGATAATATGGGAGCAGGACCTGCTTCTTATGGTATGACAGATACAATGGGAAGAATGCATTCTGATGCACAATTTGCAGGCTCATCATCAGTACCAGCTCACGTAGAAATGATGGGATTAATTGGTATGGGAAATAACCCTATGGTAGGAGCAACTGTTGCTGTATCTGTTGCAGTATCAGAAGCTTAATTTGTTTATTTAAAGGTATAAAAGATATGCATAAATGCTGCATTTCTTTTTTTATTAAAAATGTGCGGTGTAAAGTTACATATTGTAAAAATCAAAGAAGCTTATAATTTATAAGCTTTTTTTGTTGACATTTTTAATAAATTATAATACAATATCATTGTATTAGTTAAATAATACAGTGAGGACAGTGAGGACAGCGAGGCGATATATGAATATTAATTTTGATAACGATATACCTATTTATTTGCAAGTTATGGAATATATTAAAAATTATATAATTTCTGGAAAAATAAAAAATGGCGAAAAGTTACCTTCGGTTAGAGAATTCTCTATTAAGTTTAAAGTAAATCCAAATACAGTTCAAAAAGCTTTATATCAATTAGAAAATATTGGACTTATATATACTGATAGAACAAATGGAAAATTTGTTACTATAGATAGTAATATAGTAAATAAAATTAAGAATGATAAAATAACTGAATTTATAGATGAATATTTTAATAATATGGAAAATATTGGAATTAAACAAAAAGATGCTATAAATTATATTAATGAAAGGGCTGAGAAATAATGGAATTATTAGAAATTAAGAATTTATATAAATGTTATGATAGAAAAATTGTGTTAGATGGAATAAATTTAAAAATTTCTAAAGGTAAAGTAATAGGATTATTGGGAAAAAATGGTACTGGTAAATCTACATTGATAAAGCTTATTAATGATTTATTAGTACCAGATAAAGGAAAAATAAGAGTAATGGGAAAAGATATAGGTATAGAAAGTAAAAAACTTATTTCATATTTACCAGAAAGAACATATTTAAATAAAAAAATGACAGTGCTTGAAACACTTAAATATTTCAAAGATTTTTATAGTGATTTCAATTACGATAAAGCACTTAAATTAATAAATGATTTAAATTTAGATATAAATCAAAAAATATCAAAAATGAGTAAGGGTATGCAAGAAAAATTGCAATTAATCCTTGTAATGTCTAGAGATGCAAAATTATATATATTAGATGAACCATTGGGTGGTGTAGATCCTGCTACTAGAGATTATATACTAGATACAATATTAAATAATTTTAATGATGATTCTAGTGTAATAATTTCTACACATTTAATTTCCGATATAGAAAGAATATTAGATGAAGTATTATTTCTTGATAAAGGTAAAATTGTTCTTCAAAGTGGTGCAGATGAGCTTAGAAATAAAGAAAAATTATCTATAGATGAAATATTTAGGAGGGATTTTAAGTGCTAAGAAAACTATTAAAATATAATATAAAAGATATGTATAAACCTATGATAATATTTTATGTTTTAACAATATTTTTTGCCTTAACAACTAGAATATTAATTTCAATAAATCAAACTTTTATAATTAATATTTTAGGTAAAATAAGTATGGGATGCTTTTTTTCAATGATATTTAGTGCATTAATAAATACATTAATTAGAAACTGGGTAAGATTTAAAGATTTTTTTTATAGCGATGAATCTTATTTAACACATACACTTCCAGTAACAAAAAATAAACTATATGAATCTAGGTTTTTATTATCAGTAATAAACTTAGCAACTACTTTTATAATAATTATTATATCTTTATTAATTGCTTATTATAGTAAAGATAATTTTGAAATATTAATAAAAAATATTTCAAATCTTACAAATAGTATTAATGTATCTTTTACAGGAACAATTATTTATTTAGTATTAATATTGTTTTTAGAGATTTTTAATGGGTTACAAAGTGGTTTCTTGGGAATTATTATTGGTTATTCTTTTAATAATTATAAATTTGGATTGTCTGTTTTATTTGGATTTATTACATATTTTGTAACACAAATATTAGTTTTATTTATTATATTTATATTTGGTTTATTTAATAAAGATATTATGTTAATGTTTACATCTAGTAGTATAATTAACTTTAATGTATTAAAACAAGTAGCAATAATAACTTTAATTTTATATGTTTTTATAACAGCTTTAATTAATATATTATGTTTAATAAAACTAAATAAAGGTGTTAATGTAGATTAAAATTTTACTTAAATATTTATTCATGGTATAATTTGCTTGTTATATATATAAAACTTTTTATATAGTTAATAATAACTATATAGGAGTTGATATATTGAATGATATAAAATATTTAAGACAAGCATCAAGTATTGTAGATTTTAGAGATAGCAATTTATTATTTGATATTTCCAAAGTAAAAAAATATATGGAGGATAGTTCATCTTTTTTAGCAATATCACCAGTTCAAATTGGAATTTTAAAAAGATTTATATGTATAAATAAAAAAGCAAATTGTTTTTCATATAGTGATATACCACTTCTTTTAATAAACCCTGTGGTTGTATCTATGAAAGGTTTAACTATATATGGAGAAGAATGTGGAAGTATAAAAGGTTATATTGCTTATGTTAAAAGGCCATATAAAATACTCATTAATTATTTAAATATAAATGAAGAAAAATTAAGTTATGAATTTGTTGGTATTTTAGCAGGAGTAATATCTCATGAGATAGATCATTTGAATGGAATACTTACAATTGATGTAGCAAGTAATTTTAAACTTATTAGTGAAATAGATAAAAAAGTTAATAAATATATTATTGTTTCTAAAGATGGGGAATTTAATGAGTTATCTTTAGAAAACTAAAATAATATTATATATAATTACATATTTATTAGTAGGTGATGTATGTGGGAATTGGAGTAAAAAAAATCAAATTAAATAAATTAATAAGGATAATTTTATCCATTATAGTTATAATTGTTTTAGTAAGACAAATAATGTTAAAAGATTGGTTTATGGTATTTAGTTGTCTATATACTTTAATAACCTTTTCTATTCCAACTATATTTGATAAAAAATTCAAGATAAAATTTCCCTTTGTACTTGAGATCGCTATATACTTATTTGTTTTTGCTGCAGAAATAATAGGGGAGGTTGGTGCATATTATATAACTGTATCTTGGTGGGATGATCTTTTGCACACAACTAGTGGAATGTTACTTACATCTGTAGGATTATTTTTGATTAGCCTGTTAGGTAAAAAAAATAAAAAATTGTATTTACCAACTTTTTATAAAATATTAACAGCATTTTGCTTTTCAGCTACTATTTTAGTACTTTGGGAATGTTTTGAATTTGGAATGGATAATTTATTTGGAACTGATATGCAAAAGGATACAATAATTACTACAATAAATAGTGTTAATTTAAATAAAAAAAGATTAAATTCATCTGTAGAATTAAAAGTTACAAGCTTGCAAGTAAATGATGAAGATTGGATAAAAGAATATAATGGGTATATTGATATTGGACTGTATGATACGATGTATGATTTATTAGATGGTTTAATGGGAGCATTAATATATTCAATATTTAGTTATTCATATTTAAAGAAAAAAGAAAATAAACAAAAAATTGTATTATAAGATATAATTTTTTTTGCTTTTATGCTATAATATATTTTATAGGAAGAAGGTTTTTATTATGACAGAAAAGAAGAAATCAATAATTTTTGCAGCAATTTTAGTTATAGCTGTTTTATCAATAATAGGGGTATTTGCAGTAAAAGATTTAAAACAAAATGGATTAGTTACAAATTCTGAAGTAAAAAAGATTATGAAAGATTTTAATAAATATTTTAATAAAAAGGATAGAACAGTTATTTATTACGCTAGTACCAATTGTGGTTATTGTGAGTTGCAAACTCCAATATTAGAGACTATTGCTAAGGATTATGATATGGATTATTTATATGTTGATAGTTCAAAACTTCCTTCAAAGCAAAGAAAAGAAGTTTTGGATAAATTGGATATTGATCATGCAACTCCAACTACTGTAATAGTAGAAAACGGAGAAGTTATTGATACTGCCGTTGGATACACAGATGGAAGAGCTTACGTTGAGTTTTTTAGTGAGAATGAGTTGATTCCGGAAGACGCAATTTATTCAGCTGAAAAAAATTTAACTTATGTTACGTATGATAAATTTAAAGATGTAATTTCTAGCGATGATGATAGTATAGTTGTGTTGGGTCAAACAACTTGTAGTCATTGTATAGCTGTAAAACCAGCTCTTAATTCAATAGCTGAAGAATATGATTTAACTATAAACTATTTAAATTTAACTGATATATCTGAGGAACAATATAATGAATTAGTGGAAGATTTAAAAGAAATAGAATATGATGATAGCGATTTTGTAGAAAATGGCTCATTTGGAACCCCTTTAACTTTAATTATTAAAAATCAAAAAGTTTATTCTTACATTAATGGTGAGAGAAGTAAATCTCAATTTGTAAGAGAATTTAAAAATAGTGGACTAATTTCAAAATAAATAATATTTAAAAATTTCATTGATTTAGGAAGGAAATAGATATATATGAATAATACATACGATAAATTATTAGAATTTAAAAAACAATATCCTGCTACTATTGCTTGGAGATTAAAAGCTCATTCAAAAGTAATAGAAAAACATTTAAATCCCGGTGAAGAAGTTACGTATGTTTTTGCGGCTCAAAAAGGTGTTTCATCATTAGATATTTTTTCAACATTTGTTGTAGTTTTGACAAATAAAAGAATACTTTTAGCGCAAAAAAGACTTGTTTTTGGGTATACTTTTTTAGCTGTAACTCCTGATATGTTTAATGATTTAACTGTAAATACTGGTATGATTTGGGCAAAAATATATATAGATACTATAAAAGAAACTATAATGCTATCAAATGTTTCAAAACATGCAGCATCAGATATAGAAACTCAAATTACTGAATATATGATGGAAGAGAAGAAAAAATATGTTCTTCCAGAACAAAGTAAGTAATAGATATTTTTTATGAAGAAGAATGCTTTATTAATAATTTTGTTTTTTGTATTATTTTTATGTATTTTTGTATTGAATAAAATATTTAATGTAAATACTATTAATTATACTTTAAATAGTAAATATAAAATAAAAGAAATACATTATAGAGATAATTATTATTTTGAAGTGAAAATTAAAAAAAATATATATCCATTTAGAATATACTATGATCTAAATAATCAAAAAAAGGTTATAAGTGATATTTTATACTATAAAGATAAGAATTATGAATGTATATTACCAGTATTTAATAAAGTCTCATATACAGACTTTATGTGTATGAAAGATAATATCATATACGATTACAATGCTATAAAAACTACTGATATAAAATTAGATGAATTTGTAAAATCAGCTAAATATTATAATAAATCTATATTAAACAATATAGAAAATTTTAAAGGCAATAATATAATAAAATATAATAATTATAACATTAATAATATTGTAGCTATAACAACGTATAACGGATTGCAAATAGATAAGTATGATTTAACTTTATTTGAAAATGATGTTTATAAAAACGAACTTAGTATTTTTACTGGAAATTATTATTTAAGTGCTAATTATAATAGCAAGTATGAATTTAATGAATTTTACTTAGTAGATTTATATGATAAAAAGGTTGAAATTATAAAATCAAAATATGATATTTCTTTTGATTCATATATACAAGGTGTTGTAGATAATAAAATTTATCTTTATGATATTGATAATGAATCTCAATATGAAATAGATGTAAATTTAAAACTGATAAATTTAATATCAAATAATAAATATATTAAATACTACTCAAATAATAAATGGGGTAAGTTAAATAAGAATAAAGCAAATAAAAAAGTATTATTTAATTATGATTCTTTAGATAATAATTTTACTAAATATGATTTATCAATAGAATCCGATAATTATTATTATTTATTTGAAAATCAAGGAATTTATTATAAATTATATAGAGCAGATAAAAATAATATAAATATAGTAAAATCTTTAATAGATGTTCCTACAACTAATATTAGTTTTAAGGATAATTATTTATATTATGTATATAAGGATACCCTATATTATTATAGTGATTCTGCATTAAAACTTGAAATTTTAAAAAATTCAGAATTGGAATATAATAATTCTATAAAATATTATATATATTAAAAGACATATTTCAATTAATATGTTTTTTTGATAAAATAAATAAAAGGAGGTAAAAAATGAAAACAATATTAACAGGTGATAGACCAACAGGAAGGCTTCATTTAGGGCACTATTTTGGTTCTGTTGAAAATCGTGTAAAATTACAAAATGATTATGATACATATATTTTAATAGCGGATGTTCAAGCTTTAACAGATAATTTTAATAATCCAGAAAAAGTTAGAAAAAGCGTTTATAATCTTGCACTTGATTACTTAGGATGCGGTATAGATCCTAAGCAATCTCATATATATATACAATCGTTAATACCAGAAGTTGCAGAACTTACTGTATATTTTTCTAATTTAGTAACAGTTCCAAGACTTTATAGAAATCCTACAACAAAACATGAACTATTACAAAAAAAAGAAGTTTTTGGTGAGTCAGGAGAAGGCATTACATATGGATTTTTAGGATATCCTGTTAGTCAGGCTGCTGATATTGCTTGCGTAAATTCAAATTTAGTACCAGTAGGTGAAGATCAACTACCGCATATAGAACAAACAAGAGAGATATTAAGAAAATTTAATAATATATATGGTGAAACATTTAATATTCCAGAACCTGTTTTAAGTACTAGTCCTAGAATAAAAGGTTTAGATGGAAATGAGAAAATGAGTAAATCATTAAATAATTGTATATATTTATCTGATGACGCAGATACTATTACAAAAAAAGTAATGACTGCAGTAACAGATCCAGATAAAATAAGAAAAGATGATCCAGCCAATCCAGATAAGTGCATGGTATACTACTATCATAAACTAATTAGAAATAAAGATGTAGATACAGTGTGTGAAGAGTGTAAGAAAGGTGAGCGTGGTTGCGTCTATTGTAAAAAAGAACTTGCAAGAGCGATTATTGAATTTTTAAAACCAATTCAAGAAAGAAGAAAATACTATGAAGATAGACCAGAAGAGGTAGAAAAAATTTTAAAAGAAGGCACTTTAGCTACTAAAAGAAAAGCAGAAGAAGTAATGAAAAAAGTAAGAAAAAACATGAATTTAGATTATTTTGAGTAATATAGTAATAAAAAGTCAATAAAATAATATATTTTTATTGACTTTTTTGTTATTTTTTAGTATTATTTTATTTGGTACATTTATATCCCACATTTAATAAGTTCTGGGAAAACTTATTATTTGTAAAGGAGAAAGGAAAGAATTTATGAAAAATTCATTTATGCAAAAAAAAGAAACAGTAAAGCGTAATTGGTATGTTATAGATGCTTCTGGAGTTAGTTTAGGACGTCTTTCAACAAAAGTTGCTGATGTATTACGCGGAAAGCATAAACCAACATTTACACCTCATATTGATTGTGGAGATTATGTAATTGTTATTAATGCTTCAAAAGTTAATCTAACAGGAAATAAATTGAATGATAAAATGTATTATAATCATTCAGGATATACTGGAGGGTTAAGAGAAAGAACTGCAAAAGAAATGAGAGAAAAATATCCAGTTGAAATGATAGAAAGAGCTGTAAAAGGAATGATACCTCATACAAGATTAGGTCGTCAAGTTGCAAAAAAATTATTTGTATATGAAGGTGAGAATCACCCACATATGGCACAAAAGCCAGTAGAAATGAAAGTTAAATAGGAGGGTTTTAAATGGCAAAAGTATTTATTGGAACAGGTAGAAGAAAATCTTCAGTAGCTCAAGTTAAAATGACTGCTGGAAAGGGAAAAATAACTGTTAATGGTGTAGATGTTAATGAATTTATGCCATATGCAACTTATGTTATGGATTTAAAACAACCTTTAGTAGCTACAAATAATGAAAATACATTTGATATTGAGGCTAAAGTTACTGGTGGCGGAGCTTCAGGACAAACTGGTGCAATTCGTTTAGGTATTACTCGTGCTCTACTTGAATATGATAAAGCAAACGAAGATAATGAAGATAGTTATAGAAAAATATTGAAAAAAGCTGGTTTTATTACTCGTGATCCAAGAGCTAAAGAAAGAAAGAAACCAGGACTAAAAGCAGCACGTCGTGCTCCACAATTCTCAAAACGTTAATTATACAGTTCGAAACTTTGGAATATCCAAAGTTTTTTTGTGCTTTTTCATGATTTGTGAAAAAATTACTTGTTTTTTTTTTTTTTTGCGATAAAATAATAATGTAAAATACGAGGAGGTAAATATGAAGGAAAAAGGTTTTACATTGATAGAGCTTTTAGCAGTAATAGTAATACTAGCAATAATAGCTCTAATAGCAGTTCCAATAATAATAGATATTATTGAAGACTCAAAGACTGAAGCATTAAAAAGGAGTGCAGAAAATTATACTATGGCATTAAAAAATGCTATAGTACAATCACAACTAGATGGAAGCAAAGGAATAACTGGAAACTATACAACAGATACGCTTTCTGAAGTACTTAATGTATCATATGATGGAGAGAAAGTAACTTGTAATACAATAAAGATATATGAAGATGGATCTATTTATGTCGCAGATTGTACTGTAGGTGGTGAAAGTGTAGAATATACATATGGAAAAAAACAAGTATCAGAAATAGCAGAAGGAACTATAATATCTGAGACTACAAATGGAGTAGCAGTAAATGTAGACAATAGTCTAGTATATTATGTATCATCTGGAGCAACTGATGCAACTGTATATGGTTATAGAGGAAATGTTGATTATAGTAATCGAATGAATTTAATGAATAATGTACCTCAAACACGTGGCAATATGGAAATAGCATTAAAAGTAAAAATAAATGGTGAAATATATAATGTCACGAGTATAGGTGACTGGGCGTTTATGTCAATGTTTGGCGCTGCAGTAAATTTGACAAGTATAACAATCCCAGAAAGTGTCACAAGTATAGGAGGAACTGCATTTATGGATTGTACAAGTTTACGTAGTATAACAATCCCAGAAAGTGTCACAAGTATAGGAGGAACTGCATTTGTGGGTTGTACAAGTTTACGTAGTATAACAATTCCAAATAGCGTTACAAACATAGGAAGTGATGCATTTATAATGTCTGGAATAACAACGATAAATATAAATAAACCATCTGGCTCAATAGAAGGAGCGCCTTGGGGATCAAGTGCAACAATAAACTGGATAGGTTAATTAAAATTATCATATAGAAATCTATATGATTTTTTTTTATAATAAAATATTAACAATAAAATAACTAATTTATTGTATTTCATATAATGTAATATGAAACAAATAGATTTTTTAAAAAATAATTTGATTGCGCATAGAGGAGTGTATAACTTAAAAATACCAGAGAATAGTATATTATCATTTACTAAGGCAATTGATAAAAATTATATTATTGAACTAGATATACACATACTTTCTGACGATTCTATTGTAGTTTTTCACGATTATAACTTAAATAGGCTGTTAAGTGTTAATAAAATAATAGAAACTTTGAGTTATGCACAACTTTCTAAATATAAATTAGATAAAAAATATCTAATACCTACTTTAGAACAAGTTATACACATAGTTAATGGAAAAGTTCCTTTGTTAATAGAAGTAAAGTGTGTTGATAAAAATATTAAGTTTATGGAAAAATTAGTAGAGTTATTAGATAATTATGATGGGGAATTTGCTATTCAAAGTTCAAATACATTTGTAATTGAGTGGTTAAATAAAAATAGAAAAAATTATGTAATAGGTCTTATAGTTTTTAATAAAATAAATTTAAATTTAATAAATAGATATCTAAAGAAAATAGACTTTTTAACTGCCTCTAAAAAGATATTACCATTAAAATCAAAAAAAATGGTATTAGGGTGGACTATAAGAACTAAAGAAGAATTAGAAAAATATAGGGATAAATGTGATAATTTAATATGTGAAAATATTTTATAATGTGATATACTATATAAAAGAAAAGAGGAGTCTATTATAATGGATAAAATAAGTAATGAATGGATTGATTATGAGTGTATAGATGCTGGTGGTGGCGAAAAATTAGAGCGTTGGGGTAATGTTATATTTAGAAGACCAGAGCCACAGGCTATGTGGAACACAATTAAAGATGATTCTTGGAATAATGTAGATGGTTTTTATCACAGATCTAATAAAGGTGGAGGATATTGGGATTTTAATACAAACTTACCTGAATTTTGGACTGTGAATTATAAGAATTTAAAATTCAAAGTAAGTCCTACAAATTTCAAACATACTGGACTTTTTCCAGAACAAGCAGTAAACTGGGATTTTTCTATGAATAAAATAAAAAATGCAAAAAGAGATATTAAAGTATTAAATTTATTTGCTTATACTGGTGCAGCAACAATGGCAGCTTCATCTGCTGGGGCTATAGAAGTAGTTCAAGTGGATGCTTCTAAAGGAATGAGTGAATGGGCAAAGGAAAATATGAAATTATGTAACTTAGAGAATAACAAAATAAGATTTATAGTAGATGACTGTTTAAAATTTGTAGAAAGAGAAGCAAGACGTGGTAATAAATATGATGTAATCATTATGGATCCACCAAGTTATGGAAGAGGACCAAATGGTGAGGTTTGGAAATTTGAACAAAATTTAGATATTTTAATAGAAGCTTGTATGAAAGTATTAAGTGATAAACCATTATTTTTCTTAATAAATGCATATACTACTGGAATATCTAGTACAGTTCTTTATAATATATTAAAAACATCTTTAGAAGCTAAATATGGTGGAGTAACCACTTCTGGAGAAATAGGTCTTCCAATAACAAGAAATAATTTAATATTACCATGTGGTATATATGGAAGATGGGAATCAAATGATTAATATAATATATGAAGATAATCATCTTTTAATAGTAGAAAAACCTATAAATGTTCCTGTACAAGAAGATATAAGTAAAGATTTAGATTTTTTAAGTATGTTAAAAAATTATATAAAAAAAAGAGACCAAAAGAAAGGCAATGTATATTTAGGGCTTGTTCATAGACTAGATAGACCAGTTGGAGGAATAATGGTATTTGCTAAAACTAGTAAGTGTGCTAAAAGATTAAGTGAACAAATTAGAAATAGGACTTTTAAAAAAGAATATTACGCAGTAGTAGAAGGTATTTTAAAAAAAGAAGATACCTTAAAAGATAAACTTCTAAAAGATAGAAAAAATAATATAGTTAGAGTTGATCCTAAAGGATTAGATGCAGAATTAAATTATAAATTAATTGATTTTAAGAATAACTTATCTTTAGTTAAAATCAATTTAAAAACAGGTAGATCTCATCAAATAAGAGTACAATTTTCATCTAGGAATCATCCTTTATATGGTGATTTAAAATATAATAAAAATGCTAATGTAGGTGATAGTATAGCTTTATTTTCAAAGAAGATAGAGTTTGATCATCCGATAACTAAAGAAAGATTAACTTTTGAACTTAATTTACCTAAAAGATATCCGTGGGTCTTATTTTTATAATTACTTTTAAAATTTAAAATTTGAGCTATAATAATAATGTATTAAATAGAAGTTGGATGTGATTTATGAAAATAAAAAGATATCTTGTTATATTATTTGTACTTATATATTTAGAATTAATATTTAACTTATTTGCTTATGGTACGATTTTAAAAGATTCAATAGTTAATATAATTTTATTTTGCTTTGTAAATTCATTTATAATATATTTTATAACTGGATTATTTAGGGAAAAAATAAATAAAATAGTGAGTTATATAGTTTTTTCTTTTATGGGATTTTGGTATAGTTTATATTATATATTTTATAAAGTTTTTATAACACCATTTTCTATTGCTCTATTTAGACAATCCGATCAAACATTAAAGTTTGGTAAGAATATTATTTTATCAATACTACAAAATTTACACGTTGTTATACTTTTATTTTTACCTTTAGTTTTTTTAATAATTTTTAATAAAAAAATAAACTTAAAAAAAATAACGCTTAAGAATTTTGTAATATATTTTTGTATATTTATAATTTCTATTTCAGTATATTTGTTTAATATATTCATACAAAGAAAAAATACAGGATCTATATATAATTTAATATTTGAAACAAACAATGTATCATTAAATATACAAAAACTAGGTGTGCCATTTACTACTTATTTAGATATATATAGGACTATATTTGGTTTTAGTGAAAAAATAGTTATAGAAGAAGAATTAGAACCAGTAGAAGAGGAAGTTATTGAGTATAATGATAATAAATTAGAATTGAATTTTGAAGGTGGAGATGGTGACATATATACAATTAATAAGTATATGTCAAATGATTCTGGTACAAAGCAAAATGAATATACAGGAATGTTTAAAAATAAAAATTTGGTATTTATAGTTGCAGAATCTTTTAGTGAAATAGCAGTAAGTAAAGATCTTACTCCTACACTTTATAAATTAATTCACAATGGATTTGATTTTGAAAATTTTTATACATCTAATAATTTATCTACTATAGGTGGTGAATTTCAAGCTATAACAGGTCTTTATGCTGATAATACAATATTATCCAAATGGAGAAGTGGTACAGGTAACTATCCATATGGTCTTGCAAATGTATTTAAAAATTTGGGATATAATACATTTGCATATCATAATAATAGTGCATATTTTCAAGATAGAAATGTTTATTTAAAAAGTCAAGGTTTTGAAAATTTTAAAGGATGTTATAATGGTCTTGAAAAATCCATTAACTGTGAAAGGTGGCCCCAAAGCGATATTGAAATGATTGATGCAACAATACCTGATTATATAAATAGTGACTCACCATTTTTAGCGTATTATATGACAGTATCAGGCCATTTCTATTATGATTATTCTAATAATTCTATTGCTAGAAAAAATAAAGATTTAGTGGATCATTTAGATTATCCTGAAGATGTAAAGGGATATTTAGCTACTCAAATAGAATTAGATAGGGCTTTAGAACATTTAGTATCAAAATTAGAAGAAGCACAAAAATTAGATGATACGGTTATTGTGCTTGTAGCAGATCATTACCCATATAATTTGCCAATTGAATATATCAATATGTTATCTACTTATGAACGCGATAGTTTAATAGAAGCAAATAGTAACAATTTAATTATTTATAATTCTAAAATAAAAAATACTAAAATAGATAAAGTTGGAATGTCTATAGATATAATTCCAACAGTTTATAATTTATTTGGTATAGATTATGATTCTAGATTAATTATTGGAAAAGATATACTAAGTACAAGTGATGGTATTGCTATATTTAAAGATAAATCCTGGGTTACTAATTATGGAACATATTATGCAAGTACTTCAGAGTTTGTTGCTAATTCTAATGTTCCAGAAGGATATGTAGAAAGAATAAATAATATAGTAAACAATAGAGTTGCAATAAGTAGAATGATAGTTTCAAATGATTATTATAAATACATATTTAACGGTTCAATGTCAAGTAGTGTTGGTGGAACCAAAAACTAATGATAAATGAATCGGT